>JAMFSN010000352.1 GCA_026225295.1 Frankia alni
AGTCGCCGCCGGCGGCCAACCCCCAGTGCGGCATCGCGTCCATGGCCAGGTGGGAGGCGAACCCGAGCAGGAAGGCCGGGACCGGCTGCCGCACGACCGTTCCGACCAGCGCGCCCGCTCCGACGTGTGAAGAAATGATCATCAGGCTTCGACGACCCGTCGGCCCGAGAAGGCTCGTCCGAGGGTCACCTCGTCGGCCCACTCGAGATCGCCGCCCATCGGCAGCCCACTGGCCAGCCGGGTGATCCGCAGGCCCATCGGACCGATCTGGCGGGCCAGGTAGGACGCCGTGACCTCGCCTTCGGTGTTCGGGTCGGTGGCCAGGATCAGTTCCGTCACCGTGCCGTCGGCCAGTCGGGCCACGAGTTCCCGGATCCGCAGATTGTCCGGCCCGACGCCGCCGATCGGGTTGATCGCGCCGCCGAGTACGTGGTACCGCCCCCGGAACTCACGGGTCCGCTCGATTGCCACCACGTCCTTGGGCTCCTCGACCACGCAGATCAACGCCTGGTCGCGACGCGGGTCCGCGCAGACCCGGCAGGTCTCCTCCTGAGCCACGTTGAAGCAGATCCGGCAGAACCGCACCTTGTCCTTGACCTCGATCAGGACGTGGGCGAGCCGCCGGACGTCGGCCGGGTCGGCCGCGAGGATGTGGAAGGCGATGCGCTGGGCGCTCTTCGGCCCGATTCCGGGCAGGAGCCCCAGTTCATCGATGAGATCTTGAACGACACCTTCGTACATGCTGGTCGAACGCCTTCCCGGTCAGCCCAGGCCGGGCAGGCCGAGCGCGCCGCCGAGGCCCCCGGCGCCTCCGGCCAGCGGTCCGAGTCGTTCGGCGGTCTGCCGCTGGGCCCGCCCGTTCGCGTCCCGCACCGCGGCGAGCACCAGATCGGCGAGCGTCTCGGTGTCCTCGGGGTCGACCGCGGCCGGCGCGATGACCAGCCCGACGAGTTCGCCGGCGCCGGTCACGGTCGCGGTCACGAGACCGCCGCCGGCCGTTCCTTCCAACCGGGCGTCGGACAGCTCCTGCTGCGCCGTCATCAGGTCGGCCTGCATCTTCTGAGCCTGCTGCAAGAGCGCCGCCATGTTCGGCTGGCCGCCGGGCGAAACCGGTGTCGACATGCGGCGAGCCTATGCCGTGCGTCGCTGGGTCGCCGGGCGGCGGTCAGCGATCTTCGATCACCGTTACGCCCAGATCGCTGCGCAGGAGCGCGAGTGCCGCTTCCTCCCCCCCGGAGGGCCGGTTCGGGTCGTACGGCGCGTCGTCGTCGTCGCGCGACGGCTCGTCGTAGGGGGGCGGCCCGTCGTCGGGGACCGCGCGCAAGGTGGTCCCGGACGGACCGCCGGTCCGGCGGGCGCCCGGCTCCGTGGCCGCGTCGGCCGGCGCCGTGCCGGACCGTGCGGGTGATACCGCCGGGGCGGGAACCGGGGCCCGACCGGCGGCCGGCGCCGGGGCCGGGCGGGCGCCGCGGGTCTCGCTCGGGGCGGCGGCGGGCCGGGCCCCGTCGTTGCCGGCCGGACCGGTTGGCGCCGGCGCTCGCGTCGCCGCGCGGCTGGGAGCGGGCGTACTCCGGACCGGATCACCGGGAGCCTCGGGGACATCCGGGCCGGGGGAGCCGGGCGCTGGGAGGCCGGGAGCAGGCGTTCCGGGAGCGGGCGTTCCGGGCGCCGGTCGGCCGGGTTCCGGGCCGCCCCACGTCGCCGCGCCCGATCCCGCGGCCCGCGGCGGCGGCCCGTCCGGGGCCGCCGGGCCGCTCGGGCCGGCGCCCGACGACCGGCGGGCGCCGCCGCCCCCGGGACCGGTCTGGGTGACGGTGATCCGCCAGTTTCCGCCGAAGATGGAGATCAGGGCGTCCACCAGGACGCCGGTCTGACCGCCGGCGAACATCCCGGCGATGGCCGGCGAGCCGAATGCGAGGATCACCTCGTCGCCCCGGACGTCGGACACCGCGGCGTGCTCCCGCAGCATCGCCAGGGCCCGCTTGCTGCGGTCACCCACCTCGCGCAGGACCTCGTCCCAGCGCATCCGCAGCCCTTCGGCGTCCACGGTGAGCCCGCCGGCGGCGGGGGCGGCTGGTTCCGGGACCTCAGGGACGACCGCCGCCGGTGGTCCGAACGACGCGGCCGGGGCGACGGGCTGATCGGTCGGGCGTGCGGAAGCGGGTCGCTCGGGGCGGGTTGGAGCCGGTCGGGTCGACGGTTCCGGCGCCGGGGCCGGCGCCGGGGCCGGGGTTCGGGTCGGGTCCACGGCGGGGCGGAGCGCGGTCGTGCCGTCCGGCGGCTCGGACCGGCCCGGTGCCGTGACCGCCGGGATCGGCCGGGGAGACGGGTCCGGCGTGGCCTGGGCCCGACGCTCCAGACGCTCGAGGCGGACGAGCAGCGCGGCCGGGTCGGTCGCCGCGGTCGGCAGCAACGCCCGGGCCAGCACCAGTTCCAGCAGCAGGCGGGGACTGGTCGTCCCGCGCATCTCGACGAGGCCGGCGTGGACGACGTCGGCGGCGCGGGACAGCTCGGCGGCCCCGAGCGCGGTCGCCTGGGCCCGCAGCCGGTCGGTCTGGTCCGACGAATAGTGCTCGAGGAGTCCGCGTTCGGGTGCGTCCGGCACCGCGTTGAACAGGATCAGGTCGCGCAGCCGCTCGAGCAGGTCGGTGGCGAACCGGCGGGGGTCGTGGCCGGAAGAGACCACCTTGTCCACGACGGTGAACAGCGCCGCCCCGTCCCGCGCGCCGAGCGCGTCGGCGACCTCGTCAAGCAGCACCGTGTCGGTGACGCCGAGCAGTGCGACGGCCCGGTCGTAGCGCAGGCCCTCCGGCCCGGCCCCGGCCAACAGCTGATCGAGCACCGACATCGCGTCCCGGACCGACCCGGCGCCGGCCCGCACCACCAGCGGCAGCACCTCCGGGTCGACCGTGACCCCTTCGGCCTCGCTGACCCTCGCCAGGTGGTCGCGCAGGACGGCCGGCGGCACCAGGCGGAAGGCGTAGTGGTGGGTCCGCGACCGGATGGTCGGCAGCACCTTGTCCGGCTCGGTGGTCGCGAAGACGAACTTGAGGAACGGCGGGGGCTCCTCCACGACCTTCAGCAGCGCGTTGAACGCCGCCGCGGTGACCATGTGGGCCTCGTCCACCACATAGACCTTGAACCGGGCCGAAGCGGGCGCGAAAAAGGCGCGTTCCCGCAGATCCCGGGCATCGTCGACCAGTCCGTGGGAGGCCGCGTCGATCTCGATGACGTCCATCGAGGAACCGGTGCGGATGGCGACGCACTGGTCGCACACCCCGCACGGCTCCGGGGTCGGGCCGTTGACGCAGTTGAGTGACGCGGCCAGGATCCGCGCGCTGGAGGTCTTCCCGCAGCCGCGCGGGCCGCTGAACAGGTACGCGTGATGGAGTCGCCCGCTGCGCAGGGCCTGGGCGAGGGCCGACGTGACGTGATCCTGGCCGACGACCTGGCCGAACGTGGCCGGGCGGTACCGGTTGTAGAGGGCGGTACTCATTGACGGTCCTTCGCTGCCCGGCTGCTCGTGGTCATCTCCGACCGCCCTTCGCCGACCCGGCGTCGCGTCGTCCCCAATAGCAGGACCCCCCGCACACCCACCAGAGCTCGCTTACCCTTGCTGCCTTCCGGCCCTGGGGGAGTTCACGAGGGTAGCGCCGCACGAGGGGTCTGCTGGGCAGTCTATCCACGGCGCCGACCCGCATCCACGCGGCCCGTCGGCGTCAGCCCCACGGCCGGACCCGGCCTCCGTCCGCTAGGCTCGTGGACGGAGGATTCGCCTAGTGGCCTAGGGCGCACGCTTGGAAAGCGTGTTGGGGGCAACCCCTCGAGAGTTCGAATCTCTCATCCTCCGCCCCTGAGTGATCTTGAACAAGCGTTTGATCACCCGGTTGATCCGGCGGAACGTCGACCTTGGTAACGATCCGTCCTTGATCGTTACGGGCGCGATGTGGGTACGCCGCTGGGTTCGGCGGGCCGGCGAAGGCCGGCCCACCCGGTGTCGCGCGCCCGGGTGATGGCTACGTACAGCTGTCGACGCTCAAGTTGGGCGCGTTCGCTGAACGCGTCCGCCGATTCAGACTGTCTTCGTGGATTCGGAAAGA
>JAMFSN010000353.1 GCA_026225295.1 Frankia alni
CGGGGTCGGTTCGGCGGGCCCGTCAGGAACCGGCCCAGCCGCCGCGCAGGATCCCGTCGGCGACCAGCACCGCCGGGCCGCGCAGCAGGACCGTCGTAGGCGTCCAGGTGACGTGGAGCCGGCCGCCGGGCAGGGCGACGTCCACCTCGACCGGGTGGCCGTCCACCGGCTTGGCCCCGGACCGCACCGCGTGGGCCACCGCGACCGCACAGGCGCCGGTGCCGCAGGACGCGGTTTCCCCGACGCCCCGTTCATGGACGCGCATGGTGACCACGCTGTCCGAACCCCCGGCACCAACCGGACCCCCGCCGCCGACCGGACCCGCGACGCGGCCCGGACCCGCGACGAACTCGACGTTCACGCCCGTCGGGAAGCGGTCCGCATCGAATGACGGTTCGCGCGTCAGGTCCAGCGCCGCCAGCTCACCCGGGTCCCCCGCACCGGGGCCAGACCGCCCGTCGGCCGGGTGTCCGTCGGCCAGGAAGCAGACCGCATGCGGATTCCCCATCGAGACAGCCAGCGCGGCCCAGCGGCGACCACCCAGCGTAACGGGAGTGCCGGGACCGTCGGCGATCTGCGGGGGGCCCATGTCGACCGTGACATCACCGCTGGCCGGCACCTCGACCGTTTTCACGCCGGCCCGGGTCGCGATGGACTGCGGACCCGGCTGGGCGTAACCGGCATCGACCAGGTAGCGGCCGAAGACCCGGATCCCGTTGCCGCACATCTCCGCGATCGAGCCGTCGGCGTTACGGTAGTCCATGAACCAGCGGGCCGGGGGGCGGTCGGCGCCGACCGCCGCGTCGGCGCCCGGGCCGGCCGCCGACGCGAGCACCACCCGCAGCATCCCGTCGCCGCCGATCCCCCGTCGCCGGTCGCACAGGGCGCGGACCAGCTCCGGGGTCAGGTCGAGATCGCCGTCCGGGTCGGGCAGCAGAACGAAGTCGTTGCCGGTGCCGTGGCCCTTGACGAAACGCCGGCCCGCGCCCCCGTGTCCTCCGGTAGAACCCACCACCGCATCGTACGGTCGGTTACCGGGAACCCGCTCCCGCGGGACGGGTCCGGCCCGCCGCTCCGGCGTCGGCCGGCCCCGGGCGCCGACCGCGGGTCGACGCCGGGCGCATCCAGGGTCCGGGCCGTCGGCCGAGCACGATCTCGCGGGCCTGATCGCGGGGCAGCGGCGCGCAGAACAGGTGGCCGGCGGCCCGGTCGCAGCCCAGTCCGGCCAGCCGGGACGCGGCTTCGACGGTCTCGACCCCTTCCGCGGTGACGATCAGGCCGCGTTTGTGGGCCAGCGACACGATCGAGGCGATGACCGCCTCACCTTCCAGGTCCCGCAGCATCGAGCGCAGGAACCGACCGTCCAGCTTCACCACGTCGATCGGCAGGTTGTCGAGGGTGCTCAGGGCCGCATACCAGGTGCCGAAGTCGTCGATGCCGAGCGACGTTCCGAGCGCCCGTAGCCGGCGCAGGACCAGCGGGATCCCGGGACCGGCGGCGCCCAGGGTCTCCTCGGTGAACTCCAGGCCGAGCCCGCCGCGGGGCAGGGCCCGCCCCCGGACCAGGCGTTCGATCTCCACCTCGAAGCCCGGGTGGGCCAGTTGCACGGCGGCGATGTTGAGCCACATCTTCGGCAGGCTCGCCGACGGTCGGGCCTCAGACCACGCGCGCAGCTCCGCGACCCCGGCCCGCAGCACCCACCGACCGAGCGCCCGCACCAGGCCGACCGCCTCGGCGACCGCCATGAAATGGGCCGGACGCAACAGCCCCAGCTCGGGGTGCTGCCACCGCAGCAGCCCCTCCATCCCGGTCAGGGCGCCCGTCCGCAGATCGACCTCGGGCTGGTAGTGCAGCGTCAGCGATCCGTCCTCGAGCGCGGCGCGCAACGCCGGCGCGAGATCGGGATCGGGCATGGACACGGAGGTTCTCCAGGGGCACGGGCGAGGGTCGGTCAGGTTCGACTACTCAGAGCGACAGTTTGATCGGAGCGCGGTCAGGGTGCGGTGCGGGTGCGGCGCGGTCAGGGCGGCGCGACGACGCTCAGGGCCCGGTCCGCGTCCGGCTGGTCCAGCCAGGTGACCCGCCCGTCGCGTCGAAACCACGACCGCTGCCGACGCGCGAAGCGCCGGGTCGCGGTCATTGTGTCGGAGCGGGCCACGGTCATCCCGGCCAACACGCCGGACAACGCGTCGAGAACCTGGGCATAGCCCAGTGCCCGGGACGCGGTCCGGCCGTCCCGCAAACCGACGTCGACGAGCCCGACGACCTCCTCGACGAACCCGTCGGCCCACATCCGGTCGACCCGGGCCTCGATCCGGGCGTCGAGGTCCGGCGGATCCAGGCCGATCATGGCCACGTCGTAGCGGGAGGAGACGTGATCGGGCATCGTCGCGGTGAACGACCCGGTCAGTGCGACGACTTCGAGAGCCCGGACGATCCGCCGTCCGTTGCTGGGCAGGATCGCCGCCGCGGCGCCCGGGACCTGCTCGGCCAGCCGGGCGTGCAGCGCGGCCGGTCCGGCCTCGGCCAGTTCGGCTTCCAGCCGGGCCCGGATCACCGGGTCGGTGCCCGGGAACGACAGGTCGTCGAGCAGGGCCCGCACGTACAGGCCGGACCCGCCGACCAGCACCGGCGTTCGACGCTCGGCCAGCAGGCGGTCGATGACCGCGCGCCCCATCGCCTGATATCCGGCGACGTCAGCGGTGTGGGTGACGTCCCAGACGTCGAGCAGGTGGTGGGGGACGCCCCGTCGCTCAGCCGCGGTCGCCTTGGCGGTGCCGATGTCCATGCCCCGGTAGAGCTGCATCGAGTCGACGTTGACGACCTCGCCGCCGAGGCGAAGGGCGAGCTCGACGCCGAGCGCGGTCTTCCCGGCGGCGGTCGGCCCGACGACGGCGACGACCCGGCGGCCGGCGGCGGGACCGCCGGCCGCCCACGTTCCGTCGGTCACCGTCGTGGTCATCCGTTCCAGGGTGCCATGCGCTCGCGCAGTGTGACGGCCGGTCGCGGGACCGAGGGAGTGTGTTGGGACAGCGACCCGGGCGATCAGGCGGCGGTGCGGGCCGCCGCGGCGCGCCAGAAGCTTTCGAGCACCGTGGCCGTGCCGGCCGGGTTCTGCCAGGTCGGCGAGTGCTGGGCGGCGGGAATGACCTCGTAGCGGGCCCCCAGGCGGGCCGCCATGTCGGCCTGGACACCCGGCGACCAGGCGTCGTCACCGTCGCCGTGGGCGACCAGCAGCGGGATGCCGGCCGCGGCGGCGACCGCGGCCAGTTCCTCGACGCGGTCCGGCTCGACCAGCAGCTGTTCGCCGATCGCCTTGAGCCCCACGGCGCTGCTGGCGAAGAACCGGCGGGCCAGGAAGTCCACCACCTCGGGCGGGTAGGGCGTCGGATCGGCGGCCCGCATCGCGGCCCACACCGCCGGCAGTCCGCCCCGGTCAAGCACCGGACGCATCGCGTTCAGCGCCACCGCGCGGGCTCCCGGAATGGCGGCCGGGCCGGAACTGAGCAACGTCAGGCTGGCCACCGCGGCCGGATCGGTGATCACCACTTCGCGGGCCACCAGGCCGCCGAAACTGTGTCCGACCAGGTGGACGGGCCCGGCGCCGAGCTCGGCGATGACCTGGCGCAGCTGCCGCCCGAGGGTGGCCACGGCGTACCCGTCGGGATCATCGGGGGCCGGCGACTCGTACTGACCGGGCAGATCGATGGCCACGACCCGGAAGCCGTCGGCCGCGAGCGGACCCAGGACGCCCAGGAAGTCTTCCTTGCTCCCGGTGAAGCCGTGCACGAGCAGCGCGACCGGCGCGTCCTCGTTGCCGGTTTCCAGCGCCGCCAGACCCGCGTACCTCGGACGCCGGACCCCGACCGCTGCCGCCAACGTTCGCTCAAACATGATCGGTCAGACCCCCCGCTCCCAGGTAGCCACCAGGTATCCGACGCCGTAGGGCGCATCGTCATACGTAACGTAACTGACCAACGATTTACTGACTACGCTCCGACACAGGGGGTTCGCCGGGTCGGCCGGTAGATCCCGGTTTCGGAGGGCGCCTCGGGACTGGGCATCAGCATCGTTGTTGCTGTGCGTCGCTGCTTCGGCCAGGTCGGTGGCCGCCCCGGCCAGGACCTGCCAGGATGCCCGGCCCGCGGCCAGGAGTTCCCGGCCGAGCACCGGGTCGAGAGCCAGCAGCCCGGCAGGATCGCCGGCCGCCAGGGCGGCGGCCGCCGCCGCGTCGAACGCCGCGGCCCGCTGGTCGAACCCGCCGGGCGCCCTGGGGGTCCGCCGGGCGCTCCCGTCCCCCATCACCAGCAGCGCGACCCGGTCCGCCGCGCCCGCCAGGTCGGCACCGTCGCCGGCCGCCTCCTCGGGCGACCGGTCGGCGCTGACCGTGAAACCGCGCACCGCGCGGCCCGCGGGCCGCAGGCCGCCGGCCGCGTCCAGCAGCCAGGCGCCGACGCTCAGCGACAGCGCCAGGGCGGGCGCGGGTCCGCCGGGCGACCCGGCGCCGGGCGACCCGAGGGTTACCCGCTCCGGCACACCGAATCCCGCGAAGGAACCCGTCGTGCCCGCGCGGACCGGACCGGTGGTCGGTCCGTCGCCGACCACGATCAGCACCTGCGCATCCCGATCGAGCAACCACCGGACGGCGGCCAGCGCCGGTGCGCGGGCCGCGACCGGCTCACCGGCGCCGACGGCGGGTACCAGGATCGGCGGATGGGGGCAGACCGCCGCGGCGACCAGGCTCACGCGCGGCGGCTCAGATCGCGGAGACCGGCGCGGCGGGCGGGACGGTCGCCGGGGCGCCGGGAACGTCAGGGGCCGCCGGGACGTCGGCGCCGGGCGGCGGTCCGACCGGCAACCGGGCCGGCATCCCGAGATCGACCCCGGGCGCGGACGGCGGGGTTGACCGGGCCGCCTCCCACCGGTCGCCGGCGCGGGTCGGTCGGTGCGCGCGCGGCAGCCCGTCGGCGATCAGGTGGTGCGGCGCGCCCCGGGTGATGACGACCTCGACGACGTCCCCGGGCCGGATCCGCGGGACGCCGGCCGTCGCCCCGGTCTGGTCGCCGGCACCGGACTGATCAGCGGCCACCCCGACGGCCGCCGGCCCGCCGGTGCGCAGGTGCACGAGCCGGCCGTCGCGGGCCCGGCCCGACACCCGGCCGGTGGCGGCGTCCTTCCGGCCCTCGCCTTCGGTGACGACCACGTCGACGGTCCGGCCGACCTGGTCGCGGTTGCCCGCCCAGGAGATCTCCTCCTGCAGGGCGACGAGTCGCTGGTACCGCTCGGCAACGACCGCCGGCGGCACCGGGTTGTCCATGGTCGCGGCCGGGGTGCCCGGACGCGGCGAGTACTGGAAGGTGAACGCCCCGGCGAACCGGGCCCGCCGGACCACCTCGAGGGTCGCGGCGAAATCCGATTCGGTCTCGCCCGGGAAACCGACGATGATGTCGGTGGTGATGGCCGCGTCCGGCATGGCCGCGCGGACCCGTTCGATGATTCCCAGGTACCGGTCCTGCCGGTAGGAGCGCCGCATCCGGCGCAGGACGTCGTCCGAACCGGACTGCAGCGGCATGTGCAGCTGCGGGCAGACGTTCGGCGTCTCGGCCATCGCGGCGATGACGTCGTCGGTGAAGTCGCGGGGGTGCGGACTGGTGAAGCGGACCCGCTCCAGCCCGTCGATATGACCGCAGGCCCGCAGCAGCTTCGCGAACGCGCCGGGATCGTCCATGCCGCGCCCGTAGGAGTTGACGTTCTGCCCGAGCAGGGTGATCTCGCTGACCCCGTCGGCCACGAGCGCCTCGACCTCGGCGAGCACGTCGCCCGGGGGACGGTCCCGCTCCTTGCCGCGCAGGCTCGGCACGATGCAGAAGGTGCAGGTGTTGTCGCAGCCGACGCTGATCGACACCCACCCGGAGTGGAAGCTGGCCCGGCGGGCCGGCAGGGCGCTCGGGAAGACCTCGAGGGCCTCCGCGATCTCGACCTGGGCCTCGGCATTGTGGCGGGCCCGTTCGAGCAGGACCGGGAGCCGGTGCAGGTTATGGGTGCCGAACACGACGTCGACCCAGGGCGCGCGGTCGACGATCGTCGCCCGGTCCTTCTGGGCCAGGCAGCCGCCGACCGCGATCTGCATCCCCGGGGTGCGCTTCTTGGCCGGCAGCAGTTGCCCGAGGTTTCCGTACAGGCGGTTGTCGGCGTTCTCCCGGACCGCGCAGGTATTGAAGACGACCAGGTCGGCCTGGGTGTCGCTCGCCGCCCGGCGGTAGCCGGCGGCCTCCAGCATCCCTTCGATCCGCTCAGAGTCGTGCACGTTCATCTGGCAGCCGAAGGTGCGCACCTGGTAGGTCCGGCCACCCACCTCGGTGGGCGCCGGCCCCCCAGCGGCAACGGGGGGCGCGACAAGAGGGCTCGCCGCAACGGAGGTCGGAGTGGGCACCCCTCCAGCCTACGGCGAGCTACCGCGCGGTTTCGATCGCCCGCGTCTCGCGGACGACCGTGACCCGGATCTGGCCCGGGTAGGTCAGCTCGTCCTCGATCTGCTTGGCGACGTCCCGGGCCAGCACCTGGGCGCCGAGGTCGTCCACGGCGTCCGGCACCACCATCACCCGGACCTCGCGACCGGCCTGCATCGCGAACACCTTCTCCACGCCCGGTCGGTCGGAGGCGATCTGCTCGATTCGTTCCAGCCGCTTGACGTAGGACTCGAGGCTTTCGCGCCGGGCCCCCGGCCGCCCACCGGAGATCTGGTCGGCGGCCTGGGTGAGCACCGCGCAGATCGAACGCGGCTCGACCTCGTTGTGGTGGGCTTCGATGGCGTGGACGACGTCCTCGCTCTCGCCGTACCGGCGGGCGATCTCCGCGCCGATCAGCGCGTGGCTGCCCTCGACCTCATGGGTCAGGGCCTTGCCGAGGTCGTGCAGGAGCGCCCCGCGCTTGGCCATCGGGAGCGGAATCCGCAGCTCAGCGGCCATGATTCCGGCCAGATGGGCGGATTCGACGAGGTGGGCGAGCACGTTCTGGCCGTAGCTGGTGCGGTACTTCAGGCGGCCCAGCAGGGTGACCACCTCGGGGTGCATCTCGGAGATGCCCACGTCGACCAGGGCGTCCTCGGCGGCCCGCTGGCAGCGGGTCTCGACCTCGGCCTTGGCCCGCTCGTACTCCTCCTCGATGCGGTGCGGGTGGATGCGCCCGTCGCCGACGAGGGTCTCGAGCGCGATCCGACCGACCTCCCGGCGCACCGGGTCGAAGCAGCTCAGCAGGACGGCTTCGGGGGTGTCGTCGATGACGACGTTGACGCCGGTCACGGACTCGAAGGCGCGGATGTTGCGGCCTTCCCGCCCGATGATCCGGCCCTTCATTTCGTCGCTGGGCAGGTGCAGCACCGAGACGACCGATTCGGCCGTCTGCTCGGACGCGACCCGCTGGATCGCCAAGGTGACAATCTTGCGGGCCCGCTCGTCGCCCCGTTCCCGGGCTTCGTTCTCGATGTCGCGGACGAGGACGGCCGCGTCCCGTTTGGCCTGCTGCTCGACGGTCTTGACGAGCTCCCCGCGGGCGTCGACGGCGGTCAGGCCGGCGACCCGCTCGAGGGTCAGCCGGCGCTGTTCTTCCAGGTCGGACAGCTCGGTGCGGGCCCGGGCGACCTCGCGTTCCCGCTCGGACAGCTCGTGGTCGCGATCTTCGACCCGGCGGGCCTGCCGGTCGATGCCGGCCGCGCGCTCCTCGAGCCGCTGCTCGCGCTGGGAGAGCCGTTCGTCCCGCGACTGGATCTCGGCCCGGATCGCCCGCAGGCCGGCCTCGGCTTCGCTCCGGGCCGCCTCGGCGGCCCGGGCGGCGGCCTCCCGGGCGTCCGCCTCGGCGCGGGCGGCCCGGGTGGCGATCTCCGCTTCGGCCCGTTCCTGCAGCGCCTGGGCGGCCACTTCGGCCAACCGGCGCGCTTCGTCAGCCTCCTGGCGGGCCTGCTCCCGCTCGTCGGCCGCGAGCCTCAGGATCTCCTCGGCCTCCTGACGGGCCCGCTCGACCTCGGCGCTGGACAGCTCGCGGTCCGCGTCCGGCTCCGGCGCCGGGCCGGTCCCCTCAACGCCCCGCGCGGCCAGCGCCTCGGACGGGTCGGCCAGCGGCGGCGCCGCATCGTCCGGCGCGCGGCCGACGGACACGGCGGGAACGGTCGGGGCGGACCTCTCGTCGGCCGCCGAGCCGGTCACGGCGCTGGTCGTTCCGGGGACGGAGAGCAGGTCGGCCGGCGATCGGGCGCCGGCCGACCGGTCGACCGTCAGCTGACCGTTGGTCGGGTGGTCACCTGGGCCGAATGGTCGCGCTGCGGGGGTACGCAGCACCCGCAGCAGGAGAAAAACAACGACACCCAGACCGACCAGGACCAACGCCAGAAGGATCCCGAGGAAGATCACCCGTCCTCCTTCCGCTCCCGTCACCGCCCGCGGCAAGCGGACGGCAGTGCGGAGGACCCACCGCGCGATGCGCGTCGCGACCGGCCAGCGTCGATGCCGTCGTGCCACAGAACGCCGCCCGGCGAACGAGACGCCACGGCGCCCCGGTCACCCATGCGACCAGCCCTTCGACTGCGAAACGCCGGTCGCCTACGTGTGGAGTTTTCTCAAGCTATCGACACCGCTGTATCGCGGGGATCCTCATTCCCTGTTGGCGAGAGTAGGTCTCGCCTTGACACAGGGTCAAGGCGAGCCCGGCCGAGCGGCCGCCCATCGGCATCGCCGCCCATCGGCATCGCCGTCACTCGGCATCGCCGTCACTCGGCATCGATCGGATCCCCCTCCTCGAACTCGATCTCTTCGTCGAGGGCCAGCGCCTCCCGGACGACCTGGGCCGCCACCGCCGCCGGGTAGCCCCGCCGGGCGAGGGTCGAGGCGATCCGACGGGCCCGCACCGGAGCCGGCGATCCCCGGGTCGCGGCCAGTTTCCGTGCGGCCAGCATTCGCGCCGACTCCAGCTCGTCGTCGGTAGTGATCACCGACACGGCCTCCTCGATGATCTCCCGGTCCACCCCGCGCTGGCGCAGGCGATGACTCAGCGCCGTTCGGGCCAGACTGCGCGACCCGTGACGCGAGGAGACGAACGCTTCGGCGAAGGCGGCGTCGTCCACGAGGCCGACCTCCGTGAGCCGACCAAGGACAGTCTCGGTCACCTGCGGGGGGTATCCCCGGCGGGTGAGCGCCGTCGCGAGTTCGGCGCGGCTGCGGGGCCGGACCGTCAGCAGCCGTAGGCAGGCTTCGCGCGCACCATCCACCGGATTGACCGGGGCGGACGAGCGGGGGGCCGACTCCGACCCGGCTCCGGACCGCACCGATCGACGCCCGTCCCGGCCGCCCGTAGCTCGACCGTCCGTAGCTCGACCGTCCGCGCCCCCGCCGTCCTGACCCAGCCGGCCCGGGGCGCCGCCGTCCCGGGCCAGCCGGTCCGGATCCCGGCGGCGCGGCCGATCGCTGCGGTCGGGCTCCGGACCGTCAGCCCCGCTCGGCCTCCCGCGGTACGCGGACGCGCCCGCGGCGTCCCGGCGGTCGCGGGCCGGCCGACTGGTTCCCCCGGCCGCGCCTTGCCGGTATTCGCCCTCCACCTCGCGCTACAGGTCGATCGGGGCCGGCGCTATCGCATCGGCGTCGACAGCGGGACCGATACCGAGCTTCTCTTTGATCTTCTTTTCGATCTCGTTGGCCAGGTCGGGGTTATCCCGCAGGAACTGCCGGGCGTTCTCCTTGCCCTGGCCGAGCTGATCACCGTCGTAGGTGTACCAGGCCCCCGACTTACGGACGAGGCCGTGTTCCACGCCCATGTCGATGAGCGAGCCTTCGCGGCTGATACCCCCGCCATAGATGATGTCGAACTCCGCGGTGCGGAACGGCGGCGCCATCTTGTTCTTGACGACCTTGACCCGGGTCCGGTTACCGACCGCGTCCGCGCCGTCCTTGAGGGTTTCGATACGGCGGACGTCGAGCCGGATCGAGGCGTAGAACTTCAATGCCTTTCCACCGGTCGTGGTCTCGGGCGACCCGAACATCACGCCGATCTTTTCGCGGAGCTGGTTGATGAAGATCGCGGTGGTACCCGAGTTGGACAGCGCGCCCGTCATTTTGCGCAGCGCCTGCGACATCAGCCGGGCCTGGAGGCCGACATGACTGTCACCCATCTCGCCCTCGATCTCGGCCCGCGGGACCAGCGCGGCCACGGAGTCGATGACGATGATGTCCAGAGCACCGGACCGGACGAGCATGTCCGCGATCTCCAACGCCTGCTCGCCGGTGTCAGGCTGGGAAACGAGCAGGGCGTCGGTGTCGACCCCGAGCTTGCCGGCGTACTCCGGGTCAAGGGCGTGCTCCGCGTCGATGAACGCCGCGATACCGCCGGCCGCCTGCGCGCTCGCGACCGCGTGCAGGGCGACGGTCGTCTTGCCGGACGACTCCGGACCATAGATCTCGACGATGCGCCCCTTGGGGAGACCGCCGATACCGAGGGCCACATCCAGCGCGATCGAGCCGGTCGGGATCGCCTGGACCGGCGGACGCGAGTCGTCACCGAGTCGCATCACCGACCCCTTGCCGAATTGCTTGTCGATCAACGCGAGGGCGTTATCCAACGCCTTGTCGCGGTCGAGTCCTGCTGCCATGAGAGGCACTCCCTGAGTTCGACGAGTCTTAGCCACGTCCGCGACGTTAGGGGGTGGGTCCGACGTTTTCTCGCGGCGGGTCGGATCTGTGGATGACGGTGCGGGTGTGGACAACACTAGGCGAACAGGCGTTCGACGCTGCGCAACGACACTCCGGACGTTTCGCGGCCCGGCCCTTCGAACGCCGGTTCGGGCCGGGATCGGCCGCCCGGTCCGGGAGATCCGCTGGTCGGCCCGCGCGGCATCGCGGGCCGGGCCGTTTCGGAGCCGGTCCGGCGCTTGGCAGACTGGGCGCATGCGGTTGACCGATTTCTGGGCGCGGATGCGCCGCCAGTTCGGCGACACCTATGCCGAATCCCTGGCCCGCGACCACGTCGTGTCCGGGCTGGGCGGCCGGACCGTCGACGAGGCGCTCAACCGGGGTGACGACCCCAAGGCGATCTGGCGGGCGCTCTGCGAGGAGTTCGATGTTCCCGCCCGGGAGCACTGACGGCCGACCCGGGCCGTACCAGCCCGAGGCACCCGCCGGCGGCCGGTCCGGGACCGGAATTCCCGCCGGCAACGGGCTCGGAGCCGGTTCGCGCTGGTCAGCGCCGGTCGGGCCAAAAGTGTCCGAGCCGGGGCGCACACTCGATGCATGGCAATGACGTCGCCGCTCACGCGGTTCACCGAACCCACGCGGGCCTGGTTCGAGGGCGCATTCAGCGCTCCGACCGCCGCGCAGGTCGGCGCGTGGAAGGCGATCAGCAGCGGAAGGAACGCGCTGGTCGTAGCACCTACCGGGTCCGGCAAGACGCTCGCCGCATTCCTCTGGTCGCTCGACCGACTGGCCGCGACGCCCCGGCCGGCCGAACCGTCGCGCCGGTGCCGGGTCCTCTACGTCAGCCCGCTCAAGGCCCTCGCGGTCGACGTCGAGCGCAACCTGCGCGCGCCGCTGGTCGGCATCCGGGCGGCCGCGGCGCGAATGGGCCGGGCGGAGCCCGACATCGCGGTGGCGGTCCGGTCCGGCGACACGCCGGCGGATGAGCGACGCCAGTTCACCAAGACGCCCCCGGACGTCCTCATCACGACCCCCGAGTCCCTGTTCCTGCTGCTCACCAGCACGCGGGCCCGCGAGTCGCTGCGGGGCGTCGAAACGGTGATCGTGGATGAGGTCCACGCCGTGGCCGGCACCAAGCGGGGCGCCCACCTCGCCGTGAGTCTGGAACGGCTCGACGCGCTGCTCGACGCGCCGGCCCAACGGGTGGGTCTGTCGGCGACCGTGCGTCCGGTCGAGGAGGTGGCCCGCTTCCTGGGCGGGTCCCGGGACGTGACCGTGGTCCGTCCCCCGTCGAACAAGACGATCACCGTCGAGGTGGTCGTCCCGGTCGAGGACATGAGCCGGATCGGTGAGACGGTCGACGATGTGCCCGACGGGTCAGCCGCCGGCGCCGCGCGGCGCTCCTCGATCTGGCCGGCCGTCGAAGGTCGGGTGCTCGATCTGATCAGCGAACACCGCTCGACGATCGTGTTCGTGAACTCCCGTCGGGTGGCCGAACGGTTGTGCGCCCGGCTCAACGAACTGGCCGACGAACGCCGGGCCCCGACCGACGGGGATGCCGGGGATGATCAGAACGACCGCACCCGGTCCGGCCCGGACGCTCCCGGGCCGGACCCGGCCCGGCCCGGCCCGCGCATCGCGCCCGCCGAGTTGATGGGGCAGGCCGGGGTGGGGCTGCCGATCAGCGGCGAAGTGGCCCGCGCCCATCACGGCAGCGTGAGCCGTGAGCAGCGGCTGCTGATCGAGGAGGATCTCAAGGCCGGTCGACTGCCGGCCGTCGTCGCGACCTCCAGCCTGGAACTCGGCATCGACATGGGCGCCGTCGACCTGGTCGTCCAGGTCGAGTCTCCGCCGAGCGTCGCCTCCGGGCTGCAGCGGGTCGGCCGGGCCGGGCACCAGGTCGGGGCGGTCAGCCGGGGCGTGGTCCTGCCCAAACACCGGGGTGACCTGGTCCAGTGCGCGGTCGTCGCCGAACGGATGCGCGACGGCGCGATCGAGTCGCTGGCTTATCCCCGCAACCCGCTCGACGTGCTCGCCCAGCAGATCGTCGCCATGGTGTCGATCGAGCCGTGGGAGATCGACGACCTGGCCGCCCTGATCCGGCGGGCCGCGCCGTTCGCGTCCCTGCCGCCCTCGGCGTACGAGGCGACCCTCGACATGCTGGCCGGTCGTTACCCCTCCGACGACTTCGCCGAACTGCGGCCGCGCATCACCTGGGACCGCGAGACCGGCCTCCTGGAAGGCCGCCCGGGTGCCCAGCGGCTCGCGGTGACCAGCGGCGGCACCATTCCCGACCGGGGTCTGTTCGGCGTTTTCCTCGTCGGGGAGAAGGCCAGCCGGGTCGGCGAGCTCGACGAGGAGATGGTCTACGAGTCGCGGGTCGGCGACGTGATCCTGCTCGGCTCGTCGAGCTGGCGGGTCGAGGAGATCACCCACGACCGGGTCCTGGTCACCCCGGCGCCCGGGCAGCCGGGGCGCCTGCCGTTCTGGCACGGTGACGCCCCCGGCCGGCCGATCGAGCTCGGCCGGGCGCTCGGCGCGTTCGTCCGCAAGCTCGACCGGCTCGATCCGGACGCCGCCCGGGCCCGGCTGGCCGAGGCCGGGCTGGACGCGTGGGCGGCGGACAACCTGCTCGCCTACCTGGCCGAGCAGCGCGAGGCGACCGGGCACCTGTCCACCGACCGCACGATCGTGGTGGAGCGGTTCCGCGACGAGCTGGGCGACTGGCGGCTCGCCCTGCACTCCCCGTTCGGCGCCCAGGTCAACGCGCCCTGGGCGCTCGCGCTGGCCGCCCGGGCCCGCGAACGGCTCGGGATCGACGTGGCCACCATGCACTCCGACGACGGGATCGTCCTGCGGCTGCCCGATGCCGACGAGGCGCCGGCCGGCGGTTTCGCGGTCTTCGAGCCGGACGACCTGGCCCCCATCGTGCAGGCCGAGGTGGGCGGCAGCGCGTTGTTCGCGAGCCGGTTCCGGGAGTGCGCCGGGCGGGCGCTGCTGCTGCCGCGCCGCAATCCGGGCCAGCGCACCCCCCTGTGGCAGCAGCGGCAGCGGTCGGCCCAGCTGTTGTCGGTCGCTTCCGACTTCGGCAGCTTTCCGGTGATCCTGGAAACGATGCGGGAATGTCTGCAGGACGTCTTCGACGTCCCCGGCCTGGTCGAACTCATGCGCGACATCGACAGCCGGCGGGTGCGGGTCGTCGAGGTCGAGACCCAGGTGCCTTCGCCGTTCGCCCGTTCTCTGCTGTTCGGCTACGTCGGCGCGTTCATGTACGAGGGCGACAGCCCGCTGGCCGAACGCCGCGCCCAGGCGTTGTCGCTCGATTCGACCCTGCTGGCCGAGCTGCTCGGCGAATCCGAGCTGCGGGAACTGATCGACCCGGCCGCGCTCGGGCAGGTCGAGGCCGGATTGCAGCGGCTGCCCGAGGATCGGCACGCCCGGGACCTCGAGGGCGTCGCCGACCTGCTGCGGATGCTCGGCGATCTGACCACCGCCGAGGTCATCGCGCGGGGCGGAACACCCGCCTGGCTCGAGGAGCTGGAGGCCCGGCGGCGGGCGCTGCGGGTCCGGGTCGCCGGCCAGGAACGCTGGGTCGCGATCGAGGACGCCGGCCGCCTGCGGGACGCGCTGGGCGTGCCGCTGCCGGTCGGCGTGCCGGAGGCGTTCACCGAACCGGTCCGCGACCCGCTGGGCGATCTGGTCTCCCGCTACGCCCGCACGCACGGCCCGTTCACTCCCGACGAGGTGGCCGCCCGCCTCGGACTCGGGGTGGCCGTCGTCAGCCACGCGCTGCAGCGACTGACCGCCACCGGCCGGCTGGCCCGGGGCGCCCTGCGACCGGGCGGCGAGCAGACCGAGTGGTGTGACGTCGGGGTCCTGCGGGCCCTGCGCCGACGCAGCCTGGCGAACCTTCGCAAGGAGGTCGAGCCGGTCCCGGTCGAGGCGCTGGCTCGGTTCCTGCCCGCGTGGCAGTCGGTCGGCACCGCCCGGTCGCGCGGTCCGGACGCCCTGCTGGGCACGATCGAACAGCTCCAGGGTGCACTGCTGCCGGCCAGTGCCCTCGAGCAGCTGATCCTGCCGGCCCGGGTGTCCGACTACGCCCCGGCGATGCTCGACGAGTTGTCCGCCGCCGGGGAAGTGCTGTGGGCCGGGGCCGGCAGCCTGCCGGGCAACGACGGCTGGGTGACGCTCCTGCTCGCCGACGCCGCCCCGCTGCTCGCCCCGCCCGTCGCGGCTGAACTGGTCGCCACCCCCTTGCACCAGGCGATTCTCGACGCGCTGACCGGGGGGCAGGCCCTGTTCTTCCGCACCCTGGCCGACCGGCTCGGGAACCTCGACGATCGCGCGCTGACCTCCGCTCTCTGGGATCTGGCCTGGTCCGGTCACCTCACCAACGACACGCTGGCCCCGCTGCGGGCGCTGCTCGCGGCCGGCGGAACGTCCCATCCCACCCGGCGGCGGACGCCCCGGGCCCGGGCGGTGCGCGGCGGCCGGTACGGCCGTCCCGAGCTGCCCCGCCGGACCGGCCCGACCACGGTGGCCGGCCGGTGGTCGCTGCTGCCCGAACGTGATCCCGACCCGACCCGGGCGGCCCACGCCCGCGCCGAGACGATGCTCGAGCGCTACGGGATCGTCACCCGGGGTTCCGTGACCGCCGAGCGGACCCCGGGCGGCTTCGCCGGGGTCTACAAGGTGCTGTCGGCCTTCGAAGAGGCCGGCCGGGCCCGGCGCGGCTATTTCGTGGAATCGCTCGGAGCGGCACAGTTCGCCGCCCCGGGGGCGGTGGACCGGATGCGGGCCCGCGCCGACGCCTCGCGGGCGATCGTCCTGGCCGCCACCGACCCGGCCAACGCCTACGGTGCCGCGCTCCCCTGGCCCGACCGCGGCGACCCGGCCGTCGCCGCCGGCGCAGGGGGCGCAGGGGGCGCCGGGATCGTCCCCCACCATCTGGACGGCCCACCCCAGCCGGCGTCGGACGCCATCGGGACATCGGACCAGCTGGCCGCGCTGACCGGCGGCCCGGCCGGCCCCGGCCCCGGGACACTCGTGGGCGCCCGGGCCGGCCACCGGCCCGGGCGCAAGGCCGGGGCGATCGTGGTCCTCGTCGACGGGCAGCTCGTCCTGTACGTCGAGCGGGGCGGGCGCACGCTGCTGTCCTGGACCGACGACCCCGAACTGCTGCAGCCGGCGGTCGACGCGCTGGCGCTGGCCGTCCGCGAGGGCACGCTGGGTCGCCTGGCGGTCGAGCGGGCGGACGGCGAGTCGGTGTTGACCAGCGAACTGGGACGGACGCTGGAACGGGCCGGCTTCCATCCGACGCCCCGGGGACTGCGGCTGCGGGCCTGATCCCACGCCCGCCGCGCACGTCCGAGGCCACCGCGCACGCCCGTCCCGCATCCCGGCGCTCCGCGGCACGGGCGCGGAACCAGGCGGGAACGCCGTAACGTGGTGGAAATGGGCCGGGAGTGGTGATGGGGGTGAGCGCCGACCCACCGTCGCTCGCCGTCGACGCGACCCGCGACGACCAGCCGGCCCCGGCATCCGACGACCACCACACCGGTCCCGCGGGACTCTGGTCGCCCGCCTACCGATCACTGACCTCCGGGCTCGTCCTGACCGTCACGCTGGTCGCGTTCGAGGCGCTGGCCGTCGTCACGATCCTGCCGATCGTGGTCGGGGACCTCGGTGACCTGCCGCTCTATGGCTGGATCACCAGCGCGTTCTTCCTCGGCACGGTGATCGGCATCGTGGTTGCCGGGCCGGCGACCGACCGGGGCGGCCCGGTCCGGCCGTTCGTGGTCGGACTGAGCCTGTTCGCCATCGGGCTGGTGGTCGGCGGCCTGGCCCCCAGCATGTACGTGCTGGTCATCGGCCGGCTGATCCAGGGGCTCGGCGCCGGCGCGACGCCGGCGGTCGCCTATGCGAGCATCGGCCGGTCGCTGCCCGAATCCCTGCGGCCGAAGATGTTCGCCACCCTGTCGACCGCCTGGGTGGTGCCGGGTCTCGGCGGGCCGGCACTGTCGGCGCTGGTCGCCGAACGGATCGGTTGGCGGGCGGTCTTTCTCGGGCTCCTGCCTCTCGTGGCCGTGGCCGGACTGGTGGCCGTCCGGGCCCTGCGCCGGCTCGGACCGCCCCGGACGATCAACCGCCCGACCCCCGGCCCCGGCCCCGGTCCCGGCTCCGGCTCCGGCTTCGGCCCCGCGGCCGCCAGCGGCCGCCGGGGTCCCGACCATCCGCCGTTCGGGGCCGGGCTGCGCATTGCCGCGGGCGCCGGACTTCTCCTGTTCGGCATCACCACCCGGTCCCCGCTCGGACTCCTCCCGGTCGTGGCCGGGGTCGCCCTGGGCGTGGGTCCGCTCATCCGCCTGCTTCCGCCCGGAACGCTCCGGGCCCGGGCCGGGGTGCCCTCCGCGGTGCTGGCCCGGGGCCTGCTGACCTTCGCGTTCTTCGGCGCCGACTCGTTCGTCCCGCTCGCCTTCACCTCGGTCCGCCACACCTCGACCGCCATGGCGAGCATCGCGGTCACCTCCGCGACGATGACCTGGACGTCCGCGTCCTGGGTCCAGGCCCGGTTGGCCACCCGCGTCACCAGCCGCCGGCTGGTCGCGAGCGGCATAGCGATCGTGACCATCGGAGTGATGCTGGTGGCCGTCGGACTCGACGGTGCCGTACCGATCCCCGCCGCCATCGCCGCCTGGGCGGTGGCCGGCTTCGGAATCGGGCTCGCGTACGCGCCGCTGTCGCTGGTCGTGCTCGCGGCCGCGCCGGCCGGTCGCCAGGGCGCGGCCAGCACCTCCCTGCAACTGAGCGACAATCTCGGGACCGCCCTGGGGGCCGGGGTCAGCGGCGTCGCGGTCGCCGCCGGCCATGCGGCGGGCGCGGGTCCGGCGGTCGGGATCGCGTCGGCCTTCGGGATCGCGGCCGCGGTCGGGCTGGTCGGGGTGCTCGTCGCGGCCCGGATGCCGGCCACCACCGTCCCGCGGTAGCGCGGTAGCGCGGGACGGTCCGCCGCGGGCGGGCGACAATGGGTGGGTGCCGGAGGGAGACACGGTCGCGCGCGCGGCCGGGCGGATGCAGACCGCCCTGGCCGGCCGGGTGGTGACCGGCTCGGACTTTCGCGTGCCCCGGTGGGCCACCGCCGACCTGGCCGGTCGGACCGTGCTCGAGGTCGTCCCGCGCGGCAAACACCTGCTCACCCGGTTCAGCGGCGGCCTGACCCTGCACACCCACTTCCGCCTGGAAGGCTCCTGGCACCTCTACCGCCCCGGCGAACCGTGGACCGGCGGCCCCCACTGGCAGATCCGGGTGGTGCTCACGACCGCCGAGCGGGTCGCGGTCGGGTACCGCCTGCCGGTCATCGACCTGTTGCCCACGTCCGAGGAGGCGAACGTCGTCGGGCATCTCGGGCCGGACGTGCTCGGACCGGACTGGGATCTGGAGCGGGTGCTCGTCGCCCTGACCGCCGAGCCGGACCGGCCGGTCGGCGCGGCTCTGCTGGATCAGCGGATCCTGGCCGGGCTCGGCAACATCTACCGCACCGAGGCCTGCTTCCTGCACGGCGTGACACCCTGGACCCCGGTCGGCTCGGTCGAGGACCCGGGCCGGCTGGTCGAGCGGGCCCGAGCCCTGATCCGGGCCAACATCGACCGGCCGGAGCGGAGCACGACCGGTTCGTCACGGCGCGGGGAGACCCACTGGGTCTACGGACGGGGGGCCCGGCCCTGCCGCCGGTGCGGCACCCCGATCCGGCGGGCCGAGCAGTCCGTCGCTCCACCGCCGCCGGACCCGAACCACCCGAACCACCCGGCCGGGCCGGTGAAGCGAGCCGGACCGGCCGGTGGCCCGACCCGGGTCACCTACTGGTGTCCGTCCTGCCAGCGCGGCCCGGGGCCGCCCGACGCCGGGCCGGCGTCGGGCGCCCCCGGGCCGGGCGGGACGTCGCGCCGGGCGACCGGCGCCGCGGTCGGGCGACGGCCGTTCCGAGCCGCCGCGATCAGGCCTGGCACTGGGCGATCAGGCGGGCCCGGCCGCGGGTGAACGCGCCTTCGGCGGCCTTGACGCTGATCGCCAGATCCTGGGCCGCTTCCCGGGTGCTCTTGCCGGCCGCGCGGGCCAGCAGCACCTGGCGTTCCCGCCCCTGCAACGTCTCCACCTTGCCCATCAGCCAGTGGCCCTCGGCCTGATCGCAGATCCGTTCGTCGGGCGGAGGTTCGTTGGTGCCGACGGCGCAGCGGGCGAAGGCCCGGTCGCCACGGGCCCGGGCCCGGTGCAGATCGACACACAGCCGCAGCACGGTGGTGGTGAGGAACTGACCGACCCGCGCTTCGTCGAGGGGCGGGAACGCGGCCGCGCGCAGGAGCGCCTCATGCACGCAGTCCTCCGCGTCCTGGGGCGAATTCACCCGGCGCCCGGCGATTCGCAGCAGACGTTGCCGATGGGGAACGAGCAGCGACCACCGGTGGTCACTGAACGGGGGCCCTTTGATACCAACGGGCGGCGAGACGGTCACGAACACTGGTTGCTACCTCCTACGAACGACGGCATCTGCGCCGTCGGAGCGCAGAAATCGCGAGCCGGGCGCGGCGCGGCTCGACCAGTCGGATCAAGGTCACGCGGTCCGGGTGACGTAACCGGTCGGACCCGTCGCCAGAAGGGCCCCGGTGGCCCAGTGACAACGGAAAGCGATCAGTTGGCGACCCACAGATCGGAGTGTGGTCGGATTCCGCCCGATTTGTAAAGAAAAAGCAGTCCGGGACTACCCGATAGGGATGGTCACAAAGTGCTAGCCACATAGGGCGTTCCGGGCGCGATCGGCGCCCGCGACGGCACTTCCGCTGACCGGCGGGGAACGGCGCCGGTCGACCGGGCCACACGCGGGCCACGCCCCGGGCACCATGGGAACCGGTGGCCCTCCCCGACCGGGCGATCGAGGGCCGGGCCGGAACGGGCAGAGGGTGGTCGCGGATGGCGGATCGACGCTCGAACAACGACAACAACAATGGGGGCGACGACGGCGGACCGGGAACGGGCCGGTCCCGTCAGCGGCGCGCGGCCCCACGCCCCGCCCCACCGGAGACCACCCGCCGGCGACCGGATCCCCTCGACGCGACCCGCGACCGGCGCCGGGCCGACACCGGGCCCGAATCGACCCTGCGGGGCCTGATCGGCTCCGGGCCGTCCCGGGTCGGCCCGGTGGCGGCCATGCGGGCCCGCGATGTCGCCCGGCCCCGACCGGAGGACCTCGAGCGCGCCGAGCGGGAACTGGTCATCCGCCGGCGCGAGGAGCCGCCCCCGCCCGGCGGTCGGGTCCCGGGCGGGCCGCCCAGCGGCCGGACCCCGCCCAAGGGACGACGGAAGTAGCCCGGCGCCGAGAAGCAGCGCCGCTCAGGGAGCGGTGGGAGCGGCCGCCGACGGCAGCACGCCGGTCCGCTCGTAGGCGGCGAGCATCCCCAGCCGCCGCACATGACGCTGTTCCTCGCTGAACGGGGTGGCCAGAAAGATCTCGACGAAACCGACCGCCTCCGGAACGCTGTGCTCCCGCGCCCCGAGGCTGATGACGTTGGCGTTGTTGTGCAGCCGACCGAGGCGGGCCGTCTCCTCGTTCCAGGCCAGCGCGGCCCGGACGCCGGCCACCTTGTTGGCCGCGATCGCCTCGCCGTTCCCGGAACCGCCGATCACGATGCCCAGACTGCCCGGGTCGGCGGCCACCGCGGCCGCCGCGCCCATCACGAACGGCGGGTAGTCGTCGTCCGGGTCGTACTCGGCGGGCCCGTGGTCGACGGGCGTGTGACCGAGTTCGGTCAGGCGCTCCACGAGGGTCGCCTTGAGGTGGAAGCCGGCATGGTCGGAGCCGAGATGGACGCGCATAGGTCCCGATGATGCCCGCCCGCCGCGCGGCCGGCCCGCCGACCCCGGCCCGAAGGCCCGGCCGGCGACCGCTTCCGGGGCCGGTCAGCCGAAGATCGGGCCCACGTCACGGGACCGCTTGAGCTCGTAGAAGCCGGGGGTCCCGGCCACCAGCACGACCCCGTCCCAGAGCCGGCCGGCCGCCTCACCGCGCGGGGCGGGGGTGATCACCGGGCCGAAGAACGCCACTCCCCCGACCGAGATGACCGGCGTGCCGACGTCCATGCCGACCCGGTCGATCCCGTCGGAGTGGCTGGCCCGCAGCGCCACGTCGTAGTCCGTCGAGGTGGCTGCGTCGGCCAACGACAGCGGCAGCCCGACCTCGGTCAGCGCGGCCTCGATCGTCTCGCGGGTGAAGTCGGCCTTCTCCAGGTGCCGGCGGGTGCCGAAGGCGGTGTAGAGCGGGAGCAGCACCTCGTCGCCGTGCGCCGCGGCGGCGGCGATGAGGACCCGGACCGGCCCCCACGCCGACTTCATCATCTCGACGTACTCCTCGGGCAGGTCCCGGCCCTCGTTGAGCACCGCCAGGCTCATCACGTGCCACCGGGCCCGGACCGGGCGGACCTTCTCCACCTCGAGCATCCAGCGCGACGTCAGCCAGGCCCACGGGCACAGCGGGTCGAACCAGAAGTCGACCACCCCCGGGTCGCTGTCGCTCACGGCGGCGGGACTGGTGGCGGTGTCGATGGCGACAGTGTCGCGGTCGGCGGCGACGCTCACGGGCTCACTCCAATGCGGTGGTGCGGTGCGGAACGCTTCCTTCACGCGTCAACGACTTTCGGGGTCCGCAGGCTTCCCGTCGCGGGCCAGATATCCCGAGACCCGGTTGACGACCGCGACAAAGGGCACCGCGACGACGGCCCCGGGGATCCCGGCCAGAGTCGCGCCGGCGGCCAGCGACAGGACGATGGCCAGCGGATGCAGCCGGACCGCCCGCCGCATGACCACCGGTTGCAGGACGTGCGCCTCGAGCTGCTGGACGGCCAGGACCACCCCCAGAATGATCAACGCCGGCACCGGGCCCTTGGCGACCAGGGTGACCAGCACGGCCGCGGCGCCGGCGACGGTCGCGCCGATGATCGGGATGAAGCCGCCCAGGAAGGTCAGGACGGCCAGGGGGGCGATCAGCGGAACCCGCACGGCCAGCAGGCCGATCGTGATGCCGGTCGCGTCGGTGAGGGCGACGAAGACGGTCCCGTGGATGTAGCCGGTGATCGTCGCCCAGGCCTCCGAGCCGGCGCCGTTGACCCGGACCTCGGCCCGCCGGGGGAAGCGGGAGACGATCCACCGCCAGATCCCCTCCCCGTCGTAGAGCAGGAAGAAGGCGGTGAACAGGGCGAGCAGGACCCCGGTGACGACCTCGACGGCCACCGAAGCGCCGGTCACGACACCCGACAGGATCCGCGACCGGTTCCTGGTGAGCTGGGCGCGGAAGTCGTGGACGGTGTTGTCGATCTCCTTGTGGGAGAAGTGGAACGGACCGTTCGTCAGGTAGTCCTGGACGCGGTCGACCCCCTGGTTGACCTGGTTGGACAGGTGGGGGAACTCGCTGGTCGCGTCGAACCCGATCAGCACGCCGGCCCCCGCCACGACCAGCAGGAAGGTCAGCAGGGCGAGCCAGGCGGCCGCGAGCCGCGGCACCCCGTGGCGCCGCGCGGCCGCCGCGACCGGGTGCATCAGGGCGGCGATCAGCAGACCGATGCCGACCGGGATGACCACCACCCGCAGCCGGGCGACGATCTGCGCCAGGACGTAGAGCAGGCCGCCCAGGACGAGCAGCCGCCACGACCAGGACGCGGCCGAGCGCAGCAGGGGTGGCACCCCGGGAGCTGGTCGGTCGGCGGCCGGTTCTCCGGCGGCCGGGTCCGGCCCGGCCGACGGGCCCGCCCCGATCCCGTCGGTTCCGTCGTCGGCCCGGTCGGCGCCCCCGTCGGCGAGCCCTACGGAACGCTCGGACGCCTCGTAGGCGGCCTCCTCGCGGGCGGTGTCGGTGGCCTGCACCTGCGCCCGCTGGCGGTCAGGCCCCGATCCGGTGATGGGGCCGTACTCCGGTCCCGTCACGCGCGCCGCCGGGCGGTGCGGTCCCCGATGGTCACGGTGATCCGGGACCGCCCGGTGGATGTCGCGGTGATCCGGGACGGCCCGGTCGATTCCCCGCCCGCGTGCGAGACTCGGGGAATCGGCCAGCTCATCCGCGCCCGCCAGCCGGCGGGCCGGCCTTCCGGAAGGACCTGGGTGTCTGCCAACAACCTCACCCGTGACGAGGCAACCAGCCGTGCCGGGCTGCTCAACGTCTCCTCCTATGTGGTCGACCTCGACCTCACGGCCGGCGAGACGACGTTCACGTCCCGGTCAACGGTTCGTTTCACCTCGAAAGCACCGGGTGAAACCACATTTCTCGAACTGATCGCGCCCACGGTCCGGTCGGTCACGCTCAACGGCGTGGCCCTCGAAGCTGCCAGTGTGTACGACGGGCAGCGGATCACGTTGGGGGGCCTCGCCGAGGCCAACGAGGTGACCGTCGTGGCGGACTGTGCGTACTCCCGAACCGGCGAAGGGCTCCACCGGTTCGTCGATCCGGTCGACGGCGAAGCATACCTCTACTCGCAGTTCGAGACGTACGACGCCCACCGGATGTACGCCTGTTTCGACCAGCCGGATCTCAAGGCCTCCTTCGAGCTGACGGTGATCGCTCCCGCCGGCTGGGCGTGCGTCTCCAACGGTCGGTCGGCGCCACCCGAGCCGCACGGCGAAGGCGCCGAGCGCTGGGTCTTCGCGCCGACCCCGGTGGTCTCGACCTACATCACCGCATTGGTGGCCGGCCCGTACGCCGTCGTCCGTGACCATCACGACGGCATCGACCTCGGTTTGTTCTGCCGCCGGTCGCTCGCCGAATATCTCGACCCGGACGAGTTGTTCACCGTGACGAAGGCCGGGTTCGACTTCTACCACCGGGTGTTCGACTACCGGTACCCGTTCGACAAGTACGACCAGCTGTTCGTGCCGGAATTCAACGCGGGCGCGATGGAGAACGCCGGCTGCGTGACCTTCCTGGAGGACTATGTCTTCCGGTCGAAGGTCACCGATGCCCGCCGGGAGCGGCGGGCCGAGACGATCCTGCACGAAATGGCCCACATGTGGTTCGGGGACCTCGTCACCATGCGGTGGTGGGACGACCTGTGGCTCAACGAGTCGTTCGCGAGCTACATGGCCGTCCTGTCCCAGGTTTCCGCGACCCGGTTCACGAACGGCTGGACGACGTTCGCCAACGCCGAGAAGACCTGGGCCTACCGGCAGGATCAGCTGTCCTCCACCCATCCGATCGTGGCTGACGCACCCGACATGGAAGCCGTCCACACCAACTTCGACGGCATCACCTACGCCAAGGGCGCGTCGGTTCTCAAGCAGCTGGTCGCCTGGGTCGGCCAGGGCGAGTTCCTGGCCGGGTTGCGGACCTACTTCCGCGCCCACGAATACAGCAACACCACGCTGGCCGACCTGCTCGTCGAGCTGGAGAACGCCAGCGGGCGCAACTTGTCGGCCTGGTCCAAGGAATGGTTGGAGACCACCGGCGTCAACACGCTGCGACCCCGGTTCGAAACCGATTCATCGGGATTGTTCACCTCGTTCGACGTCGTGCAGGAACCGGCGAAAACCCCGGCCACGGTCAGTAGGAATCTGCGGTCGCACCGGATCGCGATCGGCCTGTACGACCGGACCACGAGCGGTCACCTGGCCCGCCGGGAACGCGTCGAGCTGGACGTCACCGGCGCGCTCACCGAGGTCACCAAGCTGGTCGGCGCCCGCCAGCCCGACCTGCTGGTACTCAACGACGACGACCTCACCTACGCGAAGGTGCGGCTCGACGAGCGGTCGCTGGCCACCCTGGTCGAATCGATCGGGACCATTTCCGCGTCGCTGCCCCGGGCGCTGTGCTGGGCCGCGACCTGGGACATGACCCGGGACGCGGAAATGGCGGCCCGCGACTACGTCGCGCTGGTCCTGTCCGGGGTGGCCGCCGAGAACGACATCGGCGTCGTGCAGTCGCTGATCGCCAAGGCCGGCGTCGCCCTGGACTCCTTCGGGGACCCGGCCAACCGGCCGGCCCTGGCCGCGGCCCTGTCGGCGCGGGCCGAGGAGCTCATGCGGGCCGCCGAACCGGGCAGCGACTTCCAGCTCGTCTACGCCCTGCGGTTCGCCCAGACGACCGATCCGGCCCGACTCGCGCGGGTGCGGGCGGTTTTCGAGGGTTCCGAGGTGGTGCCCGGGTTGACGCTCGACACCGAGCTGCGCTGGTCGCTGCTGACCCAGCTGGTCGCCCGGGGCGTCTACGGGGACGCCGAGATCGACGCCGAACTCGCCCGGGACGCCACGGCGGCCGGCGAGAAGCGGGCCGCGACCGCCCGCAGCGCCCGGCCCACCGCCGAGGCGAAGGCGGCCGCCTGGGCGGCCGTGATGGACTCCGACGCCTTGTCCAACCACGTCCTGGCGGCCACGATGGCCGGGTTCTGGGTACCGGACCAGGCCGAGCTGACCCGGCCCTACGTCGCGCGCTACTTCGAGGACATCGGGGAGATCTGGCGCAGCCGGACCATGGACACCGCCCAGACCGTGACGACCATGCTCTTCCCGTCGTCGGTCATCGAACCGGCCACGGTGGAAGCGGTGGATACCTACCTGGCCACCCGGGACCCGCAGCCGGCGTTGCGGCGGGCCCTGCGGGAAAGTCGCGACGACCTGCTCCGGTCGCTCGCGGCCCGGGAACGCGACCGGGCGGCGGCCGCCGGCTGACGAAACGACGCCCGCCCCGCGCCGTTGGGCGGCCGGGGCGGGCGGTCGTCAGTTCTGCTTGGGAATTCCGGTCTGCCTGCGAATTCCGGCGGTACCGGCCGCCGGGGTCAGCGGGCGCTGGGCTCGATGGCCGCCGAGCGCGCGCCGGGCCGGGTGTGGGCGCCGGACGGGGCACCGGCCGCGTCAGCCAGCTGCCGCAGCCCGTTGACGATCCCGCCCACCAGGTCGCCGACGGTGAAGCTGGACGTCATGGTCAGTACGGCCAGGCCGGCGATCTGGTCGGAGACCCGCCGCTTGGCGCCGGCCGTCGTGGCCACGTGGACGAGCCGGTCACCCGGCGACACCAGCAGGAGCACCGCCTCGACCCGGGGGTTGGGGACCTGGTTGGCCAGGATCTGCTCGGCGACCAGGTCCGGCTCGCCGTCGATCGCGCCGATCCGGACCGCGAACGCGATCCCGGTCTGCTGCTCGGCCGCCGCCCGGGCCCGTTCGAGCCGATCGGTCTGGTCGTGGGAAAAAGCTTCACCAACGGCCACTTGCACCACCCGTTCCCGGTAGCGCCACGTGCGGGCGTTCGCCCTCGGCGACGGCGGGCGGATCCCCGACCCAGATCTCGTCGTGCGACCACGGCCGGCCCGGCCGGTAGCGCGGCGGACCGCTGCTCCGACTGGACAGCAGGGTCAGCACGATGGCGAGCAGGAACGCGCCGACGACGACCCCGCCGTAAATGGCCCAGGCCTGCAGGGCGCTCAGCGGATCGGGACTGTAGGAGTCCCCGATGTCGTCGGCGAGCGCGGCGGTGGACAGCAGGGGCAGCGTGGCGACCGTGAGGCCGGTGACCGCGAGCACACGGCGCACACCGTGCCGTCGACGTGGGTGAATCACGTTCCGCAGGTTACCGGGTGGTCCCGTCCGGGGCTTGCGGAGGTGGCGGTACGGCGCGTCACATCGTCCGGTCCGACCTGATTCACCCGACCGGGCCGGATGCGCCCGCCGCGTCCACGCCTTCCCGGCCCGCGGGCGGGTCGCCCGCCGGTCCCGCCGCCCGGGTGCCCACCGGGCGCAGGACGGCCACCAGCCGGCCGACGCCCGGATCGCTCCGCAACCGGTCGAGGCCCACCGGCTGCCCGGCCCCGTCGGCCACCGGGAGCCGCCAGTTCGGGTATTCGTCGGTCGTCCCGGGCAGGTTCGGCTGCCGACGGTCGCCGAGCGCGTCGCCCGGCGTGGCCAGCACGATGCGGGCCGGGGAGGCGACCAGCAGCCGGTGCGCCTCCAGGACGAGCGCGTCGAGCCACCCGACTCCGGCCGGCCCGGCGGCGACGTCGGGCTCCGCCGGGAACCCTGGGCCGGCCCCGAGGTCCGCGTCCGGCCAGCCGGCCGGTGGGACGGCGTTCAGCCAGGTCGGCGGGACCCCGACCGGCAGCCGCCCCTCGGCCGCGATCCGCCGCAGCAGCGCCGCGCGCGACCGCCACCAGTCGACGTACTCGTCGAGGGCCGGGCGACCGAGCACCCCGAGCCCGGCCCGCAGGCGGACATGGTCCCCGAGCAGGAAACCGGCGGCGGTCGGCAGGTCATGCGTGGTGACGCTGGCCATGGTCGACGACCGCCACCGGCCCGGCGCGAGGAACTCACCCGCGTCGTCCCGCTCGAACCACAGGACCGCCGAGCCGAGCACCCCGGACCGGTCCAGCGTTTCGGTGACCGACGGGGCCACGGTGCCGAGATCCTCGCCGACGATCAGGGCCCCGGCCCGCGTCGCCTCCAGCGCCAGGACCCCGAGCAGCGCCTCGGCGTCGTACCGCACGTACGTGCCGTGGGCCGGGCCCTCGCCGGTCGGGATCCACCACAGCCGGAACAGCCCCAGGACGTGGTCGATCCGGACGCCGCCCCCGCGGCGCAGGACGGCCCGCAGCATCTGGCGGAACGCGTCGTAGTTCGTCTCCGCGAGCCGGTCGGGCCGCCAGGGGGGCAGCCCCCAGTCCTGACCGACCTGGTTGAACGCGTCCGGCGGCGCGCCCACGGACGCGCCGGTCACGAAGACGCTCTGGTCGGCCCACACGTCCGCGCCGGCCGGGTCGACCCCGACGGCCAGGTCGTGCACGATCCCGACCGGCATCCCGGCGGCCCGGGCGGCGGCCTGGGCGGCGGCCAACTGGTCGTCGCAGCAGCCTTGGAGCCAGGCGTGGAAGGCGATCCGGCCGGCCAGGTCGACCTGGGCGGCCCGGACGGCCGGGCCGGTCGGGTCGCGCAGCTCGACCGGCCAGGCCCGCCAGTCCGGCCCGTGCCGCTCGGCCAGCGCGCACCAGGTCGCGAAGAGCTCCAGGGCCCGGTCGTCCTCGGTGGCCGGCGGACCCGCCGGCCCGCGGCCGGCGGCCCAGAGCAGCTCGAGGGCGGCCAGCTTGGCGGTCCAGACCGCGTCCCGGTCGATCCGCTCGCCGGCTCCGGAGCCCGCCCGCCGGGTCGCCCGCCCGGCCAGCTCGGCGACCTGGGCGCGAACGCCGGGACCGGCCGCGGCGAACTCGGGGAGGTCTTCCGGGCGCAGGTACAGGGGCGAGGCGAAGCGCCGGGACGCCGGGTAGTACGGCGACGGCGCGACCGGGCGGGTCGGCGCCGAGGCGTGCAGCGGGTTGACGAGCAGGACCCCCGCGCCGCCGCCGGCCGGCGAGCCCGACCAGCTGGCCAGGGTGGCCAGGTCGGCGAAGTCGCCCAGGCCCCAGGAACCGGCCGAGCGCAACGCGTAGAGCTGCGCCATCCAGCCCCAGGCCCGGGCTCCGGGGTCCGGGTCCGCGGCACCGGTTGCCGCGGTCGGGGCCGGGGCCGACCGGAGCACGTCCGGTACCTGGTCGGGCACCACCGTGATGCGCGCCGCGCCGACCCGGGGCGGGCCGTCCGGTCGGCCACCGGTCACCCGCAGCCGGTGGTCCCCGAGGGGCAGCCCGGCGGGCAGCACGAGCGGAACCGACACCAGCTCCTGGCCGTCCCCGTCCCCGTCCCCGTCCCCGTCCGCCGGGGGCGCCGGGTCGGAGCCGCCCGGCTCGGGGGGCGCCGGGACCGGCAGCTCGATCCGACCGCCGCTCTCCAGTTCCAGCCAGGCCCGGACCCGGGCGCCGCGGGTCAGCCGGGCGGCCACCGAGGTGGGGACGGTTCGCCGGACGACCAGGCCGGGCGGCAGAACCCGGGCCGCGCGCTCGGCGGCCAGCGCGGCCCGGGCGGCGACCGGATCGGCTGCGTCGATGCCCAGCAGGCCGAGCACCGTGCGCACGGTGCGGGCCGCGACCGTCACCCGGCGGCCGCCCGCGTCGTCATATTCGGTCGCGACGCCGTACTGGGCGGCCAGGTCGGCGAGCGCCGGATCGACCGGATCGGGAACGCCGCCGGACCGGGTCGGGTCCGGGCCGGTGGGATCGGGGCCGGTCGGATCGGAGGAATCGCTGGTGGTGGTCGTCGGGGGCGAGGACGTCACGCCCTCGATCCTGCCCCGTTCCGCGCGTTGTTCCACCGACCCGGGGGAAACTCGTCGGCCGGCGGTACCCGCAGCCGCAGCAGCGCGCCCCCCGCCGGGGAGGCTCCGACGTCGACGGTGCCGCCGTGCCGGGCCGCCGCGTCGGCGACGATCGCGAGTCCCAGCCCGGAACCGGGCAGCCCCCGGGCCGAGGTCGCCCGGTAGAAGCGGTCGAAGATGTGCTCCCGGTCGGCCGGGTCGATGCCCGGACCCTCATCGGCCACCACGACCTGCCCGTCCGCGACGCCGACGTGCACCTCGCCGCCCGACGGGGAGAACTTCACGGCGTTGTCGAGCAGATTCGTCACGGCCCGTTCCAGCATGTTGGGGCGGCCGTCGACCGGGGACGGGGTCGAGTGCACGGTGATGGTGACGTCCTTGGCCCGCAGCCGGACCCGGTCGGCCGCCGACCGGGCCACCTCGGCCAGGTCGATCCGCACCACGTCCTCGGGCTTGCCGTTGTCGCGGGCCAGGTCGACCAGCTCGCTGACCAGCCCGGTCAGCTCGCGCATCTGGGCCCCGACGTCGGTCAGCAGGGCCGCCCGGTCGGCGGCCGGCAGCGCCCGGTCGGGATTGGCCTCGGCCCGCAGCAGCAGCTCGATGTTGGTCCGCAGGCTGGTCAGCGGCGTGCGCAGCTCGTGGCTGGCGTCGTCGATGAGTTGCCGCTGGCCCTCCCGGGACGCCTCCAACGCCCGCAGCATGCTGTTCAGGCTGCCCGACAGCTGGGCGATCTCGTCGGTCCCCTCCACCGGGATCAGGGACGACAGATCCTGGCTGCGGGCCACCTGCTCGGCGGCGCCGGTCAGCTCGTCGAGCGGCTTGAGGGAACTGCGGGCCACCAGCCGGCCCAGCACGATGGCCGCCCCGATTCCGGCCCCCCCGACGACCACCAGCAGCAGCGCCAGATCGCGCAGGGTCCGGTCGAGGTCGCCGATCGGCCGGCCGTACTGCAACGCCGAGAACTCGATGTTGGTGTGGGGAATGCCGAGGTTGGCCCGCACGGTCGCGACCCGCAGGTGCACGCCGTGGATCGTGACGCTGCGGATCGCATGGTCCTTGGTCCCGGCCGCCACGGCCAGATCGGCGGCGTTCAGGGGAAGCTTCCGGACCTGGACGACCGCCGTCTGGCCCTGGACGTAGTTCGTCGTCCACGGCTCGCCGTCGGACTCGAGGAACTGGAACTGGTTGGGGATGGCGTTCGGGGTGCCGTACGACCCGGGGCCGACCCCCGAATTGGCGATGGTGCGGGCCTGGTTGAGCAGCTGACTGTCGACGGAGTTGTAGAGAACGACGCGGGTGGCGGTCAGCGCGATGGCCGCGACAATCGCGACCGTGGCGGCCACCGCCACCCCGACCAGCAGGACCATCCGGTTGCGTAGCGACAACGCCCGCATCCGCTGACGCCAGCGCTGCCCGACTCGGCGGGGCCCGCGAGCCAGCCGCTCGGCCCGACCCGGCCAACCCGGCGGACGGGGTTCCGCCGACGGCCACGGATCGCCCGGCGCCGGCCCGGCCGCGCCCGGACGGGTGTCGGGGGGCAGGAAGTCCGGCAGGCCCGGCGGCGGCCCCGGGCGGGGCGCGAGCCCGCTCCGGTCGTCGGTCACGGCACTCACCAGGTCACGGACGCGCGGGTGTCCATCCCGGTCACGAGCGGGCCTCGCGCAGGACGTAGCCGACGCCCCGGACGGTGTGCAGGAGCCGCGGGTCGCCGTCCGCCTCGAGCTTGCGGCGCAGGTAGCTGACGAACACCTCGAGCGAGTTCGAGGACGGCCCGAAGTCGTACCCCCACACCCGTTCCATGATCGTCGCCCGGGACAGCACCTGCTTCGGGTGGGCCAGGAACAGCTCCAGCAGGTCGAACTCGGTCTTGGTGAGGGTCAGCTCGCGGTCCCCCCGGGTCACCTGCCGGCTGGACGGGTCGAGCCGCAGGTCGGAGAACGACAGCACCCGGACGTCGGGCGCGCCGCCGCCGTTCGCGGGGGCCGCCGCGGCCGCGCCCCGGGCCGACAGCGACGCGCGTCGCGACAGCGCCCGCATCCGGGCGAACAGCTCCTCGAGCGCGAACGGCTTGACGAGGTAGTCGTCGGCGCCCACGTCGAGGCCGCTGACCCGGTCGGCCAGCCCGTCGCGGGCGGTCAGCATCAGGACCGGCAGGTCCTCGCCACGGGCCCGCAGCTGCCGGCAGGCCTCGAGGCCGTCCATGCGGGGCATCATCACATCCAGGACCACGATGTCGGGGTGATCGGTCGTCACCACGTCGAGGGCCTCGAGGCCGTCCCGCGCGGCCGAGACGTCATAGCCCTCGAAGCGCAGCGAGCGCTCCAGGGACTCCCGGACCGCCGCGTCGTCATCCACCACCAGTACTCGCACCTGACCAGTGTGCACGCTGGGCCGCCGCGCACGGTGACCACTCAGCAACGTCTTCGGCGATCCTCAGCGGACCTTTATCCAGCGGCCGCCTCCGCCCGGCGCCGGGCGGCCCGGCCGGTCAGCCGAGGTCGGAAGGGTGCCGGTCCCGCCACGGCCGGGCCGCCTCGACCTGCGCCGCGAGGGTCAGCAGACCGGCCTCGCCGGCGGGCCGGCCGATCAGTTGAACCCCGATCGGCAGGCCGGCGGCGGTCCACTCCAACGGCAGGCTGATGGCTGGCTGACCGGTTCCGTTGTAGATCGACGTGTACGGGGTGTAGCGGGCCTGGCCCCGGAAATCGCGCTCGGGATCGGCGTCGTCGCGCAGCGACCCGACCGACGCCGGTGGCTGGGCCAGGGTCGGCGTGAGGACCGCGTCGCAGTTGACGGTGGCGGCGATCACGGCCCGACCGGCCAGCTCGATCCGGGCCACCGCGGTGAGGTAGTCGGCGGCGCTCAGGCCGGCCCCCCGGTCGCGCAGCCAGCGCACGAGGGGGGTGAGCAGCTCCTCCCGTCCGGCCGGAACCGGTACGGCGGCGAACCGCGCCGCCCACAGCACCATGAAGGTGTCCAGGCCGGCGGCCGGCGGAACGTCGATATCGACCACCTCGTGCCCGAGGTCGGCGAGCAGCCTGCTGGCCGCGTCCCAGGCTGCCCGGCAGTCCGGGTGGACCGGGGCGTCGAGCGCGTTGTCGAGGTACCGACCGACACGCAGCGGCCGCCCGGGCCCTCGCTCCGCCCCGGCCCGGGCGTGCCCGGCGAACGTGCGGCCGGGCGGGAGCGGCGGCGCCCAGTACGGGTCGCCGGGACGCGGGCCCGCCATCACGTCGAGAGCCAGAGCCACGTCGGCGACCGTCCGGGCGATCGGTCCGGGACTGACCAGGCCGGAGGGGTCGCCGCTGGTCGGGCCGTTGCTGACCCGCCCGCGGCTCACCTTCAGTCCGACCACTCCGCAACAGCTGGCCGGCCCCCGGACCGATCCGCCGCCGTCGGTTCCTTCGGCGAACGCGACGAAGCGGGCCGCAACCGCGGCCGCGGAACCACCCGATGAACCGCCGGCCCCCCGCTTCCGGTCGTACGGGGTGCGGGCCGGCGGGGCGATCCGCGACTCGGTGTAGCAGGACGAGCCCAGCTCGGGGGTGTTCGTCTTGCCGATGACGATCGCCCCGGCCGCCCGCAGCGAGGCCACCACGTAGTCGTCGGCGGCGGGGACGTGGTCGGTGAAGGCGGCCGACCCGAGCCCGGTCCGGACCCCGGCCGTCGCGGTCAGATCCTTGATCGCGACCGGCACCCCGAACAGCGGGGGCAGCCGGTCGAGCCCCTCTCCCCCGGGCCGGCCGGCGGCGGCCCGGCGGGCGGTGGCCGCGCGGGCCTCGGTAAGGGCCGGTTCGGCGAGCACCGTCACGAACGCGCCGATCCGTTCGTCGAGCCGGGCGATCCGGTCCAGCTGACCGGCGACGAGGTCGAGCGGACTGAGCGTTCCGGCCCGGACAGCGGCGGCCTGCTCGGTGACGGTCAGTTCCGCGGGATCGCCCACCCCGGCGACGCCCGCCTGGTGGGACGTCAGGCGGTGGCCGCCTCGGCCTGGGACGAACCGAGGTAGGGCGACCAGCGGGGATCCATCCGACGACTGCCCAGAATGCGCCACGCGGCCCCGCTCGGCGCGCGGGGCGCCGTCCGGAGCCGCCAGCCGAGATCGGCCACCGCCCGGTCGGCTTTCACGTGATTGCAGCGACCGCAGGCCGCCACGACGTTCTCCCAGACGTGTTGACCGCCGCGCGAGCGCGGGATCACGTGGTCGAGCGAGGTCGCCGGGGCGTTGCAGTACACGCAGCGGTGGTGGTCGCGGGCCAGCACGCCCTTGCGGGTCAGGGGCACCTGGGACCGGAAGGGGACCCGCACGAACCGGGCCAGCCGCACCACGACGGGCACTTCGAGCGCGTGGGCCGCGGAGTGTAGAACTATGTCACCGACCTCGACGACCACGGCTTTGTCGGTGAGCACGAGCACGACCGCACGGCGGCCCGACACCACGCACAGCGGTTCATACGTGGCGTTGAGAACCAGCGCCTCCGTCAACGCGCCGACCTCCTCGCCGCCAGCCGTACCTCCGGACGGCGTGACCGACCCAGAGCGCTGACTCAGCACAGTGAACCCTTTTCGGCGCCCGAACGCGAGCCTGTTGGTCGGGTCCGACGGGTGGCAGGCCGCACAACACCGACCCCCGGAACCGCTCAATCAGCGCAGAGTATCCAGATCGCGACAAACCGTGTCCGAACTCCCGGGCCGAGGACGCCCCCGGCCGGTCGGGGTGCCACCCCGATCAGCAAGACTGGGGCCGCCCGGGCCGGCGCCTGACCGACCGGACCCTGGACGCCCGTGATCGGTACGGGCCACCCGGCGCCGCGCGGGCCCGGCGAGCCGCCACCGGCCGACCACCGATGAGGAGGAGCCGACCATGATCCTGCCGACCCCGACTCCCAGCTCGTCCCCGACCCCGACGCCGCTGCCGACCGGCGACTTCGTCCCGTCCCTCTCGGCGCTGTCCCAGCAGCTCAAGGACGCGTGCGGCACCAGCCCCGACACGCTGTGCCGATCGGTCTACGACGTCACCCACAGCGAGTACATCGCGTCCGGCGCGCAGCTCTTTCTGGCCACCCCGGCCAAGATCATCTTTGTCCTGGTCCTGGCGTTCGTCATCCGGACCGTGGTGAACCGCTTCATCACCCGGGCGACCCGCCGGGCCGCCAACGGCGGAGCCGGGGCGGGGATCGCGAACGGCCGGGCCCGCACGGCCGTCCTCGGCGCGTTCGGCGACCCGGCGGTGCTGCTCGAACGCCGTCGCCAGCGGTCCGAGACCGTCGGGTCCATCGCCCGCAGCATCACCTCGATCGTGGTGTTCGGCATCGCCTTCGTGACCGTGCTCGGTGAGCTGGGGATCAACCTGGCGCCGATCGTGGCCAGCGCCGGCGTGATCGGCCTCGCGGTCGGGTTCGGCGCCCAGAACCTGGTCAAGGATTTCCTGTCCGGGATCTTCATGCTGCTGGAGGACCAGTACGGGGTGGGTGACGTGATCGACGTCGGCCCGGCCACCGGGACCGTCGAGTCGGTCAGCCTACGGACCACCCGGTTGCGCGACGTCGAAGGCTCGGTCTGGTACGTGCGCAACGGCGAGATCACCCGGGTCGCGAACAAGAGCCAGACCTGGTCGCGGGCCGTCCTCGACATCCCGTTGAGCTACGACACCGACGTCAGCCGGGCCCGGGACGTGCTCAAACGCACCGCCGACGAGCTCTGGGCCGATCCGCGGTGGGCCGCCGTGGTCATCGAGGAGCCCGAGGTGTGGGGCGTCGAGGAGATGAGCGCCGACGGCTACAGCATCCGGATGGTCGTCAAGACGCTGCCCACCCGGCAGTCCGACCTGGCCCGGGAGCTGCGCGAACGGATCCGGGCGGCCCTGTTGGCCGAGGGCATCGAGCTGGGTACCGAGAACCGCCAGGAGATCACCGTGCACTCCGACGAGGGCGACGATCCCGACGAACCGTCCACCGACGACGGAGACGATGAGGACGGGGACGAGTTCGGAGGCGCGGCCAGCGGCGCCGGTGGATCGGGCGGCGGCGGGTCCGGTAGCGGTGGTGCGGGCGGTGGCGGGACACCCTGACGACGTGGGTATCGGGGGGCGAGGTGGCGGGACGGCTCCCGACCGGGGCGTGGACCACCGTCCGGCGCCGGTGGTCGACCCGGCCGCCGCCCGGCGTTGTTTTCGGCGGAATGCCGCGCGACCTCGTCCGCGCGGCGGAGCGGGCGCACCGCCCGGGCGCCGCCGGACCGACCCGGGCCGGCCCTTCCCGGCGGTTCAGTCCCGACCGGAGGCCCGCCGCCGATCGGCTCGCTGCCGCGCTTCGTAACGGGCCGCGGCCGCCGCGGCGGCGGACCCGAACGGATTGAGTCCGGTCGGGCCCAGGTCCCCGACCACGCCGTGGTTCCCGATCCGGTCGGGGCTCCCGTCCCCATCGGGATCTCCGTCCGGACCGCGCTTCCCGCCTGTGCGGTCGCGGTCGCCGGCCCGGCGGGCCGCCGGCCCCATCGGGGTCGTCCCCCGGGCGAGCTCAGCCCAGATGGCGTCGTCCCACGCGGGGTCGTTCAACGGGGGGTCGTCCCACACAGCGTCATCCCACCGTTGCGGCCCGGGTCGGAGCAGCCCGGGCCGGCGCGCCGAACCGCCGGCCGGACGCCGCGCCCCGGAGCCGTCCCGGCCACGATGTCGGACCACGCGGACCAGGCCGGTCCACAGCGCAACCATCAGCACGCAGTACAGAACGAACGCGCCGATAGCGGTACACAACACTTCCAGTACCGACAACATCGCGGACATGACCGGCGTTCGCCTCCGTCCCCGGGGCCGGCCGGCACCTGCGTCCGCACCCGCGCGCAGACTCACCAGTCTGCTTCATCACCTTAGGTACCCGACCAAGCTCATTCTGTAACGTCCACCGGGTCCGGGCCCACGGTTCATCCGGAGGCTCACACCGCACCGGTCGGGGCCGCCGCCGCCGGGTCTCCCCCGCCGTCCGGATCGAGGAGATCGAACCAGACCCGCTTGCCGACCACCGTGGATTCGACGCCCCACGAACGCGCGACCGCGTCCACGATCAGGAGCCCCCGCCCGAACTCGTCATCGTTGCGGGGGCGGATCGGTCGCGGCCGGACGCCCCCCTCCCGGTCGTCGACGTCGACCCGCAGGCGGTGGCCGTCCAACCCGGCCGACACCCGGATGTCGCTACGCGCGTACCGGACGGCGTTGGTCACGATCTCGGTCAGCAGGAGGCGGGCATCGTCCACCAGCGCGGTCAGCCCCTGTCCACGCAACGCGTCGCCGAGCAGGTTGCGGGCCTGGGCGGGTGCGGTTTCGGTGGCGTCCAGCACGACATCGAGCAGCGCCACCGACCGGCCCCGGGTGACCAGGGCCAGGATCGCGATGTCGTCCTCGCCCAGCTCCGGGCTGTCGGCCGCTTCCAACGCCAGGTCGATCAGGTCGGCCGGGGTGCGGCACGGGTCCCACCCGACGGCCGGTCGGTGGGCCGGGGCGGACGTCGCCCGTCCCGGCGACAGCGCCGGGGGCCGGACACTCCCGCCCGGTCGCCCGGTCACCAGATCGAGGTCGACCGACGCCTCGGCACCCGGGGGCGGCCGCTCGCCGGCGAGGACGGCCCGCAGCTGCTCCATCCCGTCGTCCACCGGCTGGCGGCGCGATTCGACCAGCCCGTCGGTGAAGAACAGCACCGCGGAACCGGGCGGCAATTCGACCGTCGTTTCCTCGTAGGCGGTCGGGCCGGCGATCGTCTCGTCGACCCCGAAACACAGGCCCGGCTCCAGTTCGGCGTACGCGACCGGCCGGCCCGGAATCACCAACAGCGGTGGGAAGTGGCCCGCGCTCGCGAACCGCAGCCGGCTGGTGGCCGGGTCGTACACCCCGTACAGGCAGGTCGCGAACGAGACGTCGAGCGACGATGCGACCCGGGCCAGGCCGGTGAGCAGGTCGCCGGGTTCGGTTCCGGCGAGCGCGAAGGCCCGCAGCGCCGCCCGCAGCTGCCCCATCTGGGCCGCCGCACCCAACCCGCGGCCCATCACATCGCCGATCGCCAGACCGACGCGACCGTCGGGCAACGGAACGACGTCGTAGAGGTCTCCGCCGACCTGGGTCCCCGCGGTGGCCGGCAGGTAACGCATGGCCAGCTCACCGCCCGCGATGGCCGGCGGATGGGTGGGCAGCAGCGACCGCTGCAAGGTCAGCGCCGACTCCAGGGCGCCGTGGTGAACCACGGCGTTGCCGAGCGCCAACCCGGCCCGGCGTCCGAACGCCTCGATCAGGCTGATGTCGTCGTCCGAGAACCGGCGGTCGACCCGGGTAGCCAGAATGACGCCCAGCACCCGGCCCGCGCCGGGCATCGGCACCCCGAGGACCGGGCCCCGGGTGACGTCCTCGAAACGGTTCAGGGCCAGTTCGGACGGCCGGATGAGGGTTTCCATCCAGGCCGGTAGGTAGGGCAGGTACCAGGTCTGCCCGGTCCGCACGACCAGCCCGGGACCGAAATCGTCCTCGATCCGGGCCGGACGCAGACTTTCGGCGGTGGTGAGATACGCGGCGACCCGCGCTTCGCGGTGGACGGTCGCGACCAACCGGATCTGCCCGGAATCGACGGCCAGGCCCGCTGCCCCACCCTGCACGCCGACCTCACCGGGCAGGGTCGCGGCGGTTTCGGCGGTCAGGAAGATCATGATCCCGTCGCTGAGCCGGGGCACGGTGAGCGAGGCGATGAAATCGACGACGTGCCGGGGGTCCAACGACGACGCGAGAATCGCGCTGGCCTCGGCGAGGAATGCGGCGGCCGTCTCATCCGCCGGTCCGGCGCCCGTGCTTCGGGGACCGGTCCGGCGCAGATCCGCCCGGCGCAGCGCCGTACGGGCCCGACCGGCGAGCCGCGTCACGCGGGCGACGGCGTGGCGACCCACCGCACCGGGCCCGCCGCTGCCCTGCGCCCCCACCGCGCGGACGGTCCCCTCATCCACGGGCGAAGTGTAGGCACATCACCGCACGTTGCGCCCATCGATGTTAACCGTGAGTAGCATTCAGCGGCGCGGAGCGCGTGGTGAGCGGTCGCGGGCCCTGGCCCGCGTTTGAATGCCGGGATGGCCGCGATACCGGAAGCTGTGGATGAGACCGATCCCGTGGACCCGGCCGGGCCGACCGGCGCCGGTGGTGTTGGTGGCCCGGCGGAACCGGCTGATCCGATGCGGGCCGGCCGGCGCGACCACGGTGACGAGTGGTGGCGCCACGCGGTCGTCTACGAGATCTACATCCGGAGTTTCGCCGACGGCAACGGGGACGGCCTCGGGGACCTGGCCGGCATCCGGGCCCGCCTCACCTACCTGAGGGCGCTCGGGGTGGACGCGATCTGGATCACCCCGTTCTACCGGTCCCCCATGGCCGACCACGGCTACGACGTGGCGGACCCGTGCGATGTCGACCCGTTGTTCGGCGATCTGGCCGAGTTCGACGCCATGCTCGCCGAGGCCCACGACCTGGGTCTGAAGGTGCTCTGCGATGTCATTCCGAACCACTCGAGCTCCGAGCACCCGGCCTTCCGGGCGGCGCTGGCGGCCGGCCCCGGGTCACCCGAGCGGGACCGCTACCTGTTCCGCGACGGTCGCGGTCCGGGTGGGTCTGAGCCACCCAACAACTGGGTTTCGGTCTTCGGCGGGCCGGCCTGGACCCGGGTCGGCGCTGGTGGCGCCGACCACGGGACCGGTGACGGCACTGGCCAGTGGTACCTCCACCTGTTCGCTCCGGAGCAACCCGACTGGAACTGGCGCAACCCCCAGGTCTGGGACGAGTACGACCGGGTGCTCCGGTTCTGGCTCGACCGGGGGGTCGACGGCTTCCGGGTCGACGTGGCGCACGGCCTGCTCAAGGAGCCGACGCTGGCCGATCATCCGGGCGGGATTCCGCTGACGCCGACCGCGATGTTCCGCGAAGTCGCCGAGCCCGGCGCCTGGGACCAGGACGAGGTGCACGCCGTCTTCCAGCACTGGCGGTCGGTCCTCGATGAGTATGAGCGGGCGGACGGCCGGCCCCGGGTCCTCGCCGGCGAGACGTGGGTGGCCGACCCGCGCCGGCTGGCCAACTATGTACGTCCCGACGAGCTGCACCTCGCGTTCTCGTTCGGGCTGTTGACGTCGCCGTGGTCCGCCCCGGCCTGGAAGGAGGCGATCGCCGCCGGTCTGGGCGCGATGGAGTCGGTCGGTGCGCCGACGACCTGGGCCCTGGCCAACCACGACGTCGTGCGCCCGGTGACCCGGTACGGCGGCGGGCCGGTCGGCGCGCGGCGGGCCCGGGCCGCTCTGCTGGTCGCGTTGGCGCTGCCCGGCACGCTGTTCCTCTATCAGGGCGACGAACTGGGACTGCCGCAGGTCGACGTCCCGCCGGCGGAGCGCCGAGACCCGATGTGGGAGCGCTCCGGCCACACCTCACCCGGGCGGGACGGCTGCCGGGTGCCGCTGCCGTGGTCCGGGGACCGGTCGCCGTTCGGGTTTTCCGGCGGCGCTACCGAGCCGTGGCTCCCCCAGCCGGCGGACTGGGCGTCCCTGACCGCCGCCGGGCAGGTCGATGACCCCCTGTCGACGTTGGTGCTGATCCGCGGCGCGCTCGCGATTCGGGCGGCGCTGCCGGCCTTCGCCGGAGGTCACCTCCGGTCGCGTCCGGGTACGCCGACGGAATGCCTGGCGTTCGACCGGACGGCGTCCCCCGGGCCGCCGGTTGGATCCGGGCCGCCCGAAGCCAGCGGCAACGAGGTCGGGGTGGGTGGTTCACCGACGGTGACCTGTCTGCTGTCGATGGCCGTCGACGACCTGGTTGTCACCGTGCCGGGCCGGCTGATTCTGGCCAGCGAGCCGGTCGCTTACGACGGGCGGAGCCTGGTTCTGCCGCCCGACACGGCGGTGTGGATCGCCGCCGAGGATCCGGCTGGATGACCGGACCGCCGCGCGGGTCGGCCGGGCGGGTCGCGCGGCGGATCCGGGCCCGGGCCGGCCGCGCACCCGCCCGGGAAGGGCACAATGGTGCGGTGAGCCAGCCCCCGTCATCCGCGCGGCCGACGGCCACCTTCTACGAGGCGGTCGGGGGCGAGGAGACGTTCCGGCGGCTCGTGGCCCGCTTCTACCTCGGCGTGGCCGACGACCCGGTGCTCCGGCCGCTCTACCCGGAAGCCGATCTCGCGGCGGCCGAGGAACGGCTGCGGATGTTCCTCATCCAGTACTGGGGCGGTCCGACGACGTACAGCGACCGCCGGGGCCACCCGCGGTTGCGGATGCGGCACGTTCCGTTCGCGATCGGCCCGGCGGAGCGGGCGGCCTGGCTGGCCCGGATGCGGGAGGCCGTGGACGACCTCGACCTGCCGCCCGACCAGGCCGCCATCCTGTGGGACTACTTCGAGATGGCCGCCGCTTCGCTGCAGAACCGGCCGTAGCCGGCCCGCCGGGCCCGGTCGACGACGCCGACCGGGCCCCGGTTTCACCGCCTGCGGGTCGCTACTCCCGGGTCAGGCGGCGGTGGGTGACCCGGTGCGGCCGGGCCGCGTCGACCCCGAGCCGGTCAACCTTGTTGCTCTCGTAGTCGGCGAAGTTGCCCTCGTACCAGAACCAGGTGGCCGGGTTGCTGTCCGTGCCCTCCCAGGCCAGGATGTGGGTCGCCACCCGGTCGAGGAACCACCGGTCGTGGCTGACGACCACGGCGCAGCCCGGGAACTCCAGCAGGGCGTTTTCCAGCGACCGCAAGGTCTCGACGTCCAGGTCGTTGGTCGGTTCGTCGAGCAGCAGGACGTTGCCGCCCCGGCGCAGCGTGAGCGCCAGGTTGAGCCGGTTGCGCTCGCCACCGGACAGGACGCCGACCGGCTTCTGCTGGTCAGGGCCCTTGAACCCGAAGGCCGACACGTACGCCCGACTCGGCATCTCCAGCCGGCCGACCGTGATGTGGTCGAGACCGTCCGAAACGATCTCCCACACGGTCTTCTTGGCCGCCAGGGACGACCGGCTCTGGTCGACGTAGGCGATGTCGACGGTCTCCCCGACGACCAGCTCACCGGCGTCGGCGGCGGCGTCGCCGATCAGCATGGTGAACAGGGTGGTCTTGCCGACCCCGTTCGGGCCGATCACCCCGACGATGCCACCACGCGGCAGGCTGAACGACAGCCCGTCGATCAGGACCCGGTCACCGAAGCCCTTGGTCAGGCCCTTCGCCTCGATCACGAGACTGCCCAGACGGGGACCGGGCGGGATCTGGATCTCCTCGAAGTCGCGTGGCCGGTTCCGGTCCGCCTCGGCGGCCAGCTCCTCGTAGCGCGAGAGTCGGGCCTTGCTCTTGGCCTGACGGGCCTTCGGGTTGGACCGCACCCAGTCGAGTTCCTGGGCGAGGACCCGCTGGCGCTTGGCGTCCTTCTGCCCTTCAACCTTGAGCCGCGCGGCCTTGGTCTCCAGGTAGGTCGTGTAGTTCCCCTCGTAGGGGTAGCACCGACCCCGGTCGAGCTCGAGGATCCATTCGGCGACGTTGTCGAGGAAGTACCGGTCGTGGGTCACGGCGAGCACCGCGCCGGCGTAGCGGGCCAGGTGCTGCTCCAACCAGGCCACGCTTTCGGCGTCGAGGTGGTTGGTGGGCTCGTCGAGCAGCAGAAGGTCGGGCGCCTGGAGCAGCAGTTTGCACAAGGCGACGCGGCGGCGCTCGCCACCGGACAGGGTGCTGACGCCGGCGTCGCCGGGCGGCAGGCGCAGGGCGTCCATCGCCTGATCGAGCTGGCTGTCGAGCTCCCAGGCGTTGGCGGCTTCGATGGCGTCGATCAGCTCCGCCTGCTCGCCGAGCAGGGTGTCGAAGTCCGCGTCGGGCGCGGCCATCTTCTCGTTGATCTCCTCGTAGCGGGCGAGCACCTCGCGGATGTGCCGGACACCGTCTTCGACGTTGCCGCGGACGTCCTTGGTCTCGTCGAGCTCGGGCTCCTGCAGCAGGATGCCGACCGTGAAGCCGGGGCTGAGAATCGCGTCGCCGTTGCTCGCGAACTCCAGCCCGGCCATGATCTTGAGCAGCGTGGACTTTCCCGCACCGTTGGGACCGACCACGCCGATCTTGGCGCCCGGCAGGAAGGCGAGGGTCACGTCATCGAGGATGACCTTGTCGCCGTGCGCCTTGCGTGCCTTGCGCATTTGAAAGACGTACTGGGCCATGGGTATTCACCTTATGGGTTGGGGCTGCCGTCCCGGCCGGCTGCTGATCACCGGGGGACGATCCTGTGTGTGTAACGATCGCGGGCCACGCCGGCCTTCCCGTTCCCGCTCACCGCAGCGTGACCTGGAGCGGGGCCGGCGTACCGGCCGGCACACCGGCGGTAGCGACCTGACCTGATGATCCCAGTACCCGGACGTCACCGTCCGACCCGGGCGTCACCGAGACCCGGGCCCGGTCGATCAACTGTTCCTTACCCCGGGCCGGGGTCGCGTAGAGGAACAGTGTGACGGAGCCGTCGGTCGTCGGCTTCTGCCGTGTCACGGTCGGCGCGCCCGACCCGCCGACGACCTCGGCGTCGGTCCGGTTGACCACGAGTGACAGCGCGCTCGGGGAGGCCGCTTCGACCGGGTAGGACCGTCGGATTCCGTGTTCGTACTCGACGATCCGGGCGGACTTCCAACCGGCCGGCGGCGTCAGCCGCAGATCGAGGGTCACCGTCCGCCCGGTGGCGGTGGTGAGTCGTTCGATCCGGGCCACCGCGGCCGCGCCCGGGGTGTGGTTCCAGGTGTAGGTGATCCGCAGCCCGTAGGCCGGGCGGTACGGATGAGCCGCCGCTACCGCGAGGTCCGCCGCGCCGCGGCGCACCGCATACAGCACCCGACCGTCGAGATCCGGAGGGTTCGCGATGGTGGAACTGGGGTGCATCAGGTACTGGGGATCGGTGTCGACGAAGATCAGTGGGCGGCCCCCCACCTGACCGACGGCCGCCACCAGGCTGCCGTCGTGCCGCGAGAACGTGGCATCGGCCGGCAGGGCGACCGCGAGGGCCAGCCCGGTGGCCACCAGGCCGATGGCACCCGTCCCGACCACCACCCGTGGACGCGCCCGCGCGAGGTCGACCAGTCCCTGGGCGCCCAGGAGGGTCAACGGGACCATCAGCGGCATCAGATAGAAGGGGCCGACGTACCGGATGCCGCCCCACAGATCGGCCGCGTTCCACGCACCCCAGAAAGCGACGTACCCCAGTACGAGCAGGAGACCACCGGCCCCGACCGCGGCGGCTGGCCCGGCCGCCCGTCCCCGGACCACCGTCCATACGGCCAGGACGGCGAGGACGGCGCCCCCGAGACCCCAGCCGCCGAGCAGAAAGAGGTGGTTTCCGACGCCGGCCAGGCCTTCGATGATGCCGAAATGGTGGGCCCGGTCGGCCGGATAGAGCCGACGGACCCCGAATCCGATCTTGTCTTCGGGTTCCAGGAGGGCGAAGGGAAGCCGGACGGGGTCCCCGGTCGCCGCGGCGTTCGACGCCAGGAGAATGACCGCCGGCGGGACCAGCCCGAGGGCCACCCGACTCACCAGCCACCTCCAGCGGCCCCGGTGGACGTGAAACCCCCACACCAACGGGGGAAGAAGGAAGAAAACCACGTCGTAGGGGCGGACGCAGGCCGCGAAACCGGTCGCCAGCCCGGCGCCCACGAGCGGCGCCGGGCGGCCGGACCGTAGTCCCCGGACCAGGCCGTACACGGCCAGCTCGAGCAGAACCAGAACCGGCAGGTACGGCAGTAGCAGCGCGCTCTGGATGAAGATCAGTGGGGAGCAGGCGAACAGAATCGCCGCCACCGCGGCAACCCGGCGATCCTTCAGCAGCTCGACGCCCAGCAGATACGTGACGACGACGGCCGCCGCGGCGACGACCGCCAGGGCAGCGGCCGTGCTTCCGGTCAGCACCAGGCTCACGGCCAGGATCGCTGGGATGACCGGCGTGTACTTCAGGACGTAGTGACCGTGGGAAACGGCCGCCAACCAGGGCGCATAGGACCCGGCCGGCCGCGGCGCCGGGGCGAACAGGTGACCCGAGGCGATTGTCTGGGCCTGGAACCGGTAGAGGGCTTCGTCGTTGTCCACCGAGAGGTGAGCGAAGAGCGCGTGCTTGAGGACCACAGCCGCCACCGCGCTCAGGACGGCCACGACGGACACGACCCGGCCGGGCCCCGAGATGTTCCTCATCCGTTGCACCAGCGCGCCTCGGCGGCCGGACCGGGTGTCGCCGACCGAACCGGTCGGGCCACCACCGTCACCGGCGTCGTGGTGCGGCGACGCGCCCGGACCAGCGGGACGGGCGGGCGACCCGGCGGGTGCACTCGGCGCGTCGGCAGGTTCGCGGGATGAGGCGTCGGTGGTCGGCGTGCCGGTGGCGGTGCCGCGGGGGCTCCCCGCGCGGTCGCTCGGGACCGGGGCACGGGATGGCGCCTCCACGCCGTGCGCCTCCCTCATCTGCCCGACGGTACCGGGGACGCCAGAGATCACCGCCGCGGCCTCGCCGTTCCCGCCCCGCGCGCCGGCCGGTCGACCCGGACGCGGGAGGATCGACGGATGCGTGCGGTGGTGCAACGGGTGACGCGGGCGGCGGTCACCGTCGGCAACGAACGGATCGCCGAGATCGGGCCCGGTCTGCTCCTGCTGGTCGGCGTGACCCACACCGACCAGCAGGAGAATGCGCGGAGCCTGGCTCGCAAGGTCCATCACCTGCGGATCCTGACCGGCGAGCGGAGCGCGGCGGAGACCGGATCGCCCTTGCTGGTGGTCAGCCAGTTCACCCTGCTGGCCGACACGCGCAAGGGACGCCGACCGTCCTGGGCGGCCGCGGCGCCCGCCGACGTGGCCGAACCGCTGGTCGCGGTCGTGGTGGACACACTGCGCGCCGCTGGCGCGACCGTGCGGACCGGCCGGTTCGGCGCCGACATGCAGGTGTCGCTCGTGAACGACGGCCCGTTCACTCTCCTGCTCGAGACCTGACTTCCGCTCGGGACCTGACTTCGCACCGTTCCGGGACCGGCGCCGTCGCGATCGGGACCACGCTGACCCGGTCATGGAGATGTCCCATCGCCATTTCGCGGGTCGGGGCTCGAGGCCGTGGTGCCCACCGGGTCCGGACCCGCTCCGCCGGGCCGTGGATCGCCCGCCGACGGCGGTTCGACACCGCCGGCCCGCTTGGCGTCATCACCATTGCTCGCGGGATCGGCCTGACCGCTGGCCGTTGCGCTGGTCGCGCCGGCCCGACCACTGCCGGTCCCGGGCGCCGGTGGAATCGGGACGCCGGATGCGGGCACCGGAATCCCTTCCATTCCGGCCGCACCGGCGGTCGTCCGTCGAGCGGGATCCAGCGGGGGCGCGGCGGCCGGCAACGGCCGCCGGAGCCGGTTCTCCACCCCGGGAATCGGGATCGCCTCCCGCGCCGGTCGGCGGACCTGGACAACATGACGACCCAGGTCAGGCCCGATCGCCTCGGCCTCAATCTCGATGGTGGCCCGCCTCGTACCGTCCTCCAGGTGGTAGACGCGCTGGCGCAGCCGTCCCGACACGAGCACCCGATCGCCCCGCCGGAGCGAGCAGATCGCGTTCTCCGCGAGCTGCCGCCAGCAGCAAATGGTGATGAACGTCGTCGCTCCGTCCACCCAACGCGCACGTTCGCGATCGAACCGCCGGGTCGTCGAGGCCAGGCGGAAGGACGTGACCACCAGGCCCGACGTGGACGTTCGCGGCTCCGGCGTCTCGATCAGACTGCCGACGAGCGTGATCGCGGAATCGATCATGGAATCCTCCGGGGCCGGGGAGGCGGCGAATTCGCCGCTGAGCGCCACTCTGGGCCGCGGGCGGCGGGAGCGAGCCGGCTTTTCCCGGCCTGCGGACAGCCGTACCCGACCATGATCGCGACGCCGTTTATCCACAGATGAGAATTCGTCCACGACCACCCGTCGCCGACCGTGCACCATCTGAGGTGCGCACGATCTGGTTGGCGCTTCGACCCAGACCGCTCCGTCGCCGCCGCGGCGACCGAGTGGCTCGTGTCCGATCACAGCCTTCGCGGCAGGGCTGTGTACCGAACACGCTGCGCGCCAACCAGGTCCCAACTACCCAGGCCCGCCGCCAGTAGTGGACGGACCGGGAACCGGGTAGTTGCCTCGAGGAGAACCAACCGTGGGGCGGCGGCCGGCCGCCGCCCCACGGCCGGTTCCTGGTGCCAGCGACGTCTACCAAAGGAAACTTGATGGCTTCAACCGCGACACTGCCCGCGCACGCCAGTGGAACATTCCTGATCGGTGGCGATCTCCCGGTCCATCGTCTCGGTTTCGGCGCCATGCGGATCACGGGTCCGGGGGTCTGGGGACCGCCCAAGGACGGCGCCGAGGCGCTGCGGGTCCTACGACGGTTGATCGATCTGGGGGTCGACCTGATCGACACCGCCGACTCGTACGGCCCGTACATCAGCGAGGACCTGATCGCCGAGGCGCTCTACCCGTACCCCGAGGGCCTGGTCATCGCGACCAAGGCCGGCTTCACCCGCCAGGGTCCCAACCTCTGGACGCCGGTGGGCCACCCCGCCTACCTGCGCCAGGAGGTGGAGATGTCCCTGCGACGGCTGAAGGTGGAACGGATCGACCTGTTCCAGCTGCACCGCATCGCGCCCGACACGCCGGCGGAGGTGTCTCTTGGAGAGCTCAAGAAGCTCCAGGAGGAGGGCAAGATCCGCCACATCGGACTGTCCGAGGTGACCGTTGACGAGATCGAACGCGCCCGCGGGATCGTGGACATCGTGAGCGTTCAGAACCGGTACAACCTGGTCGCCCGGGACAGCGAGGACGTTCTGGACTACTGCACGAGGGAGAACCTCGGGTTCATCCCATGGAACCCGGTAGCGGTCGGGAAGCTCGCGCGACCGGGTGGCCCGCTCGAAGCGGCGTCCCGCGAGCACGGTGCGAGCCCGTCACAGCTGGCCCTCGCCTGGCTCCTACAGCGGTCACCTGTGATGCTGCCGATCCCGGGCACCTCGACCGTCGCCCACCTGGAAGAGAACCTCGGCGCGGCCTCGATCACCCTCACGGAGGACGAGTTCGCCGCCCTCGAGAAGGCCGTCGGCTGACCGAAAGAGCCGCGTTTCCCTGATCAGTCCGGATCGCGGGGCGCCAGGGCGGTCGGGCACTCACCCGGGTGAGTGCCTCACCGCCCCGGCGAGTGGCCGTCATATGGTGGCCGTCGCGCTCAACGAGCCAGCACAATGGACTCCGCGCGCCCGTAGCTCAGTGGATAGAGCGAGTGCCTTCTAAGCACCAGGTCGCAGGTTCGATCCCTGCCGGGCGCACAAA
>JAMFSN010000354.1 GCA_026225295.1 Frankia alni
CGGGACGCCGACGCCGAGCTGCTGGTCAGCAGGATCAGACAGAGCGGTCAGCCGTCGCTGGCCGCGATGGGCGTCGGCAAGGCCCGGGCGTACCTCGAGGAGCGCGGGGCGGTGTTCACGGGGCCGGGCGTCGACCTGCTGGAGGACCACGAGGCCGACGCCGGCGACCACCGGGTGCCGGTGCGCGTGTATGGCCTCGTCTCGGAGGTCCCCGTGCCGCTGGTGGTGTATTTCCACGGTGGCGGCTACGTCGTGGGCAGTGTCCGGTCGTCCGACGCCTTCTGCCGGCGGCTGGTGCACGCCGTGCCCTGTGTGCTGGTGTCCGTCGACTACCGGCTCGCGCCCGAGCACCCGTTCCCCGCCGCGCTGGACGACGCCGTCGCCGCCATCCGGTGGGCACGCGAACGGGCCGGCGCGTGGGGAGCCGACGCCGAACGGCTCGTCGCTTTCGGTGATTCTGCCGGGGCGACGATCGCGACCGTCGCCACCCGCCGGCTGTACGCGGCGGGCGCGCCCGTCGTGGCGCGCCAGATCCTCGCCTATCCGGGTACGAGCCCTGCTCAGGACGCGCCGTCCGGCAGCGCCGAGGACAGCTGGCCGTTAACCGACGAGGAGCGGGCCTGGTTCATCGAGCAGTACGTCCCCGACCCGGCGCAGCGCGGCCACCCGGACGTCGCCCCGCTGCTGGCCGACGTCACGGGGCTGCCGCCGACCACGCTGCTGATCGGCGGGTGCGACCCCGTGGGCCCGGACGGCATCGCCTACGCCCAGCGCCTGTGGTCCCAGGGCGTGTCCGTCGACCTGCACCTGTACGCCGGCCAGATCCACGGCTTCCTCACCTTCGACGAGTCCGTCCTGCCCCGCAGCCGCGAAGCCCTGGGCATCGTCGCCAACGCGATCGGAAACGTGTGACCACCAGCCCCCCGCACCTGGCCACCGAGCCGGTCACCGACGACGCCGCGACGATCGCCGCGGCGCTGGACGACCTGTCCGTGCCGGCGCTGATCGCGGCGGTCGTGACGATGACCGGCGACCCGTCGTTCGTCCGCGGACCGATCCGCCCGCGGGAGTTCGTGCTGCACGAGTTCCAGGGCCGGTTGACCGACGACGAGCAGGCGGAGCTGCGCAGGCAGGCGCTCGTGGCGACCTGCGCATGGCGGGATGCAGGCTGCCCGCCGGCCGACCCGCTCGCCCCCGAGGTCGTGCACGAGATCATGTCCTGGATCGCGTGCGAGCCGGTGCCGGACGACTACGCGGCCGTGTACGCCGAGGAGCTCGACCTCACCGGCGCCGACCCGCGGGCCATCGGGCTGACCTCGCCGGCGCCGGAAGGGTTCTCGGTGCTCGTGATCGGCTCCGGCTTCGGGGGCCTGCTGGCCGGCGTCCGGCTCAAGCAGGCCGGCATCCCGTTCCGGATCATCGAGAAGAACGATGACATCGGCGGCACCTGGCTGGAGAACACCTATCCCGGCGCCCGTGTAGACGTGGCCAGCCACTTCTACTCGTTCTCGTTCGAGCCCCTCGCCCGTTTCAGCGAGTACTACGCACGGCAGCCCGAGCTCTACGCGTACCTGCGCGAGATCGCCGACCGCCGCGGCATCGTCGAGCACATCACGTTCTCCACCGAGGTCGAACGGGCCAGGTGGGACGAGGCGGCCGGCTCGTGGCGGGTGACGCTGCGCGGCGCCGACGGCCGCCCGCAGGACGTGTCGGCCACCGCGATCATCTCCGGCGTAGGCGTGCTCAACCGTCCCAGCGTCCCCGACCTGCCCGGACTCGAAGACTTCGCGGGGCCGGCCTTCCACTCCGCGCAGTGGGACCACTCCGCCGACCTCACCGACAAACGCGTCGCGCTGATCGGCGCCGGCGCCAGCGGTTTCCAGATCGGCCCGGCCATCGTCGACCGCGTCCGCAGCCTGACCGTCTTCCAGCGCACCCCCCAGTGGATGGCCCCGAACGCGCGCTACCACGCCAAGGTCAAGGACGGTGAGCACTGGGCGATGCGGCACCTGCCCGGCTACGCGCGCTGGTATCGCTTCGTCCTGCTGTGGTCCTCCAGCGACAAGATGCTGGAGATGGTGCGCATCGACCCCGACTGGCACGACTTCCCGCGCACCGCGAACGCCCTCAGCTTCGCCCGCCGGAAGATCCTCGCCGACTGGATCGCCAAGCACGCCGGCGACGACCTGGAGCTGCGGGACAAGGCGACGCCTTCCTACCCGCCGCTGGCGAAGCGCATGCTGCAGGACGACGGCAGCTGGCTGCGCTGCCTGACCCGCGACCACGTCGAGCTGGTCAACGACCACATCGAGAACATCGAGGCGGATGCGGTCGTCACCGCCGACGGCCGCCATCCCGCCGACGTGATCATCCTGGCCACCGGCTTCCGGGCCAACGACGCCCTGTGGCCGATGGAGATCGTCGGGCGCGACGGCATGTCCCTGGAGAAGTTCTGGGACCGCAGGCCGGCCGCGTACAACGGCAGCGCGGTGCCTGGCTTCCCGAACTTCTTCATCCTCAACGGGCCGGGCACCGGCCTCGCGCACGCCGGCAGCGTCGTCAACATCGCCGAACTGTCCATGCGCTACATCGGAGCGGCGATCCGCGAACTGATCGACGGCGGGCATCGCTCGATCGAGCCCAGCCCCGCCGCCTACGGCGACTACAACGAACGGCACCAGGCCGAACTGCGCACGCTGATGTGGGGACACCCGTCCATCGAGCATTCCTGGTACAAGGCCGCGGACGGCAACGTGTACATCCTCTCGCCGTGGCGCATTGTCGACCTCTGGAAGCGCACCGCCACCGTCGACCGGTCCGACCATGTCTTCGCCTGAGCCACCGCCGGGGCCGCCGTCAGGCCCGCCCGGAGGCGAGCTGGCCGGCCGGGTCGCGCTGGTCACCGGCGCCGCCCGCGGCCAGGGCCGCGCGATCACCGAGCTGTTCGTGGCCGCCGGTGCCCGGGTGATCGCCGGCGACGTCCTCGCCGAAATCAAGGAGCTCGCCGACGAACTGCCCGACGCGGTGCACGCGGTGCACCTGGACGTCACCGATACGGCGTCGTGGCAGCGGGCCGCCGCGGCGGGCACCGACCGGTTCGGCCGGCTCGACGTGCTGGTCAACAACGCGGGCGTGCTGCGACGCGCCCCGCTCGCCGAGGAGACGGCCGAGGGATTCGAGCAGCTGTGGCGCGTCAACTGCCTCGGCGCCTACCTGGGCCTGCAAACCTGCCTGCCGCACCTTCGGCGCGTCCCGGCGCCGTCCGTGATCAACACGTTGTCGACGGCCGCGCTGGCCGCCTGGGAGCACCACGCCGCCTATGCCTCGTCCAAGTGGGCACTGCGCGGCCTGACGAAGGTCGCGGCGCTGGAGCTCGCCGCCGACGGCATCCGGGTCAACGCCATCGTGCCCGGCCCGGTACTGACGCCGATGGTGCTGCGCGCGGACGATCCCGACGCCGAGCGACGGCTGTCCGCCACCCCCCTGGGCCGCGCCGGCCGGCCGGCCGACATCGCCGAGCTGGCGCTGTTCCTCGCCGGGGACCGCTCGTCATACATCACGGGCGCCGAGATCGTCGCCGATGGCGGACAGACGGCCGGAGTGGCCCGGCCGCGCCGTGCGTCCCGGCCGGAGGTATCCCGATGACCGCCGTCCGGCCGTTCCGGGTGAACGTCGGCGACGAGGTACTCGACGACCTGCGGTCCCGACTCTCCCGCACCCGGCTGCCCAACTGGGTCAACGACATCGGCTGGCAGCAGGGCATCGAGGAGACGACGCTGCGCCGCCTGCTCGACCACTGGCGCGACGGCTTCGACTGGCGAGCCCAGGAGCGCCGGCTCAACCAGTTCGACCACGGCCTCGTCGACCTGGACGGCCAGCCGATCCACTTCGTCCATGCCCGCTCGCCGCACCCGGACGCCGTTCCGATCATGCTGGTCCACGGCTGGCCGGGGTCGTTCCACGAGTTCCTCGACGCGATCGAGCTGTTGACCGACCCCGCTGACGGCGGGCGCGCGTTCCACGTCGTCGCGCCGTCCGTGCCGGGCTACGCGTGGTCGGCGCCGACGTACACCCGTGGCTGGAACGCGCGGCGGGTCGCCGAGGTCTTCGCCGGGCTGATGGAGCTGCTTGGCTACGAGCGGTACGGCGTGCAGGGCGGCGACGTCGGCTCGGTCGTGACCCCCAACCTGGCCGACCTGCACCCGGAGCGGGTCATTGGCCTGCATCTGAACATGTGCCTGATCGAAGCGTACCCGGGCGCCCCGGAGCCGACCGCCGAGGAGAGCCGCGAACGCGCGCGGCTGGCGAGCTCGCGGCTGGAGTCCATGGGCTACTACATGATCCAGTCGACCAAGCCGCAGACACTCGGCATCGGCCTGCAGGACTCCCCGGCCGGCCTGCTGGCCTGGATCGGCGAGAAGCTGCAGGCCTGGAGCGACTGCGACGGCGATCTGTTCAACGCCTTCACCGCCGACCAGGTGCTCACCTGGGTGACGCTCTACTGGGTCACCGGCTGCATCACCTCGTCCACCCGTTTCTACTGGGAGACCCAGCTCACCGGCGGCAGCCTGCCGCGCCGCCGGGTGCAGGTGCCGACCGGCGTCACCAACTTCCCTGGCGAGCGGGCCAGGTCGCCCCGGGGGTGGATCGAGGACAAGTTCAACCTCGTGCACTTCACCGACCAGCCGCGTGGCGGCCACTTCGCGGCGATCGAGCAGCCCGAGCTGTTCGCCGCAGATGTCGCGACGTTCTTCCGTTCCCTCTGCTGACACGGTCCGACGCCGCCCCGGCACTCCGGTGGTGGAGCACTCCGAGCGACGCCCGGCTCCCACCAGCGGGCGAGAGAGGCCGGCCGACATGGTCGTCATCGACGTGGACAGCCACTTCCTCGAGCCGATCGACTGGCTGGACGCCACCGACCCGGAGCTCGCCGCGGAGCTGCCGCCCCCGCACCGGTTCATGGACCTCATGCGGGCCGGGGCCAGCCTCGCCGTGCCGCTCCTACCCGAGCAGGAGCGTCCCGAGGACCCGGCCGAGACCTTCCCGCCGGCGTTCGGGCGGCTGATGCGCCGCCTCGACGCGCTGCAGCCGGAACTTCCCGCACATCGAGGGGCGCCATCACGCGCGCAGGACGCTCGAGTGCCACCTGCCCGCGGACGCGGAGCTTCGCCGCAAGTTCTTTGGCGCCACGGCGGCCGAGGTCCTCGACATCGCCTAACTCCGAGCTCTGTGCGAGCCACCGTGAAGGAGTGCGCGCATGTATGACCTTGTGATCCGGAACGGCACGGTCGTCGACGGCTCGGGTGAGGCGGCGTTCGACGCGGACGTCGGCATAACCGACGGCACCGTCAGCGCCGTCGGCACCATCGGCGAGAAAGGCGCGGAGGAGCTCGACGCCGCGGGATGCCTGGTCACCCCCGGCTTCCTCGACCTGCACACCCACTACGACGCCCAGGTCATGTGGGACCCCGTCCTCGCGCCGTCGTCCTGGCCCGGCGTCACGACGGTCATCAACGGCAACTGCTCGGTCGGGTTCGCGCCGCTCCGGCGGGACGACCACACCTTCCCGCTCAGCGTGCTCGAAGCGGTCGAGGAGATGTCGCCGGAGGTCATCGACGCCGGCGTGGACTACGACTGGGAGTCCTTCCCCGAGTACCTCGACGCGCTCGACCGTCGGCGGCACACCGTCGACATCGGCACCCAGGTGGCCCACGTCGCGCTGCGGGCGTACGTGATGGGCGAGCACGCGGAGGGCGACGAGCCGGCGACCGCCGAGGACCTCACCCGGATGTGCGAGCTGGCCGAGGCGGCGCTGCGCGCCGGCGCCCTCGGTATGAGCGGCTCACGCACCAGGTTCCACACCTCCACCGACGGAAGGATCGTGCCCGGCACCTTCGCCCCGGAGGAGGAGCTGCTGCGGCTCGCAGAGACCGTCGGCAGGGTCGACGGCCGGGTGATGCAGTACCTCGGCGACGTGCTGGATCTAGACCACGACCTGCCGTTCACCTTCGAGCTCGGCCGCCGGGCCAAGGCACCGCTGCACTTCATCATGAGCGACACGCAGTGGGAGCGGCGGCTCGACCTGATCGAGCAGGCGCGCCGGGAGGGCGTGACGCTCTACGGGCACATCGCACCGCGGGCCGTCGGCATGCTCGGTCACTGGCGGTCCGTCGAGAACCCGTTCGACGAGGCGGCCAGCATGCGCGAGCTCGCGGACCTGGCGTGGGCCGAACGTCTCACCCGTTTACTCCAGCCGGAGTTCAAGGCGCGGGTACTGGCCGACCTGTCCGCGCTCGGGACCAGCTTCTTCACCCGCCACCCGCCCGAGCACATGTTCCCGATGGCCGACTACCCCGACTACGAGCCCGACCCGGCGACCGAGAGCGTCGCGGCCAGGGCCGCGCAGTCCGGCCGGGACCCGATCGAGTACGCCTACGACCTGCTCACCGCCGACGACGGCGCGGGGTTGCTCTACATCCCGATCGCGAACTACCGCTCCGGGGACTTCAGCGTTCATCGACATCTGCTCCGGACGCCGAACATCCTGGTCAGCCTCGCCGACGGCGGTGCGCACAGCACCCGCGTGTGCGACGCCGCGACGCCCACGTTCATGCTGGCGCACTGGGTCCGAGACCGCCGCCGCGGCGACACGCTTCCGGTCGAGCACGTCATCCACGCGCTCACCCGTCTCCAGGCCGAGTCCTACTGCCTGCACGACCGCGGGCTGTTGGCCCCCGGCTACCTGGCCGACGTCAACGTCATCGACTTCGATCGGCTCCGCCTCCCGGCGCCCTACCTGGCGACGGACTTCCCGAACGGCGGTCTGCGCATGCTGCAGAAGGCCGAAGGCTACGTGGCCACGATCAAACGCGGCCGGATCACCTTCCGGAAAGGCGAACACTGCGGCGTGTTCCCAGGCCAGGTCATACGCGGCACCCAGCGCGAACCCGCAGCCGCGGCTCGAACGAACCGGTGAGGTTCCAGGCGTCAACTCCGGATGGTGCATCGAGCCGTCTGTCGAAAATACAGCGATCGCTCACGCTGAACCAGGCGCAGCAGCAAACGCGCTGGTCAGAGCCGACGCAGAGTCGGTCCGCTAATTGTTGATGCTTACCCTGAGCTTAGGATCGCCTCCAGTTATTCCTCTGGGGTCGTTAGCTGGGGCGATGGCGGTGGCGGACTGCGCGAACGCAAGAAGGCCCACACCCGGCGGCTGATCGCGGACACGGCGGCCCGACTGTTTGCCGAGCATGGCTACGAGCAGGTGGCGGTGAGCGACGTGGCACGGGCGGCGGCGGTCGCCGAGCAGACGGTCTACAACTACTTCCCCACCAAGGGAGCAACTGGTCACCGAACGTGATTAGGCGGTCCAGGACCGCCTCTGCGACCTGGCGGTTCCCGTCGACCGGCCACGCCCGCGCACTGATGGCGTCTGCCGTAGGGTGTCGGGCTCCCCGGCCTCGGAGAGCCAGACACCAGGGCACCAGGGCACGGTGGCGTTCTCAGTTGCAGGGGGTGGCGGCGAGGAGGTCGAGCGGTACGGCGTCGGCCATTTTCTGGAAGCCGGTCAGGTTGGGGTGCAGGTGGTCCGGTCCGGCGTAGGCGGCCAGCAGCTGCGAGGGATGGGCGGGGTCGCGCAGCGCGGCGTCGAAGTCGACGACCCCGTCCGCGATGGTCTGGGTCCGGATCCAGGTGTTCACCTGCTGCCGGTAGGTCTCGCTGTTCGGCGCGAACAGCGTTCCGTCGACGATGGCGTTGGCGGCGGGGGTGATGGTGCCGAGCCAGATCTTGTGCCCGGCCGCGTGGGCCTTAATGATCAGTTGGGTGTAGCCATCTTCGATCTGCTGGGGGGTGACCTTGTTACCGAGGCCGAGATCGTTGATGCCTTCCAGGACGAGAATCCCGGCGACGCCGGGGATGTCCAGGGCATCGGTCTGGAAGCGGGCCAGGCCGCTGGGACCGGTGACCGAGCCGAGGCTGCCGGTGAGCTGGTTGGAACCGATTCCCGCGTTGACGACCGAGATCGCCAGCCCCGCGGCGGCTACCCGGCGTTGCAGGTCGTCCGGGTAGCGGCCGTTCTTATCGGCCACCGACCGGTCGGCGGGGATACTCAGAGCGCTTCCGCCGACGAACCCGTCGGTGATCGAGTCGCCGAAGGCCACGACCGACCGGGCGCCCGCGGTCACGTCGAGTCCGTCGACGTACAGCCAGCTCAGCGTCGTGTTCGTGAACTTCTCGGCGCTGCTCTGGGCCGTGAGGTCCCCGGTGCCGCTGCCCGCGTAGTAGGATGTAGCGTTCGCGTTCCAGTGCTTGGTCAGCGCCGTGGTCGTGCCGGGCACGTAGATGCTGACCGACAGCGGGGTGAACGCGGCGAACGTCAGGGGGACCGGGTCACTGACCACGTCCTGACCGGTCGGCACGGTGACCGAGGTCGTGCCGGCGAACGTCACCGGCACCGGGTTCCCGGCCACGGCGCCGGCCTGCCCCTGCGGGACGACGGTGACGTGGCCGAGCGCCAGGGCGGCGGTGCCGAACCGGTTGCTCAGGTGGATCCGTATCGACGATCCGCCCAGGTGCGGTGTGATCACCATTCGGACGGTCTGGTTGGTCAACTTGCCCGGGATCGATCCCAGCGACGGGTCGAGAATCGCGTCGCCGTCGGTCGGGCTCGCGGTCCAACCTGAAACCCACTGACTCGTCGCACACGCAGCCGGGGTGGCTCTGGGGGCTGCGGACGCCGAGGACGGCCCGACCAGTCCCATGCCGGCCATGGCTAACGCCGCTAAACCAACTCCGATAATAGACTTTCTTACCGCCACGCATTTTCTCCTGTTCCGTCGCATGATCTTCCCTTGCTCCAGCAGTCCGCTGCATTGACTCGGAAATGCGCATTCCACCGATCGAGACGAAGACCACGAGTATGGGCGGGCGCCCTCGCTGATCGTGGGCGTGGCGGTTCCGCCAGGCGATGTAGCGGCGGATCATGCTGTGGTCACGGCGGTGGGGCGCCTGAATTGGGCGCTCCGGCCAGGGTCTGTCGTCAGGACGACGGCGAGACTGTCCGGCCGGGGATCGTCTGGCCGCAGATCGGGTCGGCGCCGGGCACGAGGTGGAAGGAGTTTCCTTCCAGCCTGGTGGCCCAGAAGCAGTTGTCGACGCCGAACACGATGTTCTGGCGGTCGTTGACGTCGAGTTTGTGGGTGCCGTAGAGGCCACCAGCGTTGAAGTCGTGGATGGCCGACAGCGACGCGATCAGCGACGCCTGCGTCGGGCGGGAGCCGGCGCCCTTCAAGCCTTGGACCAGCAGGTCGAGCGAGGTATATCCACTGTAGGTTGCGAAGGTCGGCTCGGTCGTGACGCCCACCGCCCGCAGATCGGCCTGCAACTGCCGGGTGGCCGCGGTCTTCATCTCGACCGGCTCGAACGGGATGAAGAAGAAGACGTTCTGCGCGGCATTGAGTGCCCCTGGGCCGGCCTGCAGGAGGTCGCCGCCGTAGCCGGTGGCCAGCAGCGCCGCCTTGAGGTCGACCTGCTGGCCGCGGAGCGCCGAGATCATGGCGTAGGCCGTGTTCGGGTCGGTCGTGGCGGTGAACCCGTCCACACCGGCACTCTTCATGGCGATCGCCAGCGGCCCGACGTCGGTGCTACCGAAGGGGAACTTGGCATTGAGGTAGCCGACCTTGAGCCCGGCAACCTTCGATGATGCGGCCGCCGCCTCCGCTTCCTCCGACGAGGTGGGCGAGATGGAGTAGCCGACGGCGCCGACCGTGGTCGCGCCCTGCATCTTGAAGAACTTCCCGACGGTGTCGCTCACCTTCGTGCTCTGGACCGCTCCGATGACGGAGAACATGTTCTTCGCGGTGGCCCACTCGGGACCGTCCTGCGCCACCCCGATCACCGGGACCCGATGGGCGGTCAGATAGTTCGACGCGGCGAAGGTCACCGACGACGCCGCGATCACGGCGAACACGTGGTCGCGGGTGACCATCTTCTGCGCGACGGTCAGGGTCGTCGCGGGGTTGGTTCCGGTGTCGGCGACGACATATCTGATGGTGTAGCCGTCGTCGGCCGCCCGCACCACGCCGGCCCTGACTCCCTGAATGCTGGTCTTGTTGGCGGATGCCGCCGGGCCGGTGACATCGGTCAGCACTCCGATCGTGTACATCCGGCCGGCGCCGCCTCCGGCACCCTTGGCCCCGGCCCCGCCGCCCGACGAGCTACAGGCGCCGACGGTGGCCAGCACAGTAGCGGCGGCGCAAACCCCCAGTAACCCTTTCCGGGTCGGTCGCATATTCTCCTCCTGCGGAAGCTGGTGCTCGGTATGGGTGGGGGTAGCCGATCAGCTAGGCCCACACAGTAGCCATCCGGCTAGTACACGCAATATTTTGGGCACACTTGTGTGCCCTCCATGGCAGTGACCGGCTCAGAGGCGGGCGGCCGGAACTGTTCCCGGCCATTGGCTGAGCCGGCCTGGGCCGCGCGGGGCGACCGCGGCCGGATTCCTTGCCCTGGTAAATGGCCCGGTCGGCGTCGCGGGCGACCGTTTCGGATGGTTGATCGCCAGCGGCGGCGACGGCGACGGTGACGGCGACGGCGACGCCAATGGTCGCGTCGATCTGCAGGACGGTGCCGCCGGTGGCGATGGGTCCGTGGATGACCCGAAGGAGGCGGGCGGCGACGCGGCGGGCGTCCTCGTGCTTGGCGTAGGTGAGGATAAGGGCGAATTCGTCGCCGCCCAGGCGAGCGACGAGGTCGGCGGTGCAGCCCGCGGCCCGCAGACGGGCGCCCAGGATGCGCAGGACCTCGTCGCCGGTGGCGTGGCCATAGATGTCGTTGACGGGTTTGAAGTTGTCGAGGTCGACGAACAGGACGGCGAACTGGTCGTCGGCGTCTCCGGGGTGGCCGGTGGCGACTGTGTCGAGGCGCCGGATGAAGCGGGCCCGGTTGACCAGGCCGGTGAGGGGGTCGTGCCCGGCCCAGTAGATCAGTTCGTCCGCCAGGTGCTTGCGGTCGCTGATTTCGTGGCAGGTCGACAGGGTGTTCCCTGGATGCGCCGGCCGGTGGCCAAGGCCCGCCCACGGCCCGGTTCGGCCCGGAACCCGGCGGATCGACGACCGGCCGGTCACGGGGCGGTCCGGCACCGGGCGACGGTGCCCGGCAGCCGGGGCGGGGGGAGCGGGACCGACGAGCAAGATCCCGAAGAGTTACCCACCGTGATCCTCCCGATCGCGCCGGGATGATCGCCGTCCTCTACCTGGGCCGGGGACCGCCGTGCCGTCGGGCCGGCGGACCGCTCCGGACAGCCGGTCCTGGACGGAGCCGCGGAGCTGGTCGCCACGTCAACAAACTCCTGGCCAGCAACACCTAGCGAGCGGGCAATATTTGTGCGTGTTGCGCAGATAATTGCGTGGCACGCACTCTGTCGGGTAGTCTGCGCGCTGTGACGACCTCCCAGTTGGCCGACCTCGCCAATCAGGTCCAGAGCTACGGCACCAGCGGCCTGCGGGAACAGAAGCGGGCCGTGGTCCGTCAGGCTCTGAGTCGAGCCGCGCTTGACCTGGCCCTGCAACGAGGCCTCGAACGCGTACTCGTCCCCGACATCGCGGCCCGTGCAGGAGTCTCGCCGCGCACGTTCAACAACTACTTCGCCAGCAAGGAGGAGGCGGTCGTGGCCCCGGCCTTCGACCGAATAGCACGGATCCTGGCGGCCTTTCGCGAGCGGTCCTCAGCTGAACCGCTCTGGACGTCGATCACCGAAGCCATCGTGAGCCAGTTCCGTCCTGGTGACAGCGAAGGGGGCAATGCGCTACGGCACGCCCGCCTGATCAGCGATAGCCCGGCCCTATGGGTTGAACAGTTGCGGGCCTACGCCGCCATCGAGGTCCTGCTGGCCGACGCCATCGCGCAACGCCTCGGCGTCGCCACCGACGAAGATCTCTTCCCCCGTCTCGTCGCGGCCATGGCGATCAGCGCATCGCGGGTTGCCTTCGAACACTGGCTTAGCGGAGACCGCGACGAGACGTTCACCACGATGTTGAGCCGAGCCCTCGACCAGGTCGGCGGCGCGTTCCCCGCCCAGCCAGGACATCGTGCGCGGTGAGTGCGGTTCCTCGTCCACCCTCGGCGGCCCGGCTGGCGCTGTACAACCGGTGGGTCAACCCGGTCATGCGGGCGACGGTTCGGATGGGCGCTGGTGGTCGCGGAGTAGACCTCCTGCGAGTCCTCCGGGTGCGTGGGCGCACGTCCGGACGCCTCTACGAGGTGCCCGTCCGGGTAGCAGTGCTCGAAGATCACCGCTACGTGATGACAATGCTGGGCGACACCCAATGGGCCCGTAACCTGCGCACGGCCGGGCACGGACAGTTGGTTCTGGGCAGATCGATCGAAGACGTCGCCGCCCATGAACTCACCGGCACGGAGAAGGCCGCGTTCCTCACCCGGTGCCTCCGCTACCGGCAGTTCGAGCGCCGCGGACGGTCCACGCTCAAGTCGGCCTACGGCCAGGCGGTAAAGCACCTAAGCCCGGCTGACATCGATCTCCTCGGCCAAGTCTGGTTCGTCTTCCGCCTCGACCGGGTCGGCTCCGCTGGCGGCGAAGAGGTCATACCGTAGGTGCTTCGCCGCTGACAGCGACCGCGCCCGATGGGCGTGCTGCGCCCCGGGGAACGGCACCGCCGTTGCTATCGCGGGCCGGGCCGCCGTGCCCGGGAAACCCCCGGAGACGCGCTCCACCTGCTGCAGTCCGTTGCCGCCCGGGTCCGATTCCTCTCGGCCCAGCTCAACGAGCTCGATCCACAGCTGCTCGATCTGATCAAGCAGCACCCGGCTGGGCCGGCGTTGCTGACCGAACCGGGTGTCGGTCCCGTTGTCGCCGCGCAGCTGTTGATCAGCTGGTCCGGCCACGGACGAGTCCGCAGCGAAGCTGCGTTCGCCTCATCGGCTGGCGTCGCCCCCATCGAGGCGAACAGTGGCCAGCGCACGCGTCACCGACTCAACCGCGGCGGTGACCGAACGCTCAACCGCGCCCTGCACACCGTTGCGATCACCCGGATGCGATGCCACCCCGAGACCCGCGCCTACGAGACGCGGCGCACCGCCGAGGGTAAGACCCACCGCGACATCCGACGCTCCGTCAAACGTGCGCTTACCCGACGTCTCTACCGGCGAATCGAGACCGCTGTCCAGCTGAACGATCTTCCTCGCGCCGCTTGACAGACATAGGAGCGTCCAACGGCCTCCTACGCGACTACTGCCCGAAAGGAACCGACCTCAACGCCCACCCTCCGGAGCACCTGCTCGCGGTCGAAACGCGGGAGGGCCTTGACCGACCCGCATGGTGGTCCTGGTGCCGGTCCGAGTCAGATCGTCCAGTCGATGGGATAGTTGATGATCGGGGTGAACTGCACGCCGGCGGCCTCCGCCTCTCCGCGCGCGTCGACGATCATCTCCTTAAGGTGGTTCAGCTGTGTCGCATGCTCGTCGGAGTCCCAGACGCTGACGGCCACCATCGAGCCTTCCGGCGAGACACCGGTGTAGTAGTGAATGAGGCCCGGCAGCCGTCCGATCGCGGGGACCAGGTACTCCGCTGTTCTGGTGTTCATGGCGTGGACCTCGGCGAGCCGGGCCAGGTCGAAGTTGCCGCGCGAGACGCGGACGACGGCGGTAGCTGGTAGCGACTCAGCCATAGTGATCTCCTCGCCGTGGTGGTGATTTACGTTATGGCAGCCTATCGTAATGTAATGAGCAACATGCCTGCCAAGGCCGGACGGCCACGGAACCCGGCGCTGGACTCAGCGATCCTTACCGCCGCGGCCCGCCAGCTCGGCGAACGCGGCTATGCCCGCATGTCGCTGGAATCGGTGGCAGCCGGCGCGGGCACCA
>JAMFSN010000355.1 GCA_026225295.1 Frankia alni
ACCCGCTCGTCGGCCAGCGCCCGGTGAACCTGCTCGGCTCGTTCCACCTCCCGGGCCGCCGCGCGTTCCGTGGCCCGGTCGGCCAGGCGGCGGGCGTAGACCCGGCCGGCCCGGGTGTTCTCGCCGGCCAGCCAACCCACGCTGACCAGGGCCAGCCCGCCAATGGTGGCCGCCACGATCCGGACCTCGCCGCCCCCGGCCACGACAGTGCTGGCCAGCGTCCCCGCCGAGACCAGGACAACCGCGAGACTCGCGGACCGCCGGGCGGCCACGACGACCACCGTAGAGCGCCATCACCGTGTAGAAGGGGGTCGGTCCCGGGGCCCGCAGGCATTCGGCGGCCACAGCGATGAGGTCCACCACCAGCAGCGCGGTCCGGGGGACCCGGCGGCGCGGCAGGGTGGCGAGCGCGGCGAGGGCGTAGCCGGTCCAGCCCACGATCAGCCAGGTGGTCCCGTGGACCTTCGGAGTGTCGCGCGGCAGCATGACCTGGCAGACGACGGCCAGCAGCACGACCGCGGCGATGTCGATGTACAGCAGCTCGCTGGCGGTGTACCGGCGCTTCAGGACGCGGTGGATGACCGGGAGGTCGGCGTACGCGACGGGCGCGGCGGCCGGCGGATACACCGGACGGATTCACCCATCGCCGGAGCATGGTCGCCGGCTGGCTGCTGGTCCTGGTCGCCGCGGTCGGCCTGAGCCGGGCCGTCGGCGCCCACTTCAACTCCGGCTTCAGCCTGCCCAACACCGACTCGCAGGCCGCGGTGACCCTGCTCAAGGCCAACTTCCCCGCCGCCGCCGGGGACAGCGATCAGATCGTGATCCAGACCAGCCACGGGGCCACGGTGCGATCGCCGGCCGTGAAAACCGCGGTCAGCGACGCCTTGACCACCGTGGCCCGGGTACCGGGGGTGGAGGCGGTCGCCAGCCCCTACAGCGGTGCCGGGGCAGCCCAGATCAGCCGGGACGCAACGGTTGCCTTCGCCACCGTTACGTGGTCGACGGATGCCTCGAAGGTGACCACCAGCGACGCCCGCCGCCTGATCACCGCGGCGGAAACGGCCACCGGCCCGGACGTCAGCATTTCCCTCGGCGGCCAGTCCATCGCCGACGCGCAACGGTCCGGCGTCGGGCTCTCGGTCGTGGTCGGCGTGGTCGCCGCCCTGGCGATCCTGCTGATCGTGCTGGGGGGAGCGGTCTGGTCCTCGCTGCTGGTCCTGCTCTCGACCATGGTCGCGTTGCTGATCGGCACGTCGGCGATCGAACTTCTGTCCCGGGTGTTCGACGTGCCGAGTGCGTCCACCGACCTGGCCGTCCTGATCGGCCTGGGGGTCGGCGTCGACTACGGGTTGTTCATCAGCCGGCACCGCAGCGGGGTGAAGGCCGGGCTGTCGTACGAGGACGCCACCGCCCAGGCCGTCAACACCTCCGGGCGGACGGTGGTGTTCGCCGGCCTCACGGTCTGCATCGCCCTGCTCGGCCAGTTCGCCCTGGGGGTGAACTTCCTGTACGGACTGTCGGCCTCGTCCGCCATCGCGGTGGCTCTGACCCTGGCCACCTCGTTGACCTTCCTGCCGGCCATGCTCGGGTTCCTCGGGCCGAAGGTGCTGGCCCGCCGGGAACGGCGGGCATTGCGCGACGGCGCGATTCCGACCGACGTCTCGACCTTCTGGTCGGGCTGGGCCCGGCTCGTCGAGGGCCGCCGGGTGCTGGTCGTGGTCGGTTCACTGGCCGCGGTGGTCGCGCTGGCCCTGCCGATCCTGAGTCTCCGCCTCGGCTCGTCCGACGCCGGCACCGACCCGTCCGGATCCACCACCCGCTGGGCCTACACCGCCCTCGCCGAAGGCTTCGGACCCGGCTTCAACGGCCCCCTCACGCTGGCCGGGCCGGTCAGCTCGCCGGCGGTGACCTCGCCGAACGGGAAAGTCGTCCTGGCCACCCTCTACCCGGGCTCGAGCCCCCAGGCCAAGGACACCGTCGCCCTCGTCACGACCCTGCGGCACCGGCTGATACCCCGC
>JAMFSN010000356.1 GCA_026225295.1 Frankia alni
GTCCGCCAAGGCGGTGAGCTGATCGTCGATCTGCGCGTCGTCGACGTCGACGTCATCGACGGTGACCGGCAGCTTGTCGAGTTCAGGCAGTTCGATCGTGGGCCGGACGTCGACCTCGGCGGTGAACGTCAACTGCTCGCCGTCCTCGAACTTGGTCACCTCGACCTCGGGCTGGCTGAGCACCCGGTAGCCGGCGTCGTCGACGGCCTGGCTGTAGAACTGCGGGATCGCCTCGTTGACAGCCTCTTCGAGCACCGTGCCGCGGCCGACGCGCTGGTCGATCATCCGAGCCGGCACTTTGCCGGGCCGAAAGCCGGGGATGCGGATCTGAGCGCCGACCCGGCGATAGGCCGACTCGAGATTCGGTGCGAGCTCCTCGAAGGGCACCTCGACGGTGAGCTTGACCCTGGTGGGACTCAGGGTCTCGATGGCGCTCTTCACGGGGCTACTCCTACGCGGGGTGGAATTCGGATGTGCGGCGATGTGCGCGTGACACGCGCGCGACTTACGAGGCTACCGAAGACCACCCTGCTCGGGCCAACGAGGCCGCACAAGAGGCTCGACTGGTCGGGGCGGGGAGATTCGAACTCCCGATCTCCTGCTCCCAAAGCAGGCGCGCTAGCCACTACGCTACGCCCCGGGGCGCGCCCCGTACTCTAGGCGTTCTCGACGTCGCGCGCCCAACCGCGGCCCGAGCGCGCGGGTGTAGCTCAATGGTAGAGCCCCAGCCTTCCAAGCTGGCCATGCCGGTTCGATCCCGGTCACCCGCTCCCGCCCGGTGTCCCCTGGTCACAGGTGCATGACCGACCGGGGCCCCACCCGTGGCGGCCTACCAGCCGCGCGCACACTTTGTCGCCGATGGCGGCGAGCGTCTCCAGTTCGGTTGCCGTGAGGTGGTCGATGAGCGCGTTTCGGACGTGGGCCACGTGCCGCGCGGGGCGGCGGCGGTGGTGAGTTCGCGACCCCGGGGAGTGAGCGCGACGACCGTCCCCCGCTGGTCGGTGAGGCACCGCTCGCGGGCCACCAGGCCGCGATTCTGCATCCGACCCAGGTGCACCGGTGGCCGGTGGCCGGATCGCGGACCTCGTCGGCGACCTCGGCCTGGCCGCGGTGCAGCTGGGCCGGATCGACGAAGGCGGCCGCCTGATCCAGGTGCCCAACGCCCTCGTGCTGCGCAACCTCATCGGGCAACCACTCTTCTGAGGGACGACCGGCTTGGAGCGCCCGCGCGCTTCCGACGACCTTCAGGTACTCGCAATCCGGTCGGACCGCCCTCCGCCCGACCCCGTTCCGGGCCGACCATCGGCCGCGACCCCCTATTCCCGGGCAAAGGAGAAGCCGGTCGGCGCGGCCCGGACCATTTCCGGTCCGCCCGCACGAAGCGGAAATCCGGACGCCGTGAAGAGACCACTGTTGTCCACTGGCGACCGGCTTCGGGACGGCCTCGCGGCCACCCCAACCGTCCGGTCCCGATCGCCCGTTAACGGTCGGCCGAGTCGCCGACCGCCGGCGTTGTCCGCCATTGCGACCGCATTTACTCATTGGCCGGCGACGGCCGAAGCGGCGAGGTGTGGGTCGCTGATCGCCCGGGCGCCGGCCCGGGCCGACATGACCCTGGACGAGCGATCCACCATCTGCCGACAATGCCGGCTCAGGATCAGCCCACTGGAATGTCACCGGTCCGGTCCACGACTCATTGCCGAACCGGCGGACCTGGGTGGATTCGGACCATCCGCGGCGCCCCGGGAGAAAACGGCGGACCGTCGGCCGGCCCGCGAAACTTCGACGAATCCGGGCCGGTGGACGCCCGGCGCGGACCCGGTTCCGACGACCGGGCGACCCCTGCGGTCCGGTGCCGGAACCGCCGGGCGGCCCCCCGCGGGACCGTCCCCGTCGCCCCCACCAAAGTCGGGCCGGACCGGTATGGCGATCCGTTGACCGGTTCTGCTACCTTTGCACCGTTCTCGCGAGGCTGGGGGGGACGCCCGGAGGTGTCCCAGTTTCTCGTCCCGTAGTGGCCAACGTCGGCTTGGCCCATGTACTAGCGACGCCCGCGGTCCGGCCCGGCCGGACCAGCGACGCCACGCTCGCCCATATGGCCGGAATCCTCGGATACACGGCTTTCTACCTCATGGTCGCCACCGTCCTATGGGGCGTCCTGCTGGCCACCCGCCTTCTCGACCGACACGTCCGTCGGCAGACGCTCTATGGCGGGCACATGGTCCTGGCGATCCTCGCTCTGGTCACGTCCGTACTGCACGCCTGCGTGCATCTGTTCCGCCATGACGCGTATTTCGACCTCAAGAAGATCACGATTCCGTGGCTCGGTGGGGCGGACACCATCGTGAGTGTCGGAATACTCGGTCTGGAGATGGTGCTGGCCGTCGCAATCTCCATCTGGTTACAACGTCGCATTTCCTATCGTCGCTGGCACCGCTTTCACTGGTGGGCGTACGGCGGCTTTGCCCTGATCGCCGTGCATACGGTGCTGGCCAGCCGGGAAAAACACTTCAGCCTGATCATCGCGACCATTGCCGGATCGATCGCCGTCGCCGCCGCCCTGGCCACCATCCGGGTCATCGCGCCGATCGCCCGACCGGACGATTCCGACTACTGGTTCGACGTCGTGGAGGACGCTCGTGACGAGTCCTACTTTCGGTGAGCCGGAGGACGCGTGGACGGGCTTCCCGGCCCCGCGGGCGGATTTCTCCGAGGCGTTGCCGGGCTACGCCCTGCCCCCCGGCTTCGGAGTCCGACCACCCGACGCCGTCGACCACCCCGCGCCGGGCCCGGACCCGACCACCTGGGTCGGGCACCCGAGCGGGCCGATCTCGCTGGGCTCGCCGCTGGATCCGAGCACCGGCCACGAGGTGCTGGATGGGATCGTCGACGGTGTCCTCCGCGAGGTCACCAACCCGTTCGCGCCCGGCTCGTTCACCCCCGAACCACTCACCCCCGGGCCGTCGATCCCGCCGGGCTTCGGCCCGGCGGACCCGGGCCCGGCCGTACCCCGCGCGTACGTCGCCGACCCGAACCAGCTCGACCCGTACCGGCCGGGCGGCCCGCCGGTCGTCCCCGCGCAATCGGATCCGGCGGGTGTGGTCCTTCCGGTGGTCTACCCGGGCGACGGGAGTGGTCCGCCGATCTACGCCCCGGTCCAGCGGGCCTACGGGCCCGGGCCGTACACCCGGCGGAGTCCCCGGGCCCCCGGCACGCGCCGCACGGTGAGCGTCGACAACAACCGCTGCCATCTCTACGCGATCTGCCAGATGGAGGCGCCGGCAAGCTTCGAGGTCGGCCGGGACGGACGTCTGCGGTACGACATGGCGCCGCCCACCGACCGCCTCGGCGAAGTACGCCAGGCCGCCCGCCTGTGTCCCATGCAGGCAATCAAGGTCCGGGAGGACTGACGACATGCCAGCTCAACGCCGGGCTCCCGCCCTCAGCACCTCGCTGAGCCGGGCCCGGGTCACTCGCCGCGCCCTCGCCCGCCCCAAAACGGTGGTCATCGTCGGGGCCGGGATCGCCGGCTTCCGAGCCGCCGAACGGCTCCGGGAACGCGAATTCGACGGCCGCATCGTGATCGTCGGCGAGGAACCCCACAAGCCCTACAACCGCACGCCCCTGTCCAAGCAGCTGTTGGCCGGCACCGGTCGGCTCGACGATCTGCGCCTCACCTCCTACCGCCGGCTGGACGCGATCTGGCGGCTGGGCACCCGGGCGGCCAGCGTCGACCCGGCCCGGCGGACCGTGACGTTGGCCGACGGCGAGGACCTGCACTACGACGGTCTGGTCGCCGCGACCGGCGTGGCGCCGCGGTTCCTCGCCGGTTCGCCGATGAGCTCCCGGTACGTGTGGGCGTTGCGCGACCTGCGGGACGGGCGCGCGGTCGGACGGCGGGTGCACGCGGGGGCGCGCCATGTCGTGGTGGTCGGCAGCGGCTTCATCGGCTGCGAGGTCGCCGCCAGCCTGCGGACCCGGGGACTGCAGGTGTCGCTGGTCGGGCGGGGTGACTTCCTGCTCGGCGGCGCGGTCGGGCGGATGGTCGGCGAGGTGGTCACCGACCTGCACCACCACCACGGCGTCCAGCTCTGCCTGGGTCGTCGCCCGGTCGCCTGGGACACCGCCGACGTGTCCGATCCGGCCCGCTACCGGGACGGCGGAGCGCGGCGGGGGCGGGCCGGTCGGCGGGGCGCCGCGCCGGTCCGCATACTGCTCGACGACGGCACCCAGATCTCCGCCGACCTCGCGGTCGTCGCGATCGGCGCCGTGCCGGCGATCGACTGGTTGCGCGGCTCCGGCCTCGATCACAGCGACGGGCTGCTCACCGGACCCACCACCCACGCCCTGGGTCCGGGTGGCCCGATCGACAGCATCGTCGCGGCCGGCGACATGGCCCGCTGGCCGAACCTGATGTTCGACGCGACGCCGCGGCGGGTGGAGCACTGGATCACCGCCGCCGAGCACGGCCAGGCCGCCGCCGACGCCCTGCTGCTGGGTCCCTACGCGGCGCCCCCGTTCATGCCGTTGCCCCGCTTCTGGACCGAGCAGCACCACGTCCGGATCCAGAGTGTCGGCCGGCCGGCCCTGGCCGACGACTGCGCGATCACCGAGGGATCCGTCCGGACCATGTCGTTCGTCGCCTGCTACACCCGGGCCGGGGTGGTCGTCGGAGCGGTCTCGTTCAACGCCAGTCGTGAACTGCTCGACTACGCGAACCTGATCGGTCTGTCGCCGAGCGGGGAGGTGCCGGCACCGGCGGGCACGGTCGCCATCGGAGCCGGGTAGCCCGGCCACTCGGGCGCGCGCCCGAACGATCAGTTTGGCCAGGCCGCGTCGTAGACTCGGCGCGACGTGGACCAGGCGGGTCCGGGCCGTTGCTCTCGGTGGACCCGGGTATCCGTGCGAGGACGAGCCCGACCCGCTCGGGCAGGTTGGAGGCGGCCGTGGCAGCCAAGGCCCGGGCCACCGGGAACGCCGCACAACGACAGGCCCGGGCGGCCGCGCTGCGGGAGGCCGAGCGCAGGCGCGACCGCCAGAGACGCGCAATCTGGATCAGCGCGTCCGCGGTCGCCGTGGTGGTCGTGATCCTCGCCGCGCTCGTGATCGTCAAGGTCTCGGGCGGCGGCTCGTCGACGGCGGCCCCCGGCGCGACCGGTCCGGCGAGCCCGGCGGTCGTCGCCGGTGTCACCAAGGTGCCGGCGGCGGCGCTCAACACGGTCGGCGTCGGCTCGGTCTCCGCGTTGCCGAAGCCCCTGGATTCACCGGCCCTCACCGCCGACGGCAAGCCCCGCGTCCTCTACATCGGCGCGGAGTACTGCCCGTACTGCGCCGCCGAACGATGGGGCATGGCGGTGGCGCTCTCCCGCTTCGGGACGTGGTCAGGGCTGCAGACGACAAGTTCGTCAGCAACGGACGTCGACCCGAGCACTCCGACGCTGTCGTTCCACGGCGCCACCTACACCTCCCCGTACCTGTCGTTCACCGGCGTCGAGGAAACGACGAACGTGCCGGACGGGAAGGGCTACAAGCCGCTGGACACGCCGACGGCCGCGGACGCGGCCCTGCTCACGAAGTACGACGCGCCGCCGTACGTCGCCGCCTCGGCGCAGGGGGCGATCCCCTTCGTCGACATCGGCGGCCGGTACCTGATCAGTGGGGCCAGCTATGACCCGAAGCTGCTGGCCGGTAAGACCCACGAACAGGTCGCCGCCGCGCTGGCCGACCCGACGAGCACCCTCGCGAAGGCCATCGACGGCACCGCGAACACGATCACGGCCACGCTGTGCTCGATCACGAAGAACAAGCCGGCCAACGTCTGCACCAACAGCACGATCAGCCAGATCGGCGTGCAGATCGATGCCCAGCGCTGACGGGGACGCGACCGCCGTGGCGACCAGCGCCCGGCCGACCGATCCCGGGATTCGGGCCGGCGGGCCCCGCACGGCGCCGCCCTCGGCCACGGGGCTGATTGTGCCCCGTTGGGTGCCGGTCGCCGGCCTGCCCACGGTGGCCGCGGGGCTGGCGGTCGCGACCTACCTGACGATCGCGCACTTCGACACCGCCTCGTTGCTGGCCTGCCCGGGCACCCGGATCATCAACTGCGAGAAGGTCACGACCAGCCCGGAGTCGCAGATTCTGGGGATTCCGGTCGCCATTCTGGGCCTGGTGTTCTTTGCGGTGATGGCCGTCGCGATGCTGCCCGCGACCTGGCGGACGGCGCACCCGGCGGTGCGGTTCGGGCGGTTGTTGTTCGCCCTGACCGGCATCGGGATGGTCGTCTACCTCGTCTACACGGAGCTGTTCACCCTCGACGCGGTGTGTCTGTGGTGCAGCGCCGTCCACGGGTTGACGCTCATCCTCTTCGCGATCATCGTCGCCGGCACGGTCCTCGCCGTCCCGGCCGGTGATCCGGGCGTCATCGACGTCGATGACGACGATCTCGCTGACGAGCTTGATGAGCCGCCCGGCCCGGGCGCGACGGTCGGGGACGGCACCGACGCCGCGGGCGGCGCCACCCGCTGATGCGGTCCGTCGAGCCGGACGACCCCGCGGTGTCCGCCTCGGGCCGCGCCGACCCCTACGTCGCCGGGTCGGCGGGTGCGGGCGGTCGCCACGCCGCGAGCACGGCGGCGGCTTTCAACACCATCTCGTCGAACTCGGCGACCGGGTCGGAGGCCAGGACGACTGCCCCGCCGGCGCCGATGGACAGTTCGTCACCGATCCGGACCGCGGTCCGGATCGCGATGCTCAGGTCGACTCCCCCACCCGACCCGAGGCGGTCCCCCAACCCGAAGTAGCCCAGCGCGCCCGCGTACACCCCCCGGGCCTCGGTTTCGAGCCGGTCGAGGATCTCCATGGTCCGGATCTTGGGCGCACCGGTCATGGAACCTCCGGGGAAGCACGCCCGCACGCAGTCCAGCGGGTCGACCGCCTCGTCGAGCCGTCCACGGACCGTGGAAACCAGGTGGTGGACGGTCGCGTACGACTCGACCGCCATGAACCGGGGCACGCTCACGCTTCCGATCTCACACACCCGACCCAGGTCGTTGCGGAGCAGGTCGACGATCATCAGGTTCTCGGCCTGGTTTTTCGCATCGGTGGCGAGGTCCGCCGCCAGGACAGCGTCGTGGATCGGGTCCGTCGGGTCGCGCCGGGCCGTGCCTTTGATCGGCTTGGCGGTCACGGTGCCGTCCCGTTCGATCCGCAGGAAGCGTTCGGGCGACGAACTGAAGACGGTGACCCCGTCCACGCGGATCAGCGCTCCGTACGGGGCCGGATTCGCGGTCCGGAGCCGGCGGTAAAACCCCGCGTCCGCATCCGCGTCGGCTGCGTGGTGGGCGGGCGGGTCCGCCGGGCCGATGTCGGAACCTGGATCGCCGCCGTCCAGGCCGCAATCAGCGCCCCGGTCCGAGCGACCGGTTGGAGTCGGCGGACCGCCGCCCGTCCGGTCGGACCCGTGATCCACCCCGAACGGCACCCGCAGCGCATTGGTAAGACAGATCTCATAGCTCTCGCCCCGGACCAGTTCCCGCTGGCACGCGGCCACGTCGGCCAGGTAGCGGGACCGGCCCCGGACCAGGTACGGCTCCGCGTCCCGGTCCACGGTCGCCGCGGCGGATGCCGTGGCCGCGCCGGTAGCCGGCGGCGGGATCGTGGCCACCCGCGCCGCTGTCGCCGCCACCCAGTCGAGGGCCCGGTCGCGGTCGCCGGGACCGACCCGATGCAAGGCGATCACGTAGGTGCGGTCGGCCTCGTGATCAATAGCAATCAACCGGTCAGCAAAGATCCACATTGCATCCGGCACCGGCGACCGATGGCCAGCCGGGATGATGACCTGGCCGGGCCCTTCCGGCGGTTCGGGCGGTGCCGACGGTGCGACGTCCGCCTTGAGCTCGTAGCCGAAGAACCCGACGTAGCCACCGGTCAGGTCGAACGGCAACGGCGGCCGGGCGCCTCCGAGCCGGCGGGCCGCGAGCCGGCGGGCCAGGACATCGAAGATCTCCCCCTCCTCGGTCCGGGATCCGGCGGCGTCGCGCACCCGGACCGACCCGCTTCCGACCCGGTAGGTCAGGACCTCGCTCAGCGGTCCGGACGCATCTCCCAGGAAGGAGAACCGGGACAGCCCCGGTTCGACCCGGCTGCTGTCGAGCCAGAAGCAGTTCGGGGAACGCGCGAAGTAGGCGTCGAACAAGGCCTGCCCGTCGACCTCGGCATCGACCTCGGCGATGACCATCCGCAGCTCAAGGTCCGGAGCGGTCGACGGCGGCGGCCCGCGGTGCCTCCGGACAGGACCGCCGGTCCCGCCCCCGCCGGGGGCTCCGATCGCCGACCGGACCGGGCCCGACCGGACCGGGCCCGACCGGACCGCACCCGAC
>JAMFSN010000357.1 GCA_026225295.1 Frankia alni
CGCCGAGGTTCGCGGTCACCGCCGAGCCGTCGCTCACGTGCAGCCCGTCGTACCCGTAGACGCGCTGGTAGGGGTCGACCACCCCGTCGGCGGGGGTCGACCCGATCGGGCAGCCGCCCAGGATGTGGGCGGTCAGCGGGATGTTGAAGATCTCCGTCCAGGATCCGCCGGCGAAGCCGCCCATCCGGGCCGCGATGCGCCGGGTCGCCTCGTTCCCGATCGGGATCCAGGTCGGATTCGGTTCGCCGTGCCCCGGCCGGCTGGTCAGCCACGACTTCCCGAACGGCCCCCGGCGCCGCGAGACGGTCAGGGAGTTGTCCCGGGACTGCATGACCAGCGCGATCATCGTGCGTTCGGACCACCGCCAGGGCAGCGACGCGACCGCGCCGAGCCACGGGCGCCGCACGAAGGCCCCGGCGTACTTCAACCAGCGCGGGACCCGGCCGCCCCCGTCGGTCATCAACGCCGAGATCAGTCCCATGGCGTTGTCACCGACGCCGTACCGGCAGGGCTCGATGTGGGTGTCGGAGTCCGGATAGAACGACGACGTGATCGCGACCCCCTCGGTGATCCGGGTCTCCGGCCGGACCCGGCTGGCCCCGAGGATGGCCTCCGAGTTGGTCCTGGTCAGCTGGCCGAGCCGGGCCGACACGCGGGGCAGCACGCCGGTGTCGCGCATCGTGTGGAGCAGCTTCTGGGTCCCGATCGCCCCGCCGGCCAGCACCACCTGGTCGGCCCGGAACGTCTGCCGGGCGGCGCCCGACCACGAGCCGGTCCGGACCGTCGCGATCTCGTAGCCGCCGCCCGGCCGGGGCCGCAGCACCTCGGCCTGGGTGTCCGGGACGACCGTCGCGCCCAGGTGTTCGGCCAGGTAGAGGTAGTTGCGGTCCAGGGTGTTCTTGGCGTTCCACCGGCACCCGGTCATGCACTCGCCGCACTCCCGGCAGCCGGTGCGGGTCGGGCCGGCCCCGCCGAAGTACGGGTCGGGCGCCTCGACGCCCGGGGCCTTCGCACCGTCCGGGCCGAAGTACACGCCCACGTTGGTGAGCGCGAAGGTGTCCCCGACGCCCATCTCCCGCGCGACGTCCCGGAAGACCTCGTCGGTGTAGGTGAGGGTCGGGTTGGCGACGACCCCCAGCATCCGCTCGGCCTGGTCGTAGAACGGGGCCAGCTCGTCGCGCCAGTCGGTGATGTGGGCCCACTGCGGGTCGCCGTAGAACGCCTCGCGCGGCCGGTAGAGCGTGTTCGCGTACACCACCGAGCCGCCGCCCACCGCCGCGCCCGACAGGACCAGCACCTTGCCCAGTTTGGTGATCTTCTGGAAGCCGTGGCAGCCGAGTTTCGGCAGCCAGATGTACTTGCGGGTGTTCCAGTTGCTCTTCGGCAGGTTCTCGGGCGTCCACCGCCGGCCGGCCTCGATCACCGCGACCCGGTAGCCCTTTTCCGACAACCGCAGGGCCGCGACGCTGCCCCCGAAACCGCTCCCGATGACCACGACGTCGAAGTCCCGGGACTCCCCACCCGACCCGTCATCCGCACGATTGCCCACCTTGCGACTGAAGCACGCCGACCCGGGCTCCACAACCGGCCGGCCACCAAACGGCCAGCCCCGGGCGGCGACCAGCCGGTAACGGAACTGCCGCTCGGACGGAACGCGGGCGACGTAATCTGCGCGCCCATGGACGCCCAACCGGCCCGCACCGAACCCGTCGACCCGACCGTGCGCCGGCGGGCAGTGGACGCCGCCCGCGGCGCCGAACCCTTCGACCTGTTGCTGAGCGGCGGGACCGTCGTCGACGTCGGCACCGGCGAACTGCGGCCGGCCGACGTCGGCCTGGTCGGCCCGCTCATCGCGTCGGTGCATCCGACCGGCAGCCGCGCCGACGCCCTCGCCGTCCACGACATCAGCGGGCGTTACCTGGCCCCGGGCCTGGTCGACATGCACGTCCACTTCGAGAGTTCGATGCTCACCCCGGGCCCTTACGCCGAGGCGGTCTGCCCGCGGGGAACGACAACGATCTTCGGCGATCCGCACGAGCTGGCCAACGTGTCCGGGGTGCCCGGGGTCCGGTACGCGCTGGAGGCCAGCCGCGGGTTGCCGGTGCGATTCATCCTGCAGGCCCCGTCGTGCGTGCCGCCGATGCCGGGGCTGGAGCTGTCCGGGGCCGACCTGCACGGCCGCGAGGTCGCCGAGATGCTGGCCTGGCCCGAGGTCGGTGGCCTGGCCGAGGTGATGGACATGCTGGGCGTGCTGCAGTCGGACGGGCGGATGGTCGACGTCGTCGCGGCCGGACTGGCCAGTGGGAAGCTGGTCAGCGGGCACGCCGCCGGCCTGTCCGGACCGGAGCTGCAGGCCTACCTGGCGGCCGGCATCACCTCCGACCACGAGATTGTCGCCGACCCGGACGCCCTGGAGAAACTGCGGGCCGGGATGACCGTCGAGCTGCGGGGCGCGTTCGAGCACGTCCTGCCGGGCCTGGTCGCCGAGCTGAACGCCCTTCCGGAACTGCCGACCCACCTGGTGGCGGCGACCGACGACCTGTTCGCGCTGACCCTGACAACCGATGGCGGGGTCGACCACCTCCTGCGACGGCTGATCGGGTACGGCCTCGACCCGGTCCGGGCGTTGCGGATCGCCACCTACAACGCCGCGTACCGGCTCGGCCGGACCGACCTGGGGCTGGTCGCCGCCGGCCGGCGGGCCGATCTGATCGTCCTGTCGTCCCTGCGCGACGTGACCGTCGTGGACGTCTACGCGGACGGTCGGCACGTCGCGGCGGACGGTCGGATGATCGTCGAGATCGTGGAGGGCCCGAGCGACCCGCCGTACGGCACGATGGTGCTGAGCCCGCTCGCGCCCGCCGACCTGGAGCTGCGGGTGGCGCCGGCCGGCGCCCCGGTCACCGCGGGCGATGCGGCGACGACCGCCCGCCTGCGGGTCGTGGCCGACCCGGTCTTCACCCGCTGGGACGAGGTCGAGGTGGAGGTGCGCGACGGCGTCGTCGTCGTGCCGGACGGGTTGCTGTTGCAGGTCTCCGTCCACCGGCACGGCCGCGCCCCGGCAATCCCCCGCCCGGCGCTGATCTCCGGTTGGGGTTCGTGGACCGGCGCGGTCGCCACCACCGTCTCGCACGACACCCACAACCTGGTCGTCTTCGGTCGGGACCCGGTCGACATGGCGCTGGCCGCCAACACGGTCATCGCGACCGGCGGCGGCGTGGCGGTGACCAGTGGCGGAGCGGTCCGGGCGTCGATCGCGCTGCCGATCGCCGGGCTGCTGTCCCCGCTGCCGGCCGCCGAGGTGGCCGCGGCCCAGCGGCAGGTCCAGGACGCGGCCCAGGCCATCGGGCTGTTCTCGAACGTGCTGACCCAGCCGTTGTTCCAGGTCATGGTCGCGTCCCTGGCCTGCCTGCCCGGGCCGCACGTCACCGACATCGGGCTGATCGACGGGACGACCGGCGAACGCGTGCCGTCCGCCGTGATCGACTGACCGGACCGGACCCGCCCGGACCCGCCCGGCCCCGGCGACCCGAAAATGGTTCGCAGTCGGGGGCATCCGGTCGGATCATGGGTCCGGTGACGGCCGACGGTCACCAGGACGCGGACGCCCCCGCGCGGCGCTCGCGGGGGCGCCTGCGGCTCGATGTCTCGCCGCTGCGGGCCTCGCGGGATTTCCGGCTCCTCATCGGGTCCGGGGTCGTCACGATGATCGGCAGTTTCATCACCTTGATCGCCGTTCCGGTGCAGATCAAGCAGCTGACCGGCTCGTACGTCGCGGTCGGGCTGGTCGGGGCGGCCGAGTTCGGGCCGATGCTGGTCTGCGGGTTGTACGGAGGCGCGCTGGCCGACGCGTTCGACCGTCGCCGCGTCGTCATCGGTACCGAAGCCGGCCTGCTCGCGTGCGTCGGGGGCCTGGTGCTCAACGCGGCGGCCCCCGCCCCGCGCTTGTGGGTCGTGTACCTGCTGGCCGGTCTGCTGGCCGCGCTCGACAGCCTCCAGCGGCCGAGCATCGACGGGCTGGTCCCGCGGTACGTCCCGCCCGCGATGCTGCCGGCCGCCGCGGCCGCGTCGTCCCTGCGCTGGAACGTCGGCGCGATCCTCGGGCCAGCGGTCGGTGGCCTGATCGTCGCGACGGCCGGGGTGTCGGCCGCGTACCTGGTGGACGTGGTCACATTCGGGCTGTCGCTGATCGTGCTGGCCCGGCTGGCCGCCGCGCCGGCGGCCCCGGGCGCGGGGCGGCCGAGCATCGGGTCGATCGTGGACGGTCTGCGGTACGCGGCGACCCGACGTGACCTGCTGGGCACCTACGTGGTCGACATCGCCGCGATGGTGCTGGCCATGCCCACCGCGCTGTTCCCGTTCCTCGCCGCACGGACCGGAACGCCGTGGGCCCTCGGCGCGCTGTACTCGGCCGCCGCCGTCGGGGCGATGATCGCGACCCTGTTCTCGGGGTGGACGAGCCGGGTCCACCGGCACGGCCTGGGAGTCATTCTGGCCGCAGCCGGATGGGGGCTGGCCATCACCGGGGCCGGGCTCACCGCGTCCCTGCCGGTGCTGGTCGCCGGGCTGGTCGTGGCCGGCGGCGCCGACATGATCAGCGGGATTTTCCGGGCCACGATGTGGAACCAGTCGATCCCGGACGAGCTGCGGGGTCGGCTGTCCGGGATCGAGCTGCTGTCCTACTCCAGCGGGCCGATGCTGGGCAACGCCCGGGCCGGGCTCGCCGCGCAGTGGGGCGGGGCGCGATTCGCGCTGTCGTCAGGCGGTCTGCTGTGCGTCGGGGCGGTGGGGGCGCTGGCCGCGGCCCTGCCGGCATTCCGGCGGTACGACCAGCGCACCGACCCGCACGTGGCGGTTCAGCGGGACCGAATCCCCGCCGCACCGGTACCGGCCGCCCCACCGGTACCGGC
>JAMFSN010000358.1 GCA_026225295.1 Frankia alni
GATCCAGTCCGCACAGCTCGGACACCCGGATGCCGGTCGCGTAGAGCAGTTCCAGTGCTGCCTGGTCCCGCTGGACGAGTGCCTCGACGCGGTCGTCGTCCCCGACCGGGCGCAGCGCCGGGGCCGGACCCGGCGCTGCGCCCGGTCGGGCCCGGGGCCGCTCCTCGAGCAGGGCCCGCGCCTGGTCGGCGTTCAGGACCCGCGGCAGGGCGCGCGCCCGGCGCATCACCGCGAGGCGGGCGCCCACGTCCGTGGCCAGGAATCCGCGGCGGTGGGCGAACTCGGTGAACACCCGGGCGGCTGATGCGCGCCGGGCGATGGTCGAGCGGGCGTGCCGCCGGGTATGCGCCAGCGCCAGCCAGCTGCGCAGCACGGTGAGGTCGAGGTCGGCGACGCGGCTGCAGCCCATCCGTTCGGCGTGCTCACGCAGGGCGGCCAGATCGGACCGGTAGGCCCGGACCGTCTCGTCGGACCGGTTCATCTCGGCCCGCAGGTACCGCAGGAAATCGTCGACCGCCCGGGACCACGATTGATCGGAGGTCACCCGGGCAGCGTGGGCCGGGGCGGAGTCGGCCCCGGCCGGCCCGCACGCTCCGTCAGGGCCACCCGTTCCGTCCGGGCCACCCGGAACAGCGGGTTTCACCGACGTCCGCCGGTGCGCATGCATCCCCAGATTCCGGTAGCCGCCATGGACAGACGGTCGCGCCCCGGTCAGCGCCGGTCAACCCGGACACGCCGGTCCGCCCCGCTCATCGGTGCGCGCCGCGGACGGCGCCCGTCCGAGCGCCGTCAGGTGGTAGCCCTCGGGCCCTCGTTCGACCAGCCCGACTGTGACCAGCGGGCCGAGGATGGCCAGAACGACCTCGGGCCGCTCCCGCACGGCTCGTGCGATCTCGGCCGGTCCGGCCGCGGCGCGGGCCGGAACGGCGTCAAGCACCCGATGGGCCAGGGCGTCCAGGTGGTCGCGGGGACCGGCCGGGGCACCGGGCCGATCGGAGAACGTCCCGATCGGGCCGACCTCCTCGAGCACATCCTCGGCTCGGGTCACGACGGCGGTCTCCTCGCGGTAGGTGCGGAGCAGTTCGTGGCAGCCGATGCTGTTCCTGCTGGTCACGGGGCCGGGCACCACCATCACCGGCCGACCCAGCCGCCGAGCGTGCCCGGTGGTGTTCAGCGCGCCGCTGCGTTGCCCCGCCTCGACCAGCACGGTGCCGGCGGACAGCGCGGCGATGAGGCGGTTACGGCGCAGGAAGCTGTGCCGGTACGGCGCCGCGCCCGGCGGTGCTTCGCTGACCACCGCACCCTTCTCGGCGATCTCGTCCAGAAGGCGGGAATGAGCCCGCGGGTACGGGACGTCCACCCCACCGGCCAGGACCGCGACAGTCAGTCCGTCGCCGGCCAACGCTCCCCGGTGGGCGGCCGCGTCGATTCCGAAAGCGGCTCCCGAGACCACCGCCCAGTCGAGATCGGCGAGCGAGGCGGCCAGTGTCCCGGCGACGTGCCGGCCGTAGTCGGAGGCGTCACGGGCTCCGACTACGGCGACGGCGCGGTCGCGCAAGGTCGTGAGCGTGGTGCCCCCGCGGATCCACAGCGCGAACGGTTCGCCGGCGTCGTCGCGACCCGCAACCGGGAGGTGACCGAGATCCGCGAGTGCGTCCGGCCAGTCGTCGTCGCCCCGGCACACCACCCGGACGGTGGATCGGGGGCCGGCGTCGAGATCGACCCGCGGCTCGATGTCCGGGTGTTCTTTGCGCACCTCGTCCCAGGCGGCCCGGGGACCGAGTCGGTGGACCATTCGCTCCACGGCGCGTCGGCCCGACCCGACCGCCCGCGCGAGACCGACCCAGGCCGCGCGTTCCTCGTCCCGGTTCACGCCGTCCGCCCCGGCATCCGAAGATCAAGGGCCATTCCGACCTCGCCGGGACCGGGGCGGTCCCGGCCGGCCAGATCAGCCAGCGTCCAGGCCACCCGTAGAACCCGGTCCAACCCGCGGGCGGTCAACCAGCCGGCGTCGAGGGCGGCGTCGGCCGGACGGGTGGCAGCCCGCCCGATCGGCCACCGCCGCCGCAGCTCCGGTCCGGGAACGTCGGTGTTGGTGCGCCACCGGGTCCCGCGCAGCCGGCTGGCACTCGCTTCCCGCGCGGCCACTACCCGCTTCGCGACGACCGACGAGCTTTCCGCGAAGTCGGCATCGGCCAGCATCTCGGCCCGGCTCGGAGCCGTGAGGCCGATCTGGAGGTCCACCCGGTCCAGAAGCGGGCCCGACAACCGGGCCAGGTACCGGCGCCGAACCGGCGACGGGCACTCGCAGTGCAGGTCCCGGGCCGTTCCTGACCGGCCGCACGGGCACGGATTGGCTGCCAGGACCAGCGTGAACCGGGCCGGAAAGCGGGCGGCCGCCTGGGCGCGGGCGACTTCGACGACCCCGCTCTCGAGCGGCTGCCGCAGCGCGTCGAGGCTCCGCGCGGCGAACTCCGGGGCCTCGTCGAGAAACAGCACGCCACGATGAGCCTGACTGACCAGGCCGGGACGCAGCGCCGACGACCCACCACCGATCAGGGCCGCCGGGGTCGCCGTGTGATGCGGGTTGCGGAACGGCGGCCGGGTGATCAGTGGGCAGCCGCTCTCCAGTACCCCGGCGACGGAATGGATGGCCATGACTTCGATCGCCTCCTCGTCCCGCAGCTCCGGCAGAAGCCACGGCAACCGCTCGGCGAGCATCGTCTTGCCGCTGCCGGGCGGTCCCTGCATGTAAAGGTGGTGGCCGCCGGCCGCCACGACCTCGATCGCCAGCCGGCCGCGGGCCTGGCCGGCGACGTCGACCAGGTCCGGTCCGACGGCCGGCTCCCCCGGCAACGGCACCGGGACCGCCGGCAGATCGGCGTCCGAGAGTTGCCCCCGCAGCAGTCCCAGCAGGCCGGCCAGATCGGTGACCGGTTCGATCGCCATTCCGGGTACGAGGGCCGCCTCGGCGGCGTTCTCAACCGGGACGACGACCCGCTCCACGCCGGCCCGGGAGGCGGCCAGGACCGCCGGCAACACCCCTCGCAACGGCCGTAGCCGGCCATCGAGCGACAGTTCACCCAGCAGCACCCGGCCCGCCAACGCGTCGGTCGGGATCTTCCCGTCGGCCGCGATCACCGCCGCGGCGATCGCGAGATCAAAGCCGCTCCCGGACTTGCGCAAGGTGGCGGGAAACAACCCGACGGTGATCCGCTGACCGGGCCAGTGCTCCCGGCTGTTGACCACCGCGGCCCGGATGCGATCCCGCGCCTCGTGAAGTGCCGCGTCGGGCAACCCGATGAGGGTCAGACCGGGCAGCCCGGAAGCGATGTCCGCCTGCACCTCGACGAGATGGCCCGCCACACCCACCACGGCGACGCCGGTGGTGCGCGCGAGCGCCATCAGAACGCTCCGCGCAGATGGTCGATGCGCAGCGGAGCCGTTCGGGAACGCGCCACGCACACGACGTCGAAGCGCAGGTCGGCGGGCCCGGGGCGATGTTCGGCGAGCCATCGCACGGCCAGCCGGCGGATCCGGGCCGCCTTCGCCCGGTCGACCGCCTCCGCGGGATGCCCGAAACCAACCCCGGACCTGGTCTTGACCTCGCAGAACACCAGCACGGGACCGTCGCGGGCGACGATGTCGATCTCGCCCTCCCGGCAGCGCCAGTTGCGCTCGACGATGATCAGGCCGGCGTCTTCCAGGTGCCGGACCGCAACGTCCTCACCGAAACGCCCGACCGCATCCTTGACCCGCATGGTCAATCTCCTCTCGGCGCGGCGGAGCCGCATGCGAGGAGATTGCGCCCGTCGTCGACGGCGGTCGACGCATTTTTCTGATCTGTGGACAACCGTACTTATCCACAGGCGTCGCAAATTCGCGGGCGTTTCCGGGCCCGGCGCTTCACAGTTCGGCCATGGCTCTCGACCAGCGAACGGCTTACCCCTCCGCCACCGTCCCCCCGGGTCCGGAGACGGCCCGGCGACGCGCGTACCGCCGGGTAACCCACACTTTCAGCCGCTGGTCACAGCGAATTGCCCCACCGGCGAGACGACTACAGTTCGGCCTTCGTCAACTCTTCGACGTTGACGTCCTTGAACGTGACCACGCGGACGTTCTTGACAAATCGGGCCGGGCGAAACATGTCCCAGACCCAGGCGTCCCGCAAGGTCAGCTCGAAGAACACTTCACCATCGGTACTGTTGCGCACCTCGAGCTTGTAGTCGTTGGCGAGGTAGAACCGGCGCTCGGTCTCGATGACGTACGAGAACAGCCCGACGACGTCGCGGTACTCCCGGTAGAGCTGAAGCTCCATCTCGGTCTCGTACTTCTCAAGATCTTCCGCACTCATACGCGCACACCACTGTCCAGGCTGGCCATCGTCTCAGTGTCCTCCAGCCTCGAGTCACGACCGCGCAGTGCCTCCGCGACGTTGGCGTACGACAGCCGATGTTCTGTGCTCGGCCCGTGCCTGTCCAACGCCGCCGCATGGGCGGGCGTGACGTACCCCTTGTGCCGCCAGAAATCGTACTCGGGATGCTGGTCGTGCAAGGCGACCATGATCCGGTCCCGGGTCACCTTGGCGATGATGGACGCCGCGCAGACGCTCGCCGCGACCTGGTCACCCTTGATCACCGCCAGCGACGGTACGGCCATCCCAGGCACCGGAAACCCGTCGGTCAGGACGTATCCGGGCCGGACGTCGAGGCCCGCGACCGCCCTTCTCATTCCCTCGATGTTGCACCGGTGCAGGCCGGTGCGGTCAATGTCCGCCGGTCCGATCACCACCGCCCGCCAGGCGAGCGCCGCGCGGACCACCTCGACGTACATTTCCTCGCGGACGGCCGGGCTGAGCAGTTTGGAGTCGGCCAGACCCCCGAGCCGGGGCCGGCGGCCGTCCGGCAGGACCACCGCGGCGACAACCAGCGGCCCGGCGCAGGCCCCGCGCCCCGCCTCGTCGACTCCGGCCACCGGGCCGAGACCGCGGCGCCAGAGCGCTCGTTCGTATCCCCACAGGCCGGCGTCTCTACGCATAGCCGCCGGCCGCCGCGGCCCACCAGCCAGCGGGGGTGGGACCCGCGCCCGGTCAGTGCCTTCGGCCATCCGCGGTCTCATCGTGTGGAGACGGTACGACGACCGACTGGTCGCTCCGAGCGCGCAGAGGCCGCCACCGAGGCCGCGTCCGGACCGGCCGGCCGGTCCGGGACGGGGCGTGCGCCCGAGCGGTCGCCCCGGGACCGGGTCGACGGCGGAGTCGACGTCGACGGCCCACCGCGAACGGCGTCACCACGAGGGCGGCGAGGATCGCGGGCGAGCCCATCGCGTTCGTCAGTGGGGCCTGAAAAATCTTGGGGACGCGCAGGAACGCGATCCGACTCAGCGGCCAGACCCGCACGAAGGCCCGCCCGACGACCTTGTTCTCAGGGACCGTCCCGTGGGCCCGGGAGTCGGCCGATGCCGCCCGGTGGTCACCCATGAGGAACAGTTGGCCGTTGGGGACCTTCAACGGTCCGAAGTTCCGTCCGGCGGGGGCCGGGAGGCCGACCGGTTGGCTGTTGTCGTAGAGGTATTTCTCGTCCAGCGAATGCCCGTTGACCTGGACCTGCCCCTTGGCATCGCAGCACTTCACGGTGTCGCCGCCCACACCGATCACCCGCTTGATGAAGTCCTTGTTGCTGGGGGCACCCAGCCCGAGCAGGCTCTGGACGTCGCGCAGGCCCCGCTCGACGATGTTGCTGGGCGGAGCGACCGTCGGCTGGGCCTCCTCCGCCTCCTCGAAGCCGGTGCCGTCGCCGTTGAAGACGACGATCTCGCCCCGGTGGATGCCACGGAAGTCGTACACCACCTTGTTGACCAGCACGCGGTCGTTGATCAGCAGCGTCCGCTCCATGGATCCCGACGGAATCCAGAACGCCTGGATCAGAAACGCCTTGATCAGGAGGGCCAGCCCAAACGCGATCAGAACCAGGAACGGCAGTTCGCGGGCGAACGATCCACCTCGGCGACCGTCGCCGCGACCCTTCGAGGATTCGCGCCGTGCGCCCCGACCGTCCGAGCCGGGGCCACCATCGCCCTCGCCGGCCTCGGTGGGTTGCGTCTCCACCCGCGTACCGGCCTGGTCAACACCCTCGCCGTACTCAACCGGCCCGGGATACGAGGAGTCGTCGGCGTACGGCCTGTCCGGACCCGGGTCGCGACCTGGGTTCGTGGCGTCATGTCTCGTCATGGCTACCCGTCACGTGGAGAGACCAGAGCGACACCCGAAGCCCGTGGACCGCGGCAGCGCAGCCAGGGCCGCAGCGCCGCGACCGGTGGACCGGACGAACCGACGATTCCGGGCCGACGCATCGTGAAACGCGGTGCGCCCAGCGGTGGACACGCAATCGACGGCGGAGCGTCAGCGCCCGATGGGCTCGCGCTTCTCCTTGATCTTAGCGGCCTTACCCCGCAGGTCACGCAGGTAGTAGAGCTTCGCGCGCCGCACGTCGCCGCGGGTCACGACCTCGATCTTCGAGATGATCGGCGTGTGGATCGGGAAGGTCCGCTCGACCCCGACCCCGAAGCTGACCTTGCGGACCGTGAAGGTCTCGCGAATTCCGCCCCCCTGGCGTCGGATGACGACGCCCTGGAAGACCTGAACGCGCTGGCGGTTTCCCTCAACGACCCGCACGTGGACCTTCAACGTGTCGCCCGGCCGGAAGTCCGGCACGTCGCTTCGCAGCGACAGGGCGTCGAGGCTGTCCAGGGTGTGCATGGCGGTCGCATCCTCGCGGTCTTGGCTGGTGATCATCAAACGGCACCCACCGACTCGGGCGCCACACTCGGGGCGCCCCACCGCGGTGGGAACCGGCCGCCGGACTGCCGGCGGACAATGCATCCTACTGTGCCATACGGCGACGGTGGTCGACCGGATCAGGGGGCACCAGTCTCACGGCGACCCGGTCGACGGTTCGCTGGTCCGGTCAGCGGCGTCCCGGGCAGGGCTGTCGATCGCCTGCCGGTCGGCGTCGGAGAGCGTGAGTCCGGCGAGCAGGTCCGGGCGGCGGTGGGCGGTACGCCGCAACGCCTCGTCGCGGCGCCACCGGGCGATGGCGCCGTGGTCGCCGGACCGCAGGATCGCCGGAACGTCCTGCCCCTCCCAGGTGACCGGACGGGTGTACACCGGCCCCTCCAGGAGCCCGTGCGAGAACGAATCGTCGACCACGGACTCGGCGTTGCCGACCACCCCGGGAACCAGGCGGGTGACCGCCTCCAACATCACCAGCGTCGCGACCTCCCCGCCCGACAACACGTAGTCGCCGATGGAGACCTCGTCGTCCGCCCAGGCCTCGACGACGCGGCTGTCAATGCCCTCGTACCGGCCGCAGCAGAAGACAAGCCAGGGTGCCGCCGCCAGTTCGGCGGCGAGGCTCTGGGTGAACGGTCGCCCGGACGGCGTCGGGACGATGACCCGCGGGCGCTCCGGGGAGCCGGCCTGGTCGGGTCGCGCACGGCCGGTGACGGTGGTGAGCGCCGCCCACCAGGGCTCCGGACGCATCACCATCCCGGGGCCACCCCCGTAGGGCTGGTCGTCCACCGTGCGGTGTACGTCGGAGGTCCAGGCCCGCAGGTCGTGCACCTGAACATCCACCAGGCCCCGGGCGCGGGCCTTGCCGAGCAACGACATCTCGAGCGGGGCGAGGTAGTCCGGGAAGATCGTGATGATGTCGACCTTCAAACGCGGCCCGACCGGACTGGATCCGTCGTCACCGTGATCCGGGGTCACACGATCGAGGGTCACGCGATCGAGGGTCATCGGCGTCCGTGCTCCTTCCCCGCTCGCTATCCCAGCTCGAACAAACCGGGCGGCGGATCGACCACCAGCCGGCCTTCGCCGGGCTCGACGACGGGCACGATCTGTCGGACGAACGGCACGAGGTGTTCCTTCTCGTCCGGCCGGGTCACCACCAGGAGATCGCCCCCGGGCGTATGCACGACATCGGCCACCGCGCCCAGGAGCGCGCCGTCGGGCGTGAAGGCCGACAACCCGATCAGGTCGCGGTCCCACCAGATGTCGTCCGCCTCATCCTCATCGTTCGCTTCCGCCGGACCGAGGTCGGCGGAGTCGATGAGCAGGAGCAGTCCGCGCAACCGTTCAGCCGCCGATCGACTGCCCACGCCCTCGAACGTGACCAGCAGCCGGCCGGAATGCCAGCGGAAACCGGCGACCGTCAGTGGTCCGATGTCCGCCCGGTCGCAGGCCAGGACCGAGCCGGGCGCGAATCGACGCTCAGGCAGGTCGGTCCGGACATCGACAGTGACGTCGCCCCGGATACCGTGCGCCCGGCCGACACGGCCCACGACAACTGGATCGCCCATCGTCTGTCCTCTCGCTCCCGCACCAGGTGGCGCAGTTTCCGCACCAACCATGCAGCGCGAACGAACACAGCGACCCCGGCCGATCACCGCCGCGACCGTCGCCGGTCTCAGACCGGTGGACGAACCCCGAACCCGGCCGGCCTGGCGAGCGGCCGCCCAGTGGAAGTCGTCGCGCCGGCTAGACGCGGTCGACGTCTACGACGTCGACCCGGACTCCCTTACCGCCGACCCCGGCCATGACGGTCCGCAGAGCCCGCGCGGTCCGGCCGCCCCGCCCGATGACCTTGCCCAGGTCGTCGGGGTGAACCCGCACCTCGAGGGTGCGGCCCCGACGACCTGTACGCAGGTCGACGCGGACGTCTTCCGGATGGTCGACGATGCCCCGAACAAGGTGTTCGAGCGCGGCCTCGAGCACCTACTGCCCCGTGGAACTCGTCGCCTCAGCGGAGGCGTCGGGCGCGGCACTGGCAGGCTCAGCAGCCTTCTTGGCCTTCTTCGGCGTGGTGGCCGGCTTCTCCTCGAGGCCGGCCGCCGCGCGCGCCTCTTCCTGGAAGATCTCGCGCTTGTCCGGCTTCGGCGCCGCCATTTTCATCGGCGGCGGGGCCGGCAGGCCCTTGAACTTCTGCCAGTCACCCGTGATCTTCAGGATGGCCGCCACCGGCTCGGTCGGCTGCGCGCCGACCCCGAGCCAGTAACCGGCCCGCTCGGCGTCGACCTGAATGATGCTCGGGTCGGACTTGGGGTGGTATTGACCGATAGATTCGATCACTCGGCCGCTCCGCTTGGTGCGGGCATCGGCCACGACAATGCGATAGTGCGGCTCACGCATCTTGCCGAGCCGCTGAAGCTTGATCTTGGTTGCCACGGTGCTCGAACTGCTCCAGACATACGACGGTGGGCCACTGCCCGCCGCGGTGGGGTCGCGGCGTCGGGGCACCTTCTGCTGACGCGTCCACAGGCGGAGAGAGGGTCCGCCCGGCGGACGCCGGAGACGCACGGTGGTACGTCGGATGACAGTCTGCCAGATCGGCGGGCGACTCTGCCGTCGCACCCGTCCGACATCGCCGTCCCGGACCGCTCAGGCCGGACGACCGCGCTGTCCCGGCGGGGGTGTCCGACCCCGGGTCACCGACCGCGGGGCACTCGGCCCGGCGGTCCACCCGGCGGTCCACCCGGCGGTCCACCCGGCGGGTACCCGCCCTTGGGCAGACCGAACGCCGACAGGTCCGGCATTCCGCCCGGACCGGGCAGCCCGTCGCCCTCGGGCAGCGCAAACGGCGAGGCCGGCTGTTTCTGGGCCGCGGCCGCCCGCTCCGCGGCCTGGGCGGCCCGGGCGGCCGGATTGCCCTTGCGGTTGGCGCCCTTGCTCTTCTTGCCAGCCTTGCGAGCGGACGCGGCCTTGGCCCGCCGCATCGCCGGCGGCAGCCCGGCCCCACCCGCCATCTGCTTCATCATCTTGCGGGCCTGGTCGAACCGGTCCAGTAGCTGGTTGACCTCCGTGACGGTCACCCCTGAACCGCGGGCGATCCGCGCCTTGCGGGACGCCTGCAGGATGCGGGGCTGCTCGCGCTCCAGCGGGGTCATCGACCGGATCATCGCGACGACCCGGTCCAGATCGCGGTCATCGACCTGGGCGAGCTGGTCCTTCATCTGCCCCATGCCGGGCAGCATCCCGAGCAGGTTGCCGATCGGACCCATCTTGCGGATCGCGATCATCTGGTCGAGGAAGTCGGAGAGCGTGAATTCGTTGGCCGCCATTTTGACGGCCATCGCCTCGGCCTGTTCGGCCTCGAAGGCCCCCTCGGCCTGCTCGATGAGGGTCAGGACGTCGCCCATGCCGAGGATGCGCGACGCCATCCGCTCGGGGTGGAAGACGTCGAACTCATCCACCTTCTCGCCGGTCGAGGCGAACAGGATCGGCCGGCCGGTGATCTGCGCCACCGACAAGGCGGCCCCGCCGCGCGCGTCGCCGTCGAGCTTGCTCAGGACGACCCCGGTGAAGCCCACGCCGTCAGCGAACGCCTGGGCGGTCGTCACCGCGTCCTGGCCGATCATCGCGTCGACGACGAACAGGATCTCGTCCGGCGACACCGCGTCCCGGATGTCCGCGGCCTGCTGCATCAGCTCGGAATCGATGCCGAGCCGGCCGGCCGTGTCGACGACGACCACGTCGTACCGCCGCCGCCGGGCGTCCTCAATCGCGTCCCGCGCGACCTGGACCGGGTCACCGACCCCGTTGCCGGGTTCCGGGGCGAAAACCTCCACCCCGGCCTGCCGGCCGACCACCTGGAGCTGGCCGACGGCATTCGGACGCTGGAGGTCGGCGGCGACCAGCAGGGGAGCGTGGCCGGAGGCCTTGAGCCAGCGGCCCAACTTGCCGGCCAGGGTCGTCTTTCCCGAACCCTGGAGCCCGGCCAGCATGATCACCGTCGGGGGCGACTTCGCGAACCGGATGGTGGTTGTGTCGCCGCCGAGGATCGCGACCAGTTCCTCGTTGACGATCTTAATGACCTGCTGGGCCGGGTTCAGTGACGTCGAGACCTCGGCGCCGCGGGCCCGCTCACGGACGGCCGCGGTGAACGTCCGGACCACCGGAAGCGCGACGTCCGCTTCGAGCAACGCGACGCGGATCTCCCGCGCGGTCGCGTCGATGTCGGCCTCGGAAAGCCGGCCCTTGCCCCGCAACGACGAAAAGGCATTCTCGAGGCGGCCGGAAAGGGTGTCGAACACTCGCACACTCCGAGTTCGCGGGCGGACTACAACACTGCTGGACAGTCAGAACGGTCGCTCCGTCGAGCGAGCCGGCGGTCCCGGCCTCGCGGCCACCACCCACCGCCCCGCGGACGGCCGATCGACTGGCTCAAGGGTACGCAGGCGTGGCAACGGCCGAACGCCGACCGGGACAGAACGCCTCCGCCGGCCCGCCCGGACCCTGCTCCGGGCAATGGCCGGAGCGGACTCGCCGACGAGGTGGCACCGCACGGAACCCCGACGGGGACCTCGCGGACCCCGCACTCTTTCCGCCCTCTGCGCTGAGGATGGCGGGCACACCTCGCCGGTGGCCCCGCACCGCCACGGGTGGGTGACGATGACTGGCAGGCATCGAATTCTAGATCGACGCGGTCCCGCGCGGAAGACCCCACCCGTTGACGCGGGCGTTTCCCGGACGATCGCGGCCCGTCGCCTACTATCCGCGGGAAATCGGTCAGCGATCCCCGACTGGTTCACCGAGCAGCGCGTCGACGAATGCTTCGGGTTCGAACGGAGCCAGGTCGTCCGGGCCTTCACCGAGACCGACCAGCTTCACCGGCACCCCGAGTTCCCGCTGCACGGCGATCACGATGCCGCCCTTGGCGGTGCCGTCAAGCTTGGTGAGCGCAATGCCCGTGACGTCCACGACCTGGGTGAACACCCGGGCCTGGACGATCGCGTTCTGCCCGGTGGTGGCGTCGAGGACCAGCAGGACCTCATCCACCGGCCCCTGCTTCTCGATGACCCGCTTGACCTTGCCCAGTTCGTCCATGAGCCCGGATTTGGTGTGCAGGCGGCCGGCCGTGTCGACCAGCACGGTGTCGGCGCCGAGTTCCCGGCCCCGCTTGACCGCGTCGAACGCGACGGCTGCGGGGTCGGCGCCTTCCGGGCCGCGCACGGTCTGCGCGCCGACCCGGGCGCCCCACGTTTCCAACTGGTCGGCGGCGGCGGCCCGGAACGTGTCGGCCGCGCCCAGGACGACCGAGCGGCCGTCCGCGACCAGCAGCCGGGCGATCTTGCCGCAGGTGGTGGTCTTACCGGTGCCGTTCACCCCGACGACCAGGACGACCCCGGGCGCGCCGTCGTGCGACCGGCTGTGGAGGGTCCGGTCGGTGGTCGGCCCGATCTGGGCCAGCAACTCGTCGCGCAGCAGTTCCCGGGCCTGGGCCGGGGTTCGCGCGCCCAGCACCCGCACCCGGGTCCGCAGCGCGGCGACCAGCTCCTGCGCCGGCTGGACTCCCAGGTCAGCGAGCAGCAGGGTGTCCTCGATCTCCTCCCACGCCTCGTCGTCGAGCGCGTCCCGGGACAGTACGGACAGCAGTCCGCGACCGAAGGTGCTCTCCGACCGGGCGAGCCGGCCCCGCAACCGGACGAGGCGACCCGCGGTGGGGGCCGGGACGTCGAGCGCGGGAGGGCCGGCGGCCCGGTCCGGGACCGCGTCCGGGGCAAGCACCCCGCCGGGCGGCAGATCGACCGTCGACAGGGTTCGGGTCGGGCTGTCCCGGGGCACCTCGGCGTCGTCGCCGACCCCGGGGCGGTAGTCGACCCCGGGCCGCCGGACCGGGCCGGGCCGGTGCCGACGCCGGGTCCCGACGACCAGCCCCACGGACGAGACGAGAGCGACCACGAGGATCGCGATGACGATGAGCACAATCTCCACGCCGTCGATCCTTACAGACGGGCGGCGGTGATCGCGCGGGCCGCCGACCCCGGGCCGGACCCGGGCGGGTCGACGACCGGCCGGTCGGATTCAGGCCGAGGCGCGTTCCCGGAGCCGCTGGCTGATCACGGTGGTCACGCCGTCGCCCCGCATCGAGACCCCGTAGAGCGCGTCCGCGATCTCCATCGTCCGCTTCTGGTGGGTGATGATGACCAGCTGGGAGCGCTCCCGCAGCCCCTCCAACGCCTCCAACAGACGCCCCAGGTTGCGGTCGTCCAACGCCGCCTCGACCTCGTCGAGGACGTAGAACGGCGAGGGGCGGGCCCGGAAGATCGCCAGCAGGAGGGCGATCGCGGTCAGCGATCGCTCGCCGCCGGACAGCAGCGACAGTCGCTTGACCTTCTTGCCCGGCGGTCGCGCCTCCACTTCGATTCCGGTGGTGAGCATGTCGTCGGGATCGGTGAGGACGAGCCGGCCCTCGCCGCCCGGGAAGAGGGTCGCGAAGACGATTTCGAACTCGCGGGCGGTGTCCGCGAAGGCGAGGGCGAAGACCTCGCGGACCCGGGCGTCGACCTCGTCGACGACCAGCAGCAGATCCCGCCGGGTGTTCTTGAGGTCGTCGACCTGGGTCGACAGGAACGCGGCCCGCTCCTGCAGCGCGGCGAACTCCTCGAGCGCGAGCGGGTTGACCCGGCCGAGCCGGACGAGTTGACGCTCGGCCGTCGCCGCCCGTTTCGCCTGCTCCTCCCGGTCGTACGGGACGGGCTCGCCGTCTTCCTCAATGGGCGGAACCGGCCGGGTCGGCCCGTATTCGGCGATCAGGTCGTCCGGGGTGACCCCGTGGTCATCGAGCGCCTTGGCCTCCAGCGACTCGACCCGGACCCGCTTCTCGGCCCGGGCCAGCTCATCGCGGTGCACGTGGTCGCGCAGGGCGGTCAGTTCGCCGGCCCGGGCCCGGACCTGTTCGCGCACCCGGCCCAGTTCCGTCTCGGCCTCCCGGCGGGCGGTGTCCGCCGCCTCCCGCTCGGCGGCCGCGGCGCGCAGGGACGTTTCCATCCGTTCCAGCGCCGCCGCCGTCACCTGGGCCACGCCGGTGGCCACCGTGGCCTGCCGGTCCCGGACCTCCCGGCGGCGCAACGCGGCCGCCCGCGCCGACCGTTCGTTCGCGGCGGCCCGCATCAGCCCGTCCGCGCGTCCGGACAGGCCCCGCGACCGCTCCTCGCTGGTCCGCACAGCCAGCCGGGCCTCGACCTCCTCGGCGCGGACCGCGGCGGTCGCCGCCACCAGCCGGTCGCGGTCGGCCGGGGACCGCTCGCCGACCTCCGGATCCTCCGAAAGGGTCGACAACGCCCCTTCGAGCTCAGCGAGGGCGCCGTAGGCGCGGTCGCGGGCCGCCTCCGCCTGTTCGCGGGCCTGCTCCAAACGGGCGGTCTCGGCCGAGGCCGAGCGCGCGGTCTTCATCAACTGCGCGAGCTGCTCGGAAAGGGCCCGCCGGCGGGCGTCGACCTCGTGGCGAGCCGCGAGGGCCGCGTCCACCACCTGGCGGGCCCGGGCGACCTCGTCGCGCGCCGCCCCACCCGCGCCGCGGGCCTGCTCCCCCAGTGCCGCCGCCTCGGCCATCCGGATTCCGGCTTCCTCGGCGGCCGCCTGCACCTCGACCAGGGACCGGGTCCGGGCGCTGCCGCCGGCGGCCAGGGTCGGGCCCAGAACATCGCCGTCCCGGGTCACCACCTGGGCGGTCGGCTCGGCCCGGATCATCTCGAGGGCGGCCGGCAGGTCGTCCACCACGACGATCCCCCACAGCAGCCGTCGGACCGCCGCGGCGGCCGCCGGATCCTGTACGTGCACCAGGTCGACGACCGGGACCACGCCGGGGCGCCCACCGACCCCGGACCGGGCCGGCGCGGCGACCGCCCCACCGGCCGCCGCGTCGGGCGCCGGATCGACCGCCGCATCGTCGCGCGCGACGACGAGCGCGGCGCGACCGGAGTCATTGCGCCGCAGCCACTCCAGCCCCGAGATCGCGTCCTGGGCCGACGACACCGCCAACGCGTCCGCGGCCTGGCCCAACGCGGCCGCAACGGCGATCTCGGCACCGGTCTCGACGGACAGCAGCGTCGCGAGACGGCCGATGATCCCGACCGGGCGGTCCGCCCCACCGGGCTCTTTCCCGGTCGCCGCGAGCAGAGCCGTCGCCCCGTCCTTGGGCGCGAGCGACTGAACGAGCGCCTCCCGCCGGGCCCGCCACGACGCGACGTCCCGCTCGGCGTTACGGTCCGCCGTCCGGTAGGCCTCCATGCGTTCGGTCGCCGCGGCGTGCACGGCGACCGCGGTCTCGTGGCCCTCGTGAGCCTCCTCGCGGGCCAGCGACAGAGCCTCGAGCTCGTCCTCCAACGCGGTGCTGCTACCGGTGGTGTGCCCGGCACGCTCCCGCGCGGCGTCAACCGCGTCGCTCATCCGGGCGATCTCCGCCTCGGCGTTGGTCGCGCGACCCCGGGCGGCCTCGACCTTGCCGGTGAGGCGCGCCATCTCCTCACGCCGGGCCGACGCCGCCCGCACGGCCGCGACCAGTTCCCGTTCCTCGGCGGCCAGGGCGTTTTCCAGGTCGCCGCGCCGCGTCGTCACCTCGTCGAGGCGCTCGCGATCGGCTTCCAGGCGCGCAGCCAGCGCCACCTCCTGCTCCCGCAGTGCGACCGCTTCATACTCCAACTCCTCGGGGTCGCGCCCCGGGCGGGATTCCGCGGCGCCGGCCCGCAGCAGCCGGGCCCGCTCGTTGGCCAGCGATGCGGTACCCCGCAGCCGTTCCCGCAGGGAGGTGAGGGCGTACCAGGTCTCGGCGGCGGCGGTCGCGCGGGGCACAGCCGCCGCCAACGCGGTGTCCAGTTCCTGCTCGCGGGCGGTGAACTCGGCCAGCGCGCGCTCCGCGGCACTGACCCGGGCCCGTTGGGCTTCCTCGTCGCGGACATCGGTGGCCAGTTCGTCCCGCGCCCCGACCAGGTCGTCAGCGGCCAGCCGCAGCCGGGCATCGCGCAACGTGGCCTGGATGGCGCCCGCCCGGCGGGCAATTTCGGCCTGCCGGCCGAGCGGCCCGAGCTGGCGGCGCAGTTCGGCGGACAGGTCCGTCAGTCGCGTGAGGTTGGCCGCCATCGCCTCGAGCTTCCGCAACGCCTTTTCCTTGCGTTTGCGGTGTTTGAGAACGCCGGCCGCCTCCTCGATGAAGGCGCGGCGGTCCTCCGGGCGGGCCTGCAGGACGGCGTCGAGCTGGCCCTGCCCGACAACGACGTGGAGCTCCCGACCAATGCCGGAATCGCTCATCAATTCCTGAATGTCGAGCAGCCGGCACGCCGTGCCGTTGATCGTGTATTCACTCTCGCCGCTGCGGAACATCAACCGGCCGACGGTCACTTCGGAATACTCGATCGGCAACGCGCCGTCGGAGTTGTCGATCGTGAGCAGAACCTCGGCCCGGCCGAGCGCCGGACGCGCCGGAGTGCCCGCGAAAATGACGTCGGACATCGTTCCACCGCGCAGCGCCTTGGCGCCCTGCTCGCCGAGAACCCAGGCGATGGCGTCGACGACGTTGCTCTTGCCCGAGCCATTGGGGCCGACCACACAGGTGATGCCCGGCTCGAGATGCAAGGTCGTCGAACTGGCGAACGACTTGAAACCCCGCAGGGTCAGGCTCTTGAGATGCACCGCTCTCCCGCGTTCTTCCTGGGGGAATGGGCAGTGCCAGCGTCCCTGAACCCGATCAGGATGCGTATCCTGCGTCGATGGACGGAGAACCGCGCCGACGTCCCCCACAATAGCGGGAGCAGGCGCGGGCACCCACGCGACACGGCTACCACAGGCAGACGAGCCGACGATCCCGCCCAGAAGTACGCCCGGACGTCAGATCCTGACGGGTCGGGTACCGCCGGAGCGCTATCCGACCGGCGCGGGCGACTGGCCCGCGCGGCCCCGTGGCCGTCAGGTCAGCGCGGGCTCCACGTCGAACGCGCGCAGTTCATCAGAGACGTCGACGCGCTCTACGAGCGCTTCGTTGACCGACTGAACCCGAATGAGCTCTGCTTCAAGCTCCGCTACGCGCGTCCGGAGACGACGTACTTCGGTGGACAGACGCTGGTCGGTGCCGACGCCGACGTGGCCGAAAAGGGCCTTCGCCATGGTGGTGGTCCTCCACGATGAGTGACCTACTGGATGTATTACGTCAGGATCAGCGCGCATCAAAGCGCGCCGGGACGATGAAACCAGGATCGCACGTGGAGAGACAGAAGGTCAAGACGATGCCACACCTCACTGACTTCGGCACCCCCCTTTCGACGTTCCGGTGTGGTCCTGGCAACACCTTGCCGCTGCCCCCGACCAGCAGCCCGCCGATAGCGGCAATTTGTCGGTCCCGGGGGTCATCGACGGCTGAATCCCTCGAGGTCACCCCGTGGGGAACCCCATTCGATCACGACGCCGGTGACCCAGCCCGGCGTCCAACCGTCGCGCAGCGCGCCGATCAATGCCCGACAGTCCCGGGCCGGACCTTCCGCGAGCACTTCGACCGAACCGTCCGCGCGGTTCGTGGCCGAGCCGACCAGCCCCAACCGGCTCGCCCGGGACCGGACGAAGGCCCGGAAGCCCACCCCCTGAACGTGCCCTTCGACCCGGATGGTCAGTCGCGCGGCGATCCCGTCGCCGGGACCGGAGGGTGTGGCGGCGGGCACATCGGGAGCATCGCGGCCGTGCTGAACGGGAACGGGGTCCATGGCCGCGATAGGGTACCGACTCACTGTGAAAAGCCATCCCTTGCCGCTCGCACGCGGCACCCGCCGCCGCCGCGCACTAGCCGTCGCGGCCGTCGGAACAGCCGTCCTGCCAGCCACCCTGTTGCTCTCCGGTTGCGGCCAGAACTTCCATCAGGAAGGCGGCGTGCTCCCGGTCCCCCACGCTTCGACGGAAGGGCTGCGGACCAACACCCCGGCCCCCGCGCTCGGAGTCCCGAGCCAGGCGCCGGTCGGGCCCGGGTACGCCCCGCCGCGCACCTCCGGGCCGACCCAGACCGTCGTCCCGAACCGCCCCGGCAAGGTCTGACGCCGGGCCGGCCAGGTCTGGCGCCCGGCCGGTGGCGTCACCACCGGCCGCGTCGGGGTCGCGGCTGGCAGGCCGGGCACGTGTGGCTCGACCGGTTCATGAACGCGTCCCGCCGGATCGGCGTGCCGCACCTCGGGCAGGGTTCGCCGGCTCGTCCGTAGACCGCCAGTGACCGTTCGAACAGGCCACTGACCCCTTCGGTGGAGACGTACAGCGCGTCGAACGACGTGCCCCCGGCGGCCAGGGACTCCCCCAGCACCGCCCGCACGGCCGCCATCAGGCGGCCGGTCTCGGGACGGGTCAGCGTCTCGGTGGGTCGCGCGAAGTGCAGGCCGGCCCGCCACAGCGCCTCGTCCGCGTAGATGTTGCCGATCCCGCTGACCAGGGTCTGGTCGAGAAGCGCCCGTTTGACCCCGGTCCGGCGCCGACGGATCGCCGCGGCGAAGACCGCGTCGTCGAAGACCGGTTCGAGCGGATCGGGCGCGATATGGGCGATCGGGGCCGGAACCCCCGCTTGCCGGTCGACCGCCGCGACCGCCAGCCCGCCGAACGTACGTTGATCCACGAATCGCAGTTCCCGGCCGCCGTCCCGGAAGGTGACCCGAACCCGCAGGTGCGGCTCGGGAGGCTTCGTCGGCGGCACGACCAGCAGCTGGCCGCTCATCCCGAGGTGCGCGAGCAGCGCTTCGGGAGCGCTCGACGCCGCCCCCGGGCCGTCGAGCGTGAGCCACAGATACTTCCCCCGCCGCCGCGCGGCCGTGATGGCGCGCCCGGTCAACAGCTGGGCGAAGTGCTCCCCGCCTTCCGGGTGCCGACGGACGGCCCGGGGATGCCCGACGACCACCGTGTCCACTGTCCGGCCGACCACGCCGCGCGCCAGGCCGGCCCGGACCACCTCGACCTCGGGCAGTTCAGGCATGGTGAGGGCCGCCGCGGGGCGATCGGCTCAGGACGGCCCGCCGTCGGGCCCGGCGGCTTCCGGGGTCGCGTCGCCGGCCGGCGTCGCCTCGACGCTCGGGCTCCCATCACCAGCCGGGGTCGCCGCAGCGGTCGACGCCGCGTCGCCGTTGGCGCCGCCCGAGGTCTGGATCCGGACCTGCTCGAACGCCGTGGCGGCGGCCCGCTGCTCGGCTTCCTTCTTGCTGCCCCCCTCGCCCCGGCCGACCTCGATGCCCCCGACGACGGCGCGGGCGGTGAAGCGTTTGGCGTGGTCGGGCCCCGATTCGGCCACCAGGTACTCGGGCGGCCCGAGCAGGTGCAGGGCGGTCAGCTCCTGCAGCGAGGTCTTCCAGTCGAGCCCGGCCCCGAGGTCCGCCGCGGCGTCCAGCAGGGGTTTGAACAGGCGGTGGATCAGCGTCGTGGTGCTCTCGAGCCCGTCGGACAAATACACCGCGCCGATGAGCGCTTCCAGCGTGTCGGCGAGGATGCTCGCCTTGTCCCGACCCCCGGTGGCCTCCTCACCCCGCCCCAGCAGCAGGTACGGCCCGATCCCGCCGTCCCCGATCTGCCGGGCGACCGACGCCAGCGCGCGCATGTTCACCACCGAGGCCCGTTGCTTGGCCAGCTGCCCCTCGGGCAGTTCGGGGTGACGGGTGTAGAGCGCGTCGGTGATCACGAGGCCGAGGACCGCGTCGCCCAGGAACTCGAGCCGCTCGTTGGTCGGCAGCCCGCCGTTCTCGTAGGCGTAGGAGCGATGGGTCAGCGACCGGTGCAGCAGACGTTCCTCGACCGACACCTTCAGCGCGATCAGGAGGTCGGCCTGCGGCGCGGGCGGGGGCAACGACCGGTTCACGAGGACAGTCCCGCCCGGCTGCGCCGGCGGGCGACCAGCCCGTCCATGGTCGAGCGGGTGGCGCCGCCCAGGTCACCGGCCGCCAGCGCGGCGGCCAGCGCGACCGCCGGGCCGGTCGCCGCCCGCTCCGATCCGGCGTGGACCATCACGCCGCCCACGCCGAGCACGACGCGGTCCGGAGCCAGGGCCGGACCGCCCGCCACCGCCGCGCCCCGCAGGGCTGCGGCCACCACCGAACCGGTGAAGCCGTCCGTCACGATCACGTCCGCGACCCGGCCCAGCGCCACCGCGTCGGCGGTCACCGGACCGACGAACGTGGGGTCGGACCCGGTGTCCAGACCAGCGAGAAAGACGGTCCCCGAGCGGCGGAGCACATCGCCTCCTACTGATTCCCCGGTACCGGTGGACAGAAGACCGACCCGCGGCCGGCTCAGGCCGTACCGGGCGACCGCGTAGGCCGACCCGGCCAGCGCGAACTGACCGAGCAGATCGGGGGTGGTGTCGTCGCCGCGCCCGCCGGTGTCGAGCAGGACCACCGGGCCGGCCGGGGCCGAAACGACCCGGGCCACCGCGGCCCGGGTGGCGCCCGGTATCAGCCCCAGGACGAAGATCGCCGCGGTGACGACCGCGTCGACCGGGCCCCGCGACACGCAGGCGTCGGCGGCGCCGTCCCGGACCAGGCGGGCGGCGACCCGGACGCTGGCCCGGCGCCGGGCCCGGACCGCCCGGGCCGGATCGTCGAACGCGCCGACGAATTCCGGGCCGTCCGCCAGTCGCACCCGGTCGCCGGGAGCAACCCCCCGGTCAGCCAGGGCGTCAGCCAGGACGGCCGCCGGCCCGACGATCACCAGACGCAGATCCCCGTCGTCGTCCAGCGCGCCGAGGAGGCCGTCGAGAACCTCACCGGGCACCGGGGCATCCGGCTCGCGATCGTCCCCGAGGACGTCGACGGCAACGCGGGTCACGTGATGTCAGACGTCGATGACCTGACGGTCGTTGTACCGGCCGCAGGTGGGGCACACGGTGTGCGGGCGCGTGACGTGCCCGCGCGGGCAGATGGACATTGCCGGAACCGTTGCTTTCCACTGCGAACGGCGGGAACGGGTGTTGCTGCGCGAGGTTCGGCGCTTCGGGACGGCCACTAGTCCTTCTCCAAACTGTCGAGGCTCGATGGGGTCGGGTCGCTCGGGACACCGCCGTCGGCGTTGACCTCCGGCGCAGGAACCTCCAGAGCGGACAACACCGCCCAGCGGGGATCGGAGCGCTCGTGGGTGTGGCCGGGGCCGACGTCGGCCAGCCGCGCGCCGCAGTCGACGCACAGCCCGGGGCAGTCTTCGCGGCACCGCGGCGACAGGGGCAGGCTCAGCACGAGCGCGTCGCGCACCGCCGGCTCCAGGTCGGCGTGGTCGTCGATGAGCTGACCGAGATCGTCATCGTCGTCACCGCGACCGGCGTCGCCGTAGCGGTCGGGGTAGGTGAACAGCTCCCGGAACTCGACCTCGACCTCGTCCGCCACGGGTTCCAGGCAGCGGGCACATTCGCCGACCACCTGCGTCGCGGCCGTGCCGCTGACCAGGACGCCTTCCATCACCGCTTCGAGGCGGAGATCCAGCTCGACCGGCGCGCCGGCCGGGACAGCCAGTAGCGGGGTTCCCAGCTCGGCCGGCGCCGGGACCGTCGTCCGGACACGCTTCATGGACCCGGGCCGGCGGCTCAGCTCTCGGGTATCGAGGACGAGCGGGCGGCGGGGGTCTATGCGGCGCTGCGAAGTAATGGTCACGGGACTGAAACGGCGTCTGAGACGGCGGAAGCACCTGTCGCTGTTCGGGAATTGTCGGATCTTTGGCGCGCGGCCACCAGTTTCCGCAGCCGGGACGACCCAGTTTAGCCGATGACACGAGGGTACCGACCGGACCCACCGTGACCTCGGCGGTCAGCCGTCGGACGCGGCACCGGAGTCACTCGGGGCGGCAGCCGGTTCGGGCGCCGGCTCCTCCTCCGGACGGCGCGGGGTCGAGGTCGGGGCCGGGGCCGGGGTCGGGGCCGGCGCGGGGGGCCGCGCCGGGGCGACCGGCTCCGGCTCGCGGTGCCGATCGTCCCGGAATTCGCCGTCCCGGAATTCGCGCGGTTGGGCCGGGATCATCCGGACCGACGGCTCGACCAGGACATGACCGGACCCGGTGGGCCGGTCGCTGGCCGCGTCTCCGACCGGCGGGCGCGGAGCACCCGAGGCGTCCCCGAGTTGGCCGTAGCCGGTCTGCCCGGCCAGTCGCGACCGGCCCCGCGCGACCGAGCCCATTGTGCGCTGCAGCACCACCTCGAAGGTGGCGAGCTTCGCGTCGACGTAGTCGTCGATCTCCCGACGCATCTCGCGGGCCGATTCCCGGGCGGCGGCTTCGATCCGGTCGGCCTCGTCACGCGACTCCCGGACCAGGTCGGTGTTGGACAGGATGCGCGCGCGCTCCCGGCCGGCGGCCACCAGAATCTGCTCGGCCTGGACCCGGGCCTCGGCGAGGATCTCGTCCCGGCGGGCGATCACTTCGTCGGCCGAGGCGAACTCGGCCGACACCACCCCGCGCAGTTCCTCCAGCGCGGCCAGGACGTCCACTCGGTTCAGCACGCAGGAGGCCGACAGCGGCATGGCCCGGGCGGCGGAAACCGTGCCGATGAGGTCGTCGACCTTGCGCGTCAAGTCACCCATACGGGCAGGGTAGGACGATCAGCCCTGCGCCACCCATCAGTTACTCTCCGTCGGCGAGTCGCTCCCGCATCCGCTTCCAGACGACGTCCGGCACCAGCCGCGAGACGTCGCCGCCGTAGCGGGCAACCTCCTTGACCAGGCTGGAGGACAGGAATGCGTACTGCGGGTTGGTGCTCATGAACAACGTCTCGATGCCGGCCAACGACGTATTCATCTGCGCCATCTGCAACTCGTAATCGAAGTCACTGACCGCGCGCAGCCCCTTGACGATCGCCTGGATTCCCCGGGTCCGGCAGAAGTCCACCAGCAGGCCATGGGACGACTCGACGGTGACATTCGGGAATTCCGCCGAGGCCTCCTGGATCAACTCGATCCGTTCCTCGACGGTGAACAGGTTCGCCTTGCTCTTGTTGATGAGGACCGCGACGACGACCTCGTCGAACAGTCGACTCGCTCTTTCGATGATGTCGAGATGGCCATTGGTGATCGGATCGAACGAGCCTGGACAGACGGCCTTTCTCATGATCCGAAACCGTACCAGAGTGTGCCCTCGCCGTACCTGCGATGACGGTCGGCGGTCAGGCCGGCGGGCCAGGCGAACGGCTCCGCCCGGGTGGCCCGCTCGACCACACACACACCAGCGGTCGCGAGCCAGCCACGGTGTGAGATGCGACCGACCAGGTCGATCAGCGCGTCGTTGGTGATCGCATACGGAGGGTCGAGGAACATCACATCGTAGGACTTCCCGGCTATGGCATCCACCACACTCTCCACCGGTGATCGGATAATTTCGGCGCCGGGCAGCCCGACAACATCCACATTCGCCTTCAGCACGCGCACGGCAACCGGATCGGAATCGACGAGCAAAACGTGTTCCGCTCCCCGGGAGAGTGCTTCCAGCCCAACTGCGCCGCTGCCGGCATAAAGATCCGCAAATCGCGCGCCGGGCAGGTCGACAAGGGTCGCGAGCGTGTTGAACAGCCCTTCCCGGGCCCGGTCGGACGTCGGCCGGGTGCGGTCACCGGGCGGGACGGCGAGCCGGCGCCCGCGCGCCGTTCCGGCCACTATCCGAGGCATCAGCCTTTCTCCAGATACTCGGCCGACGACTCGTCGAGGGTGGCCCGCAGCGCCGCCGCGAGCACGGGATGGGCGGCCAGTTCGGGATCGGCGGTCACGATCGCGATCGCTTCCTGCCGCGCGGCCTGGATGACATCGAGATCCCGCAGGAGTTCGAGCAGTTTCAGCGAGCGGCGGCCACCGGACTGGGCGACGCCCAGCACGTCCCCCTCCCGTCGCTGCTCAAGGTCGATCCGGGCCAGTTCGGCCCCATCGGTGGTGGCGGCCACGGCGGCCAGGCGTTCCCGGGCCGGGCTCCCGTCGGGCGCCTCGGTGTGCAGGAGGCACCAGCCGCCCGCCTGACCCCGCCCGACCCGACCCCGCAGCTGGTGCAGCTGCGACACCCCGAACCGGTCGGCGTCCAGCAGCACCATCACCGTCGCGTTGGGCACGTCCACGCCGACCTCGACGACCGTGGTCGCGACGAGCACGTCGAGGTCCCCGGCCGCGAACGTGGTCATCACGGCGTCCTTCTCGTCGGCCGGCAGGCGGCCGTGCAGCGCGGCCACCCGCAGTCCGGCCAGTTCCCCCTCGGCCACCAGCGCGACGACGTCGACGACCGCCGCGCCCGGCCGGCGCCCCGTTTCCGGGTCGGGCTTCGCGCCCGGACCGTCCTCACCCGGGGCGTCGCCGCCGATCCGGGGGCAGACCACGAAGGCCTGGTGCCCGGCGGCGACCTCGTCGCGCACCCGGCCCCACATGCGGTTCACCCACGCCTCGTTGCCACCCGGGACGACGAAGCTGGAGATCGGCGAGCGACCGGCCGGCAGCTCGGTCAGCGAGGACGTCTCCAGGTCACCGAACACCGTCATCGCCACCGAGCGCGGGATCGGCGTGGCGGTCATGACCAGGACGTGCGGCGGCCGTTCGGACCGGCTGCGCAGGGCGGCCCGCTGCTCGACCCCGAACCGGTGCTGTTCGTCGACGACCACCAGGGCCAGGTCCGCGAAAACGACCGATTCCTCCAGCAACGCGTGCGTGCCGACCACCAGCCCGGCGCTCCCGTCGGCGACCGAGGCGAGGGCTTCGCGCCGGGCCCGGGCTCCCAACGACCCGGTGACCAGGGTGATCCGGGTCGCCGGGTCGGCCGCGCCGAGCTCGCCGGCCCGCCCGAGCGGTCCGAGCAGGGCCCGCAGGCTGCGCAGGTGCTGGGCGGCCAGGACCTCGGTCGGCGCGAGCAGGACGGCCTGGCCGCCGGCGTCGACCGCGGTGAGCATGGCCCGCAACGCGACGATCGTCTTGCCCGAGCCGACCTCGCCCTGCAGCAGCCGGTGCATCGGATGGGACCGGGCCAGCTCGGTGGCCAGCGTCGCGCCGACCGCCCGCTGGCCGTCGGTGAGCACGAACGGCAGGGAAGCATCGAACGCGGCGAGCAGACCGTCGGCGCGTTCGGGTCGGGGGGTGGTGGTGAGCGCGTCGGCGGCCAACCGGCGTTGGGCGAGCGCGATCTGCACGACCAGCGCCTCGTCCCATTTGAGCCGCTCCCGGGCCCGGGCGATGTCGGCCCGCGACGTCGGTCGGTGGACCAGCCAGTAGGCGTCGAGGAGATCGGTCAGTCCGTGCCGGGCCCGCAGCTCGGCCGGCAGCGGATCGGGCACCACGCCGGGCGGGGCGGTGACCGTCTCCAGGGTCAGCCGGATGCACTTCGCGATCGTCCAGCTGGGCATCTTCTTCGTCGCCGGGTAGATCGGGATGAACCCGCCGGCGAACAGCGCGGCGTCCAGGACCTCCTCGGTGCCCTCCCCGGTCGCTTCGAGCAGGAGGACCTCGGGGTTGGTGAGCTGCCGTTTCGTGCGGAACGCCTCGACCTTGCCCGCGAAGTAGGCGGTGGTGCCCGGGGTGAGCTGCCTCTTTCGCCACGGCTGGTTGAAGAACGTCAGCGAGAGCGTGCCCCGGCCGTCGGTCACGGTGACGTCGAGGAAGGTGCGACGCCCGCCGCGCATCGGACGCTGCTCGATCTTCGCCACCCGGGCCTGGACCGTGACCTCTTCACCGACCGTCAACCCGGCCAGATCGGTGAGTTCCCCGCGCTCGCTGTACCGCCGGGGCAGGTGTCCGAGCAGATCACCGACGGTGATGAGATCGAGGGCATCGGTGAGGACCGCCGCGGTCTTCCCGCCGACGACCTCGCGCAACTTCGTCGAAAGGTCGACCACACGCTGATAGTGCCCGATCGGGTCCGGCCGTTCGTACGGTAGCCTCGACCATGGTTGCCGCGGATTGCGGCGCCGGCCCGGCTGCCCTCACGGCGGCGATAACTATCTTCCGGCGGAGTGTTGCTCGTGTCTTCGGTGTGTGACGTCTGCGGCAAGGGACCCGGCTTCGGCATGGCGGTCTCCCACTCCCACCGGCGCACTCCGCGGCGCTGGAACCCCAACATCCAGACCGTCCACGCGCTGGTCGGCAAGACCCCCAAGCGCCTGAACGTCTGCGCCTCGTGCATCAAGGCCGGCAAGGTCACGCGCGCCTAACGGCGCCAGCGCCACCCGTGGTCCACGGGGCCGATCCCGCCGCCGAGCGCGAAGCCGGCGACCAGGGCTCCGGTGACGTACTCCTTGGCGGCCCGGACCGCCGCCGGCACGTCGAGCCCGCTGGCCAGGCCGGACGCGATGGCGGCGGCCAGCGTGCAACCCGTTCCGTGGGTGTGCGCGTTGTCCTGCCGGGGCGCGCGCAGCTCGACCTCGGTCGAGCCGTCGGTGAGCAGGTCGACCGCGTCGCCCCGCAGGTGACCACCCTTGATCAGCACCCAGGTCGGCCCGAGCGCCAACATCGCCGCGGCCGCCGCCGGCAGATCCTCCACCCCGTGCACCTCGACGCCGGTCAGCAGGCGGACCTCGTCGGTGTTGGGCGTGGCCACGGTCGCGACGGGCAGCAGTTCCCGGCGGACCGTTTCCACGGCCGCGGGCGCGAGCAGCGGGTCACCGTGCTTCGACACCCCGACCGGGTCGACCACCACGGGCGCTCCGGCCCGCGCGAGTTCGGCGGCCACCACCGACACGATCTCCGGTGACGACAGCATCCCGGTCTTGACCGCGTCAACCCCGATGTCGTCCACAACCGAGCGGATCTGCGCGCGGACCGCCTCGGCCGGCAGTTCCCAGACGCCCTGCACCCCGAGCGAGTTCTGGGCCGTCACGGCGGCCAGGGCACTCATGCCGTGCACGCCGAGGGCCAGCATCGTCTTGAGGTCGGCCTGAATTCCCGCGCCGCCCCCGGAGTCGGAGCCGGCGACGGACAGCACACGGGGCGGGGCCATGGCCGCCACGCTAGTTCCCGGCGGCGCCGAAGTGGTCCCATCCGGGCTGCCCGAGCAGGTCGGCCGGAACGTCGGCGCCGACCACCCGGACCGTCCCGGCCGCCCCTTCTGGCCCGGCCGGGTCGTCCGGGTCCGCCGGGCCGAGGACCCGCCCGATGGGTCGGACGCCGGACGGCAGCACCGCCCCGGGTGGCAGGGTGGCGACCAGGCCGTGGTCCTCCCCGCCGGTGAGCCGGTGGATGGCGGGCACGGCGGGTTCGTAGGCGGCCAGTGCGTCCGCGTCGACCTCGATCACCACCCCGGACGCCCGGGCGACGTGCCCGAGGTCGGCCAGCAGCCCGTCACTGACGTCGATCATGGACGTGGCCCCGGCGCGGGCCAGGTCGGGTCCGGCCGCGTACGGCGGCGTGGGCCGCCGGTGGGCCGCCACCAACGGGCCGGTCGTGACGCCGGCCCGCAACAGCTCCAGGCCGGCCGCCGAGCGCCCCACCGTGCCGGCGAGTACGACCGTGTCGCCCGGTCGGGCCCCGGACCGCAGAACCGGCGCCCGCCCACGCGGGTCACCGAGCGCCGTCACCGCGATGATCAGCTGGTCGGCGCTCACCACGTCACCCCCGACGACGGCGGCGCCGGTCTCGGCGCATTCGTCGCGCAGGCCGTCAGCCAGCCCGTCGGTGACGGTGAGCCGGGTGGCGGGCGGGCAGGCGAGACCGATCAGGAGCGCGGTGGGCCAGGCGCCCATCGCCACCACATCCGCGAGATTCTGCGCGGCCGCCTTGCGACCCACGTCGTAAGGCGACGACCAATCGAGCCGGAAATGCCGGCTTTCCACAAGAATATCCGTCGTTACGACAAGTGAGCCGGAGGTGGCGTAAACGACCGCGGCGTCATCCCCCGGGCCCGCCGGGGCGGGCGGAGCGGCCATTCGGGACACCACTCGGGCAACGAGTCCAAATTCGCCAACGTCAGAAACGCTCACGGCGGCCTTCGGCCTGTTACCTTCTGTCGGCCCGGTGTTGCGCGCTTCGGGCTGTCGACGTCCGACGAGGGAGCGTTCGTGGTCCACGCCTACATCCTCATCCAGACCGAGGTTGGAAAGTCCGCCTCGGTCGCCAAAGAGATCGAGCAGATCGCCGGGGTCACCCAGGCCGAGGACGTCACCGGTCCGTACGACGTGATCGTGCGCGCCGAAGCCCGCAATGTCGATGAACTCGGAAAGCTCGTCATGTCGCGGGTCCAGGCTGTCGACGGCATCACCCGCACGCTGACCTGCCCCGTCGTCCACTTCTGACGCCGGCCGCCACTCACGTCGCCCACGCCTCACGTCGTCAGCTGGTGCGTGCCGTTCGCCCGGCCGGGCGCAACGCTCCCCATCGCCTCGCCCGGCCGACCGGGCTGGCCGTGCCGACGGCCCTGTTTGTCTTGACGGCCCTGATCGCCGGGGGCTGCGGCAGCGGGCCGGGCACCCTCCGGGTCGGCGGGGTGGCGCAGCCCACCGGCGCCGACCGGACCGCCTGCGTTCGCCTGGCGGACACCCTCCCCCGATCGCTGGGCCACCACCTGGGCCATCGGGCGATCAGTCCGGCGACGACGTTCGCGGCGGCGTGGGGGAATCCGCCGGTCGTGCTGTCGTGTGGCGTCGTCGGGGTGGCGGCCAGCTACCGACCGACCGCCGCGCTGGCCGTGGTCGACGGAGTGGGCTGGTTCGCCGAGCAGCTCGGCGGATCGGTCCGGTATTCGACGCCGACCCGCCGCCCGCAGGTTGTGGTGCTCGTGCCGGGTGGGGTCGACAGTTTCGATGTGTTGACCTCCCTCGCGCCAGCCGTGAACGCCGACACCCGGCCCACGACTCCGTAGCCGTCTACTCGCCCGCCACCGACGGGCCGACCGGTCGGTGCGTCAGCAACTACTGTTCCGCGGAACGCTCCGGGGTGGCTGGTCGACGTATCGGCCCGTCCGCACCGTCGGGCCATGGTCGGCCATTGCGCCAGCAATCAGTGCTCCGCGGAACGTTCCACCACCCGCAATCCGGCTCGGTGCCGCGGCAGCCCGACCGTCCACGGCCGGTTATCCACAGGTCCGAAAATCGGGTTGGAGCGGGCCCGCTACCCGTTCTAACAGCGAACTCCTGAACGCCCGCCTACCCCCCGAAGACGGCGCCGTGCTCGCCGCCGCGATCACCGCCGCCACCGGCAAACTCAACCCACCCCCCGACCCGGCCGGCACGGACCCCGCCCGCCTGTTGACCGTCGTTCGGGATGACGTCGTCGCCGGGCTCTTCCAACACCGCCCGGAAGCGGCCTGAAATGACGGTCTCACTCCGGGCCGGGGTCGCGGCTCATCAGGCTCTTGAAAGCGTCGGCGACGGGCAGTCCTTCGTAGATCACAAGCTCGACGTGTTCGATGATCGGCATGTCCACGTCGTGGCGACGGGCGAGGTAGAGCAACGGCCGGCACGACCGGACTCCCTCGGCGACCTCGAACTGCTCCGCCGTGACCTGCTCAAGGGTCATCCCGAGCCCGAGCTTCTCGCCGAAGGTCCGGTTGCGCGACAGAGGCGACGTACAGGTGGCCACCAGGTCGCCGAGGCCGGCCAGGCCGGAGAAGGTCAAGGGGTCCGCGCCGAGCGCGACCCCGAGCCGCGCGGTTTCCGACAGACCCCGGGTGATGAGCGAGGCGACCGCGTTCGCCCCGTAGCCCATCCCGGTGACGATCCCGGCGGCCAGCGCGATCACGTTCTTGACCGCACCGCCGAGCTCGCAGCCGACCACGTCGTGGTTGGTGTAGGGACGCAAGTAGGGGGTGTGGCTCGCGCCCTGGACGGTCAGCGCCGCATCGTGGGAGACGCTCGCCACGACGGTCGCCGACGGCTGCTCCTGGCCGATCTCGGCGGCCAGATTGGGTCCGCTGACCAGCGCGATCCGCTCCGGCCCGGCGCCGGTGACCTCCGCGATGACCTCCGTCATCCGCTTCGAGGTGCCGGTCTCGATGCCCTTCATCAAGCTGACGTAGATCGCGGCCGGGTCGACGAGGGGCGCCCAGCCGGTCAATGCCTCGCGCAGCGATTGCGACGGGATGGCCAGCACGACGAGGGCGGCCCCGTCGAGGGCCTCCGCGGCGTCGAGCGTGGCGCGGACCCGGTCGGGCAGGACGACCCCGGGCAGGTGCCGTGGGTTGCGCCGCCGCCCGTTCACGGCCTCGACCACGCTCGGGTTGCGGCTCAACAGCACCGCCTCCCCGCCGGCGTCGGCAATCACCTTAGCGAAGACGGTGCCCCATGATCCGGCGGAGAACACCGCCGCACGGGTCACGCGGTGGTCCGGTCGGCGATGGGTGGGTCGCGGAAGTCGTCCACCGGCTGATCGGGTACGACCGGCTCCGCCGGGACCGCCGCGTCGACCTCCCGCCGGGCCGTCCGGGGGTTCCAGACCGCCGCGGGCGGCTCCTCGCCCCGGATGACGACGAGCTGCTCCCGCACCCCATTCATGATCATCTCGGTCACGGCCCGCAGGACCGGGGCGGTGGCCTCGGCGTCCTGGAACGCGGACAGATCGACCGGTCGGCCGACGGACGTGACGATCACCCGCCGGGGCAGCAGCCGCACCTTTTTCTCCCGGCCGAAGATCTCCTGGGCCCCCCACTGCGCGACCGGTACGACCGGAGCCCCGGTGCGCAGGGCGAGCCGGGCCACCCCGGTCCGGGCCAGCATCGGCCAGTCGTCCGGATCCTGCGTGATCGTCCCCTCCGGGTAGATCACCACGGCCCGGCCGGCTTCGAGCGCGGCCACCGCGTCCCGCAGCGCGTCGCCCGCCGAGGTCGACCGGCGGTACACCGGAATCTGGGCCGCGCCCCGCAGCATCCGACCCAGCACCGGCACGGTGAACAGCTCGCTCTTGGCCATGAAACGGGGGATCCGCCGGCACCAGTACACGAAATGGGCCATGGAGACCGGATCGACGTAGGAGACGTGGTTGGCCGCGAAGATCACGCCGCCGGTCCGGGGGACGTTGTCCCGCCCGGTCCACCGACGCCGGGTGAGCAGCAACGACAGCGGTTTGATGATCGCTACGAAGATGCCGATCCAGAATCCCCGGCGCTCGACCCGTCCCATGGACGCCGAGTCTTTCTCAGCGCCGCGCGCACTGTCGAGCAGGCCGGCTAGCGTCGCCGCTGTGGCAGGTGTCGGTGGGGCCCCGCGCGCAGGGTTCCAATGGGTGGTGGTGCTACCGGTGAAGCCGTTGGCCCGGGCCAAATCGAGGCTGGCCCGACCGGACCGGGCCGCGCTGGCGCTGGCGATGGCAACCGACACGGTCAGCGCCGCCGTGGCCAGCGGCGACGAGGTGGGCGCGGTGATCGTGGTCACCGACGACCCCCGGGCGCAGGCCGTCCTGCGCCGGGCCGGCGCTCAGGTCGTGCCGGACGGCCCCGACGCGGGGCTGAACGCCGCGCTGACCCACGGCGCGGGGGTCGCCGCTCATCAGTGGCCGGGGCTCGGGATCGCGGCCCTCTCGGCCGACCTGGCGGCGGTGGTGCCCGAACAGCTCGGCCGGGCGCTGCGGGCCGCCGCCCGGCATCCCCGCGCCCTGGTCGCCGACGCGGACGGGACGGGCACGGTGCTGCTGACCGCCGGTCCGGGGCTGGCGCTGTCCCCGGCGTTCGGGCCGGCGAGCCGGGCCGCCCACGTCGCCGCCGGGGCGGTCGACCTCACCGGTCTGCTCGGCTCGTCGGTCGCCGGGCTGCGCCGCGACGTCGACACGGCCGACCACCTGGCCGAGGCGATCGTGCTCGGCGCGGGCCCGCGCACCCGGGAGGTCCTCAGCCGAGTCCGATGACGTCGACCTGCTTGGTGGCCGTGAGCGACCCGCGCCCCGGACCGGAGTAGACGCCCGAGGTCGGGGCGACGTCGGCGTAGTCGCGCCCGACCGCCACGGTCAGGTACCGCCGGTCGGCGAGCCGGTCGTGGCAGGGGTCGATCGCCACCGCGCGGGCCGTTCCGTCGGCGGACGGATCCGGCACGATCACCTCCACCCAGGCGTGGGTGCCGCCGTCCCCGAGCAGGTGCCCGGAGACGTACCGGCTCGGAACGCCCGCCGCCCGGCACAGCGCCAAGGTGACGTGCGCGTGGTCCTGGCACACCCCCCGGCCACCGGCCAGGGCTTCCGCGGCCGGGGTCAGAACGCCCGTGACGCCGCCGGTGTAGGCGATCCGACCGTGCACCCAGGAGGCGCACCGCCGGGCCGTGGTGAGCGGGTCCCCGGCGCAAAGCGACGAGGCGACCGCCCGGATCCGGGCGTCGGACCGGGTCAGCGCGGTCGGGTTCAGCAGCCGCCGCCCGGTCAACGCGGACGCCGGCAGCCGCGGCGGTTCGGCGCCGTCCCGCTCGACGACCGCGAACACCGCGAACTCCAGCCGGGATGGCACCCGGGCGACCCGGGCCACCGCCACGACACCCCCGTCCGGGGTCCGTTCCCAGGTCAGGACGGCGGTCGGGTCCGAAATGTCGATCCAGTAGGCCTTCCGGGACTGGTCGCCGTGGCGGGCCGGGGGGATGACCGCGAGCCGGTGGACGAGGTCGTGGGCCGGCCCGTCGTAGGAGTAGGCGAACCGCTGGCTGATCCGGTAGGTGACCCGGCCGGCCGCCCCCAGCTGGGCGGCGCGGGCGGCGGGATCGGTGGCCAGGACGACGGCCGGCGCCCCCGTCAACTCGGCCAGCGGGTCGTCGACGGCCGATCCGGGCGCGCCCCTCACCTGGTCATCATCGCCCCGGCCTGTTTCCCGCTCGTTACCGGCCCATCGGCCCGACGGTGGGCCGCGGAGTTTCCTCCCGGTCATCTGACCGGGCTGCCGGGTTCACGTTCGCCTGGCACCATCGGTTGGCATGAGCGAGGCGGTGGCCACCAGGCCGGAACAACCCCAGCGCAAGCCCCGCAGTGCCCTGCTGGAGCCGTTTGAGGCGCCCCGGCCCCCGGCCGCCGCGTCCGACCTGCCCGGCGACCGGTTCATCAACCGGGAACGCTCGTGGCTGGACTTCAACGCCCGGGTGCTCGCGCTGGCCGAAGACGAAAGCGTCCCACTGCTCGAGCGGGCCAAGTTCCTGGCCATCTTCGCGAGCAACCTCGACGAGTTCTACATGGTCCGGGTGGCCGGGCTGATGCGCCGGGAGGTCACCCGGTTGTCGGTCCGTAGTGCTGACGGGCTCACCGCCCGGGAGCAGCTCGACATCATCAGCAAGGAGACGGCCGAGTTGACCGAGCGGCACGCCCGCTGTTTCAACGAATCGGTGCGCCCGGGGCTGGCCGAGGCCGGCATCACGATCCTGCACTGGGGCGAGTTGTCCGAGGAGCAGCGCGAGTCGCTGCACGGCTACTTCCACGAGCAGGTCTTCCCGGTCCTGACCCCGCTCGCGGTCGATCCGGCCCACCCGTTCCCCTACATCAGCGGGCTGTCGCTGAACCTGGGGGTCACGGTGCGGCATCCGGGCGGTGGCCACGACCGGTTCGCGCGGGTGAAGATCCCCCAGAACGTGCCCCGGCTGGTGCCGGTCGTCGGGGCCGACGGCGCCCCGGCCCGGTTCGTCCCGCTTGAGGACCTGATCGGCGCCCACCTGGCCCAGTTGTTCCCGGGCATGGATGTCACCGACTCCCATGTCTTCCGGGTCACCCGCAACGCCGATCTCGAAGTCGAGGAGGACGAGGCCGAGGACCTGCTGCAGGCGCTGGAACGGGAGCTCGCCCGCCGCCGGTTCGGCCCCGCCGTCCGCCTCGAGGTGGCCGCCGACATCGACCACGACCTGCTCGAGCTGCTCATGCGGGAACTCGAGGTGACCACCCGGGAGGTGCAGCGGGTCCCGAGCCTGCTCGACCTGTCCACGCTGTGGGCGCTCTACGACCTCGACCGACCGGAGCTCAAGGACCCGCCCCGGGTGCCGGCCACCCATCCCCGGCTGGTGTCCCCGGACGGCGAGCACCCGGCCGACTTCTTCTCGGCGCTGCGCGACGGCGACGTGCTCGTGCACCATCCCTACGACTCGTTCACGACCTCGGTGCAGCGCTTCATCGAGCAGGCCGCCGCCGATCCCAACGTGCTGGCGATCAAGCAGACGCTCTATCGGACGTCCGGTGACTCGCCGATCGTCGAGGCGCTGATCGACGCCGCCGAAGCCGGCAAGCAGGTCGTTGTCCTGGTCGAGATCAAGGCCCGGTTCGACGAGACGGCCAACATCCGCTGGGCCCGGGAGCTGGAGCGGGCCGGCTGCCACGTCGTCTACGGGTTGATCGGTCTCAAGACGCACTGCAAGACGTGCCTGGTGGTGCGCCAGGAACGCGGCCGGCTCCGGCGCTACTGCCACATCGGCACCGGCAACTACAACCCGAAGACGGCCCGCCTCTACGAGGATCTCGGTCTGCTGACCGCCGACCCGGACATCGGCGCCGACCTCACCGACCTGTTCAACGTGCTCACCGGCTACAGCCGGCAGACGGAGTACCGGTCGTTGCTGGTGGCGCCGGAACGGATGCGCGGCGGCATCATCGAGCGGATCGAGCAGGAGGCCCAGGCGGCCCGGGACGGCCGGGACGCCGGCATCCGGCTCAAGCTCAACAGCCTGGTCGACGAGGAGATCGTCGACGCCCTGTACCGGGCCTCCCGGGCCGGGGTCCAGATTGAGTGCCTGGTCCGGGGGATCTGCGCGTTGAAGCCGGGCGTGGAGGGCCTGTCCGAGACGGTCCGGGTCCGTTCGATCCTGGGCCGCTACCTGGAACACAGCCGGGTGTTCGAGTTCCGGTCGTCCGGCGAACACTGGATCGGCAGCGCCGACATGATGCACCGCAACCTCGACCGTCGGATCGAGGTGCTCGTCTCGGTCCGCCAGGACGACCTCAAGTCGTCCCTGCGCACGATGCTCGACCACGCCTTCTCCGACGGGGTCCGGGCCTGGGAACTGCACCCGGACGGCACCTGGACCCGTTCGGCCGGGACCGACGACCACCCGCTGACCGACTATCAGCACGACCTGACCCGATGGGCGCACGACCGGGCGGCCGTCTAGAGCTGACGAACCGGAGCTGACCAGTTGGGGCTACCGGCTCGGGGTCAAGGGGTCGGGGTCAAAGGGGTCGGGGTTACTTCGAGACGCTGGCTTTGAATTCCGAGCCGGGGCGGAACTTCGGCACGGTCGAGGCCGCGACGTGCACCGGCTCACCGGTGGCCGGGTTGCGGCCGGTGCGCGCCGCGCGCTCGACCCGCTCGAACACGCCGAAGCCGGTGATCGTGACCTTCTCACCGGATGACACGGCATCCTGGATGGCCTCGAACACGGCGTCGACGGCCTTGGTGGCGTTCGAGCGACCACCTTCGATCTGCTTGGCGATGCGGTCGACGAGCTGCGACTTGTTCACGGTTCCTCCTGGGAGTGCCCGGCGGACCGGGCTCGGGACCACCTTCGGGGCAGCACTTTGCGTTGCACCGTAGGCATCTCGGACCGCTGGGGCAATGTTCGCGCGCGTGTCGCGTGGAACAAATGCCCATGTCAGGCCCATAGGGCCAACCAACACCCCGTCAGAACGCGGCAGCGCCCCGATCACCCTGTGTCACAAGGGCTCTCCTCGGCCGGCTGGCGGGCGGACACTTCCATACGCATGTAGGTGACCGCGCCCCCGGGCAGGCGGTCCGCGACGGTCCGCACGAAGGCGTCCCGCTCCCGCTCCGGAAGCGTCTGCAGGTAGCCCCGCAGAATGATCGTCCGCAGGATGGTGTCGAGGTCCCGACCGGGCCGGAACGGTTCCTCGCGCCGCAGCGCCGCCTCGATGTCGACGAAGCCCGCGGCCCGCAGCAGGGGGACCTCCTGGGCCGGCGTCGCGAAACGGTGACCGCCCGGCTCGACCCCGATCGCCCGCAGCGCCTCGTCCACCTCGGCGATGTTGCCGGCCCCGCCGTACTCCAGCACGATCCGGCCGCCCGGGCGCAGCACCCGGGCCAGCTCGCCGAACACGAAGCCGTGGTCGTCGAGCCAGTGCAACGTCGCGACCGAGAACACCGCGTCGACGGACCCGGCCGGCAACGGCAGCGGGGTGGCCAGGTCGTGGACGAAGGCGGTGAGCCGCCCGGCCGCCACCGCGTCCGCGTTGGCCGCCCGGGTCGCCTCGACCATGGCCGCCGAACCGTCGACGGCGATGAGGCGTCCGGCCGGCAACGCGGCGAGCAGCAGGGCCGCGTCCCGTCCGGTGCCCGAACCCAGTTCCAGCACCACCTCGTCGCCGACCGGCGCCAGGCGGCCGAGCGTCCGCCGCCCCCACCGCTCGTGGGGCAGGGTCAACGTGCCGTAGGTCGAGGCATCCCATTCCCGCGCGGTGGCGGCCACGGCGCGGGCTCAGACCGTCGTCGGCAGGCGACCCGGCCGGCCGGCCTCGAAGGCGGTGATGACACCTTCGTTGCGCAGGGTCAGACCCACGTCGTCGAGGCCCTCCATGAGCCGCCAGCGGGTGAAGTCGTCGAGGTCGAAGGAGGCCGTGGGGAGGCCCTCGGCCCGCACCTCGCGCGCACCGAGGTCGACAGTCACCTCGAGCGTCGGGTCCGCCTCGGCCGCGGCCTGCAGCGCCTCCACGACGGCGGCCGGCAGCTGAACCGGCAGCAGTCCGTTGCCCAGCGCGTTGCCGCGGAAGATGTCGGCGAACCGCGACGAGATGACGGCCCGGAAACCGAAGTCCTGCAGGGCCCAGACCGCGTGCTCGCGCGACGACCCGGTGCCGAAGTTCTCGCCGGCGATCAGCACCGTCGCCCCGCGGTACGCGGGCCGGTCGAGGATGAAGTCGGGCTGGTTGCGCCATTCCTCGAACAGGCCGGCGCCGAAGCCGGTCCGTTCGACGCGCTTGAGCCACTCGCTCGGGATGATCTGGTCGGTGTCGACGTCGGTCCGCCGCAGCGGCACCGCGCGGCCGGTGTGGATGGTGAACGCTTCCATGGGTCGGTCTCCTTACCGGTCGGCGGACTACAGGGCGGGGGCTGCGGAGCCGGGGGCGGCGAGCGGCGCGAGGTCGGCCGGCGCGGTGAGGCGCCCGGTGACGGCGGTGGCCGCCGCGACCACCGGGGACACCAGGTGGGTGCGTCCACCGGGCCCCTGGCGGCCTTCGAAGTTGCGGTTCGAGGTCGACGCGCTGCGCTCCCCCGGCGACAAGGTGTCGGGGTTCATGCCCAGGCACATCGAGCAGCCGGCGCTGCGCCACTCGGCGCCCGCGGCGGTGAACACCGCGTCCAGCCCTTCCTGCTCGGCGGCCAGCTTGACCTGCATCGAACCGGGCACGATGAGGGTCCGCACGCCGGGCGCGACGGTCCGGCCGCGCAGCACGTCGGCGGCGGCCCGCAGGTCCTCGATCCGGCCGTTGGTGCAGGAGCCGACGAACACCGTGTCCACGGCGACCTCGCTGAGCGGGGTGCCGGGGGTGAGCGCCATGTAGGCCAACGCCCGCTCGACCGAACCCCGCAGGCCCGGGTCGTCGTAGCTGGCCGGGTCGGGGACCGCCGAGGACAACGGCGCCCCCTGGCCGGGGTTGGTCCCCCAGGTCACGTAGGGCGACAGCGTGGACGCCTCGATGACCACCTCGGTGTCGAACGTCGCGTCGTCGTCGGTGGCCAGCGTGCGCCAGTAGGCGACCGCGCCGTCCCAGTCGGCGCCGGTCGGCGCGTGCGGACGGCCCTTCAGGTAGGCGAACGTCGTCCCGTCGGGGGCGATCATCCCGGCCCGCGCCCCGGCCTCGATCGACATGTTGCAGACCGTCATGCGGCCTTCCATCGACAGCGAGCGGATCGCCTCACCCCGGTACTCGATGACGTGGCCCTGGCCGCCGCCGGTGCCGATCTGGGCGATGACCGCCAGGATCAGGTCCTTGGCGGTGACGCCGGGCGGCAGGGCCCCGTTGACCGTCACGGCCATGGTCTTCGGCGCGGTCTGCGGGAGCGTCTGGGTGGCCAGCACGTGCTCGACCTGGCTGGTGCCGATGCCGAACGCGAGGGCCCCGAACGCGCCGTGGGTGGACGTGTGGCTGTCGCCGCACACAATCGTGAGACCGGGCTGGGTCAGCCCCAGCTGCGGGCCGATCACGTGCACGATGCCCTGGTCAGGGTCGTTCATCGGGTGCAGCGGGACCCCGAAGTCGGCACAGTTCTTGCGCAGCGTCTCGACCTGGGCGGCCGACACGACGTCGGCGATCGGCAGCAACGTGTCGGTCGTCGGGACGTTGTGGTCCTCGGTGGCGATGGTCAGGTCCGGGCGACGGACCGCCCGGCCGGCCAGGCGCAGCGCCTCGAAGGCCTGGGGACTGGTGACCTCGTGGACGAGGTGCAGGTCGATGTAGAGCAGGTCCGGCTCGCCCTCGGCGCGGCGCACGACGTGCGCGTCCCAGACCTTCTCCGCGAGTGTGCGGCCCATGGACCGCTCCTTCCTGAGGTTTTCCGTCGTGACCGGTCTTGGCAGCAGCACTGGTATCCCAGCATTCGAGATGGCAGTATCAACTTGTGGAACACAATAGCGGAGTCGGCGTTCTCGACAAGGCCGCGCTCGTCCTGACCGCGGTCGAGGCCGGCCCGTCCTCCCTCGCCGACCTGGTCGCGCGGACCGGGCTGACCAGGGCCACCGCCCATCGCCTGGCCGCCGCGCTGGAGGTGCACCGGCTGGTGGCGCGGGACGGCGCCGGCCGTTTTGTGGCCGGTCCGCGGCTGGCCGCCGCCGGGCCATCACCGCTGCCCTGGACGGTTGCCGCCGCCGCTCCGGGCATTCTGGTCGGCCTGCGCGACGCGACCGGGGAGAGCACCCAGCTCTACGTCCGCCAGGGCCCGGTCCGGATCTGCGTCGCCGCCGCCGAACGCGCCCACGGCCTGCGCGACAGCGTCCCGGTCGGCACGACGCTGCCGATGACCGCCGGGTCGGGCGCCCAGGTGCTGCTCGCGTTCGCGACCGGCCCGGACGCGGCGGTCCCGGACGGTGTCGTGTTCGACCCGGCCGTCCTGGAAAGGGTGCGCCGCCGGGGTTGGGCCGAGAGCATCGGCGAACGGGAGCCAGGGCTCGCATCCGTCTCCGCGCCGGTGCTGGCGCCCGACGGGGCCCTCCTCGGGGCCGTGTCGTTGTCCGGGCCGGTCGAGCGGGTCACGCGGTCCCCCGGGCGCCGCCACGGCGACGCGGTGGTGGCCGCCGCCC
>JAMFSN010000359.1 GCA_026225295.1 Frankia alni
CCGACGCGTGCCCGGCCGGGCAGGTCGCCATCGCTAGCCCTTCCTGACCCGGACCGTCTTCGTCGACCGGGTGTCGAGGGCCATCTCCGCGGCTGGGTCTACCTTTTTCTTCAGCCGGACGGTCCCCGCGGCCTCGTCCACCACGTCGACCACGTTCGCGAGCAGCCGCGCCATCTCCTCGTTTCCGGCCGCGTGGGCCAGCGCGACGGCCCGGCCGAGCCGCGCGGTCGCGATCTCTTCGTCGCCCCGCTTATTCGCGTCCAGGCCGTCGGCGACCGCGGCGGCCAGCTCGGCCTGGCCGGTGTAGCCCGCGACCCGCGCGTTGATCCGGGTGGACAGCGCCTCGTCGGCGGTCCAGGTCACCCGGACCAGGCCCTGGCCCAGGACCTCGCCCGGCGCCGACGGGTCCTGGGGCGAGGTCGCGACGAGGCTGACCCGCGCGGCGAGCATCTCCTGGCCCGGGTCGGCCGGGTTCACGGAGACGGACACGTGGTAGTCGCGGCTCTCCCCCGGCGCCCACGCGCCGGTCGGGTAGTCCCCGGCCTGCGCGCCCGCGGCCAGGCGGCGCCCGGTCAGGTCGTTGATGGCGGGCGCGACCTGCTTGACGAACTTCAGGGTGGCCTGCTGCGGTGTCCAGACCCGCAGGACGACGTCGGGCAGCTGCTTGCTCATCGCCTCGCGGGCCAGCGCCTCGAAGTCGGCCGCCAGGTGGGCCGGGTCGACCACGATGTCGACCGTGCCGAGCAGCGCGGTGGAGATCTTGCGCAGCTCGTCGACCACCCAGTCGGTGCCGACGCCGCGGCAGTCGCAGCGGAACTTGCCCTCGCTCGCGCTGACGGCCTCGGCGAGCTGCTCAGGCGTCTCGTGCTGGTTCTTGCCGTCGGTGAGCAGGATCGCGTGCCGCAGCGAGGCCGGGCTGGTCTGGAAGATCTGCCCGGCCAGCCGGAGCCACTGGCCGATGGCGGTGCCGCCGTTGGCCCGCAGCAGGCGCAGCGCGGACTTGGCGGCGGCCCGGGTGCGCTCGTCCGCGACCGCCATGGTGCCGTCGGGCGGGTACACGGGCCAGGCGATGTTCGTGCCGGCGACGATCGCGAAGTACGTGCCGTCCCTGATCACGTCCACGGCGGCCGCCGTGGCAGCGCGGGCCTCGGCCAGCTTGGCCGGCGGGAAGTCCATGGAGCCGGAGCAGTCGATGATGATGATCTCGGCCCCGGCTGAACTAGCGGGGGCGCCCTCGGCCCCGCCCGGCGCCTGGCCGGCCGGCCCGTCGGCGGACGCGGTCACGGTGACGATGGCGCTCACGTCGCGCCCGCCGACCGGCAGGTAGGGGTTCTGGTCGATGTCAACGGTAAATCCGGGCAGGACCGTGCCGCTGCCGGTCATCGCGCCTCCAGGGGGTTGGTAGCCATGTCCGCTAATTCGGGGTCCGCTTATATCCACGTGCGCGGGCGGACGCTGTTCGCCAGGTCCACCAGCTCAACCCGCCGTTCCGGAATCAGGGTAGCGAGCGCGCGGTAACCGCGCTCGAGACCGAAGCGCAGCGCGCGCTCGTTCGGCTCGCAGCCGAGGATGCGCTCGGCCGCGGGCTGCGCCCCGCCCGGCTGGGGGGCGGCCGTCCCCGCCGACACCCAGTCGAGCGCGGCGCGCAGGATCTCCACC
>JAMFSN010000360.1 GCA_026225295.1 Frankia alni
GGTCGTACCGGCCCGTCCCGACCCGCCCGGCCGCGCGGTCCGGTCGACTCGACCGGCAGACCGGCGACGAGGTGCGATTCTCTCTGCAGGGCACCCCGCCCTCGGCGTAGGGAGAGCGGATGTCGATGACCGCGCGCGCCGACCGCGCGCAGCGGCGCTACGGCGTGCTCGGATTTCCGATCGCCGTGATCTACAAGTTCTACGACGACCAGGGCGGCTACCTGGCCGCGCTGATCACCTATTACGGCTTCCTGTCCCTGTTTCCGCTGCTTCTGCTGCTGTCCACGGTTCTCGGCTTCGTGCTGCACGGGCACCCCGGCGCCCAGCGGGACCTCGTCAACTCGGCCCTCAGCCAGTTCCCGGTCATCGGCAACGAACTGCGCGGCGACGTCAAGCAGCTCAAGGGCAACACCGCCGCGCTGGTCATCGGCATCCTGGTCAGCCTGTACGGGAGTCTCGGGGTCGCGCAGGCGCTGCAGAACGCGCTGGACAAGATGTGGGCGGTCCCGCGGCAGGCCCGCCCGAATCCGTTGCGGGCCCGGCTGCGCAGCCTCGGCCTGGTGGGGATTCTGGGGCTCGGCGTCATCGTCACGGCCACTTTGTCGACGGTCACCACCGGCTCGGGATTTCTCGGTTCCGATATCGGCCCCTGGTCGCGGATCGTCGCCGTGCTGCTCTCCACGGCGTGCAATGGGGGCTTGTTTCTTCTTGTTTTTACGTTGCTGACCGCCAAACGACCGTCCATACATGACGTCTGGGTCGGAGCTGTCGCCGCGGCCATCGGCTTCCAGGTGCTCCAGACCGTGGGCGCGTACTACCTGAACCACAAGCTGCGCGGCGCGAGCGCCGTCTACGGCACGTTCGGGCTGGTCCTGGGCCTGCTGGCCTGGATCTACCTGGAGTCACTGATTGTCGTGTTCGCCGCCGAGGCGGATGTCGTGCGCCGGCGCCGGCTTTACCCCCGGGCGCTCATGACCCCGTTCACCGATGCCGTCGACCTGACCGAGCACGACCGGCGGGCCTATTCCTCGTATGCCAAGGCCGAACAGTTCAAAGGATTTGAAGACGTCGCCGTGAGTTTCCGTGACCGGCCACATGTCGCGATTGGGGAAACGGGTCCGCCCGCACTGGACGGCGCGGACGAGGAGGCGGATCCGCCCGTCGCGGAAGGCGACCGGTCGTAGCGCCTGAGCGACAACGCGGGTACTGTCGGCGACCGCAGTCGGCCACGGGGTTCCGACGTGCTCGGGGGGGAAGTTTTATGAGCCGCAACGATCAGCTACCGCCATGGCAACCGCCGTCCGACGGAGATCCGGTTCGTCAGTCCCATCGCCGTCGCCGACCGTGGTGGCTGACTGCCGCGGCGTGGGTGAGTGCCCACCGGATCATCAGCGGCGTCGCGTTTGCCGTGCTTGCCCTGGTCATCGTGGCCGGGCTCACCGCGCCGGCCCCGAAGAAGGCGAACGCCTCCGTCGCGGCGGCAGCGTCACCGACCGACAGCCCCGAGCCGGCCGTGACGCCGGGCCGGACGGTCGACCCGACGACGGCTGTTCCGACCGCAACGGCCACGTCCGCGGCGCCGTCCCCCGCGGACCCGACCATCGAGCCGACCTCGGCCGCGCCGGTGGTCGCGCCTCCGGCACCGGTCCACACCCAGGCGGCCGCTCCGCCGCCGGCACCGGTTCGCACCCGGGTCGCCGCGCCGGTGCACACCCAGGCCCCGCCGCCGCCCGCGACGAACAACTGCGACCCCTCGTATCCGGGCGTGTGCCTGCACGACGGGATCGGCGACTACGACTGTGCCGGCGGTTCCGGCAACGGACCCAATTACGTCACCGGTCCGGTGACGGTCCGAGGATCTGACCCGTTCGGTCTCGACAACGACCACAACGGCGTCGGCTGCGAAAGCTGAGCGGACGGACGTCTTTCGCCGACTCGGCAGGCGCCTGTTCCGGACCTGATCGGGAGGGGTCGCACCCGGCCGCCTACGGTGGTGGCCGTTCATCGCCATCGACCGCGCCTGATCGGGGATGCTTTCTGTGTCTGAGCCGCTCCGGGTCCTGATTGTCGACGACGACACCCAATTCCGGCGCCGGCTGGAGGCGGCGCTGGAAGCCGACGGCATATCCGTCGTGGGCAGTACCGCCGACGACGAGGCGGCAACTGCCCTGACCTCGGCCAGCCACCCCGACATCGTCCTGCTGGATCTCGACCTGCAATCCGGAAGCATCCCCGCGACGAGCGCCTTGATTCGGGCCGTCCCGGGCGCCAGGATCGTGATTCTGGCCGCGAGCGACAACGCGCCGCATCTTTTCGACGCCGTCAAGGCAGGCGCCGCGGCCTACTTCCTGAAGTCCAGGCCGATGAACGAGATCATCGTCGCCCTCCGATCGGTGCGCGCCGGAATGCATTTCATCAACCCGGGA
>JAMFSN010000361.1 GCA_026225295.1 Frankia alni
CCAAGGAAACCGACGGCGGCACCCTGGCCTACCCGGACACGCTGGTCGGCACCGACAGCCACACCACCATGATCAACGGCCTGGGCGTGCTGGGCTGGGGCGTGGGCGGGATCGAGGCCGAGGCCGCGATGCTCGGCCAGCCGGTCAGCATGCTGATCCCGACCGTGGTGGGCTTCAAACTGACCGGTGAGATGGCGCCCGGTACGACCGCCACCGACCTGGTGCTGACGATCACCGAGATGCTGCGCAGGCACGGGGTGGTCGGGCGGTTCGTCGAGTTCTACGGCGACGGGGTGGGCAATGTCCCGCTGGCCAACCGGGCCACGATCGGCAACATGAGCCCCGAGTACGGCTCGACCTGCGCGATCTTCCCGGTGGACGCCGAGACGCTGAACTACCTGCGGCTGACCGGGCGCCCCGAGCACCAGATCGCGCTCGTCGAGGCGTACAGCAAGGAACAGGGTCTGTGGCACGACCCGTCCCGCGAGGCCGACTACACCGCCACGCTGGAACTCGACCTGTCGACGATCGAGCCGTCGCTGGCCGGCCCGAAGCGCCCCCAGGACCGGGTGCCGCTGCGGACCGCCAAGGCCACCTTCCGGGCCGCGCTGGCCGACTACGCGACCCCCTCGACCGAGGCGGCCGGCGGCAGCGTCGACGAGGCGTCCGGCGAGTCGTTCCCGGCCAGCGACCCGATGGCCCCCTTCGGCGACACCGCCGCCGATGCGCCGGTGGTCGGCTGCAACGACGTGTCGGGTGGCCTGGACGCGCGGCCCAGCAAGCCGACCCGGGTGACGCTGGCCGACGGCTCCACCTTCGAGCTCGACCACGGCGCGGTCGCCATCGCCGCCATCACGTCCTGCACGAACACCTCGAACCCGCAGGTCATGGTGGGGGCGGCGATCCTCGCCCGGAACGCCGTGGAGCGCGGGCTGACCCGCAAACCGTGGGTCAAGACGACGCTCGCCCCCGGGTCGAAGGTGGTCATGGACTACTACGACCGGGCCGGACTGACCCCCTACCTGGAGAAGCTGGGCTTCAACCTGGTCGGGTACGGCTGCACGACCTGCATCGGCAACTCCGGGCCGCTGCAGCCCGAGATCTCCGCGGCGGTGTCCGATGCCGACCTGGCGGTCGTCAGCGTGCTGTCCGGCAACCGGAACTTCGAGGGCCGGATCAACCCGGACGTGAAGATGAACTACCTGGCCTCGCCGCCGCTGGTGGTCGCGTACGCGTTGGCCGGCACGATGGACATCAACCTGGCCACCGACCCGCTCGGCACCGACCCGACCGGGGTCCCGGTCTACCTGCGCGACATCTGGCCCGGGGAGGCCGAGGTGGCCACGGTGGTCGGCGAGGCGATCCGGTCGGAGATGTTCACCTCCGACTACGCCGACCTGTCCGGGGACGAGCGGTGGAAGTCGCTGCCGGTCGGCGGTTCCGGTGGGGCCGACGGCGGGGTTTCCAACACGTTCCCGTGGGCGCCGGATTCGACCTACGTGCGCCACCCTCCGTACTTCGAGGGGATGCCGGCCGAGCCCACGCCGCGCGAGGATGTGCTTGACGCCCGGGTGCTGGCCCTGCTCGGGGACTCGGTGACGACCGACCACATCTCGCCGGCCGGCTCGATCAAGCGCGATTCGCCGGCCGGTCGGTACCTGACCGAGCACGGGGTCGGCGCGGGCGACTTCAACTCCTACGGGTCCCGGCGCGGCAACCACGAGGTGATGATCCGCGGCACCTTCGCCAACATCCGCCTGCGCAACCAGCTCGCGCCCGGCACCGAGGGGGGCGTCACCCGCCACCTGCCGGACGGCGGGCAGATGGCCATTTACGACGCCGCTCAGCTCTACGCGGCCGACGGGGTGCCGCTGGTGGTGCTGGCCGGCAAGGAGTACGGCTCCGGCTCGTCCCGCGACTGGGCCGCGAAGGGCACGGCCCTGCTCGGGGTGCGGGTCGTGATCGCCGAGTCCTACGAGCGGATCCACCGGTCGAACCTGATCGGCATGGGCGTCCTGCCGCTGCAGTACCCGGTCGGTGAAACCGCCGCGACCCTCGGCCTGGCCGGTGAGGAGACCTTCACCGTCCGGGGCCTGGCCACGGTGGACGAGAAGACGCCGACCATCACCGTCGAACTCGGTGACGGACGGTCCTTCGAGGCGGTGGTCCGGATCGACACCCCCGGCGAGGCGGACTACTTCCGCAACGGCGGAATCCTGCCCTACGTCCTTCGTTCCCTCCTTTGACCCGTGGCGGCCCGCTGGTGGCCCGGTTGCCCGGCCCCACCTGGGCCGGGCGCTGGGTAGCCCGATTTCTGACCGGTCACGGACGCAGCGATGAGTTTGCCCGGCCCGGAGGGTCTCACCACCGTTATCGCCATCACAGGAGGAACACGTGGCTCAGCTACTGAGAGTTCAGAACTTTAACGTCTCAAGTGACGGAATCGGTGCCGGTGAGGACCAGACCCTCGAGAGGCCATTCGGCCATGTCGAGCCCGAGCGGCTGTTCGCCTGGGCCGGCGCCACGGCGAGCTGGCCGATGCGTACCGACCCCGGGGGCAACCTGGGTCTCGACGACTACTTCACGCGGGACTACGCCCGAAACATCGGCGCCGAAATCATGGGCCGCAACAAGTTCGGTCCCCAGCGCGGGCCCTGGCACAACCACGAGTGGCGCGGCTGGTGGGGTGACGAGCCCCCGTTCCGGACCCCGGTGTTCGTCATGACCCACCACCGGCGTCCTTCGTTCGCGCTCTCCGACACCACGTTCCACTTCGTCGACGGCGACCCGGCCACGGTCCTCGAACAGGCCCGGGAGGCGGCGCAGGGCCAGGACGTCCGACTCGGCGGCGGGGCCACCACCATCCGGCAGTTCCTCGACGCCGACCTCGTCGACACCCTGCACGTGGTGGTCTCGCCGGTGAAGTTCGGGTCCGGAGTACGACTCTGGGAGTCCCCCGATGAGCTGCTCGACCGGTTCCAGCTGGAGGTCGTTCCCAGCCCGAGCGGAGTGACGCACCACCTGTTCTGGCGAAAGTGACCGGTCCTGAGGGCTGGTCCCGGCCGGCCGGGCCGGGCCGATCTCGGGCGGGCGTCAGGCGGCGGGGGAGTAGGCCGTGGCGTCGCCCCGGATCGGACGGCTGCCGCGACCGTCGAGCCCGACGGGAACGTCGCCCGCAACCGTTGCCCGGCGCATGATCCGCGCGGCGTCCCCGTAGTCGTTCACGGCGTAGTGCTGGGTGGCCCGGTTGTCCCAGATCGCGACGTCCCCGGCCGCCCACGCCCACCGGACGGTGTTCTCCGGTTTCGTGATCTCGGCTTGCAGGGCGGCGATCAGCGCGGCCGACCGGTCGGCGTCGAGCCCGCTCACCCGCCGGGCGAAGCCGCCGAGCAGCAGGGCGCGTTCGCCGGTCTCGGGATGGATCCGGACGAGCGGGTGTTCGGTCTCGTACCCGGTCGAGACGAACTGCCGGGCCCGCTCGCGGAACGCTTCGGGCAGCTGGTCGATCGCCCGGACCGGGATCCGGCCGTAGTCGAAGTCGTTGGTGTGGACGGCCCGGCCCGTGTCCGCCGTGGCCTGCAGGTCCGGCGGGAGATCGGCGTAGGCGGCCGCAGTGTTCGCCCACAGGGTGTCACCGCCGACCGGCGGAACCAGCACCGCCCGCAGCAGCGAGAAAGCCGGCGGTCGATCGGTGAAGGTCACATCGGTGTGCCAGTACGCGGCCCGGCCGCCTTCCGCGGCGTCCACGTTCAGGATGTGCGGCTGGCCCTCGAGGGGCAGCTGGGTCGGATGCCCGAGGGTCAGCTCCCCGAGCCGGCGGGCGAAGGCGACCTGGCTGTCCTCGTCGAGGTGATGCTGCCCGCGGAAGAAGACCACCTTGTGGCGGAGCAGTGCGGCCCGGATCGCCGTGACCGTGGCCTCGTCGAGGTCGCCCGACAACCGGACGTCGGAGATGAGCGCACCGGTCCGGATCGTGACCGGGGTGACCGTCAGCTCGGATGTCATCGGACGCTCCCGCCTTTCAAGGGGTTGGCTGGTTCCGGGCTGGTCGGCGCGGGGCCGGTCCGGATCATCCGGCCGCTCGCACGGCCCCGTTGAACTGGGTATCGACCAGGGCGGAGATGTCGACCTTGGACGGGATCTGCCCGGCGGCCACGAACGCGTCGGCGGCGGCCTGCTCGGTGGCGATGACCTTGGCGTCGATCGGGATCGGCGTGACCCCCTGGTTGTGCGTCGAGGCGGTTGCGACCACCGGGCTGACCTTGATCGTCTTCGACCACGCGGCGCCCCACGCGTCGTTATGGCTCAGCGCCCAGTCGCGGGCCCGGGTGGCCCGCTGGATGAGGTCCTTGATGGCGGCCGTCCGACCCGGATCGGTGAGCGACTTCGCGCTGGCCACCTGGAACGACAGTCCGGTCGCGGTGCCGGCCCCGTTGGCGATGACCCGCGCTCCGTCGAGGGACTTCGCGATCGTGATGTAGGGCTCCCACACGGCCCAGGCGTCGACCCGACCCGACTGCAACGCCGCGAGCGCCGGGGCCGGCTGAAGGTAGGCCGGGTTGACGTCGGAAACCTTCAGACCGGCCTTGTTGAGCGCCGCCAGCAGGTGGTAGTTCGCCGACGACCCCTTGGCCACGGCGATGGTCTTGCCCTTGAGCTGGGCCACCGAGGTCACGTCGGAGCCCTTGGGGACGAGGATGGCCGCCGCATTTGGTCGGGACTGGTAAGCCGCGACGAGCTTGATCTTCGTGCCGCTCGCGGCGGCGAAGATCGGCGGGCTGTCACCGACCCCGCCCAGGTCGATCGCGTTCGCGCCGAGGGCCTGCATCATCGGCGGTCCGGAGGTGAAGGTGGACCACGTGATCTTGTACGGCAGTCCCTTGTCCTGGCCGGAGGCCGCCAGCAAGGATTTCAGTCCGGTCCCGTTCTGGTCGCCGACGCGCAGCGTGACCTTCGAAAGATCGGTCGCCGAGCCCGTCGCCGGGGTCGGGCTGCCGGAGCCCGACGAGCCACAGGCCGCCAGCACCGGGATCGCGAGCAGCGCGGCGGTGGCGGCGAGGACGGCGACGCGGCGCCGGTCGCGCGCGCGGGAGAACCTTCGCGTGGCTGTGACCATGAGCGTCACGGTAAAGAGCCGCCGACGCATTGTCCACATTTTTCGTCGACAATACGCGAAATGCTTGGCCGTGGGCCCAGCCGGCCTGGGCGGGCACCCCGGGTCGGCAGCGTGAACGCAGTCTCGGTGGTCCGCTGGGGCGGCCGCTTCGATGCTCGGCTTGGATTGGTGGTGTCGGCGGGCAGCCGGTGGTCCGTGGGCGATGACATACCTGCGGTGGGCCGAACCGGCAGCGTGAACGGACTGGTGGCCGGCTGGAGCCGGTCAAGCAGTCGCGCCGGCAGGGCCAACGCGCGTTCCAGCGCCGGCTGACCCCGCCACCAGCCGGTCCGGCCCCGATCCAGGGCCAGCCGTCGGGCCCAGCGGGCGCTGCGACGCCCGCTGATGATGCCGACCGTCGTCTGGTCGGGGACTGTCATCGTCCCCGGCCGGTGGATCTTCGTTGGCGCTGACACCTGCAGCCCGGCGGTGGTCGTCGGCCAGGTGTCATCGTCCGTGCGTTCTATGGCCGCCGCTGACGGTGCCAACCCGCGGAACGACCCGACCCCACCCGGGCCAGCCCCGGCCGCCACCGCAACAGGCAGCGTCGCCGCAGCCCCTGCAGCCCGCTGACGACGACGCCGACCGGACCCGGCCGGACGGCGCGGCCCCCGCCACCAGCCGGAGCGACCCGGCTGGAACGGCAGCGTCAGCGCAACTTCCTTGGCAGCCTCAACGCACAATCAGGGCCCGCCGACACAGACACTCGCCGAACAAGACCCCCAACGTCAGCGTCCACGAACGCCCCCACCCCCGCCGACACCGACGCTCCCGAGCCGTCCAGCAAGCGTCATCGTCCCGGCGCGCCATAGCCGACGCTGACGCGGCCGGACAAGGCTGGCTGACGCGGCCGGAGCAGGAAGCGCGGACGCCACCCCAAAACGGCGAAGGACGCGGCTCAGGCCCGGTGGACGCCGGTCCGACCGGCCTCGATGACCCAGCTCTGGTCGGTGGTGACCGGCGCGTCCCGGCGGTCGATGGTCTGCGCGATCCGCTGGTCGGCCCGCCACTGGTCGGGTGTCACCTCGATGCGGGTGTAGCCGCGTTTGTCACCCCGGTAGTAGCGCACGTGCGGATTGAGCCGCTCGTTGTTCCGCCGGACGAAGTCGTCGTTGATGAGCAGGAAGCCGGAGCTGATCGACGTGCAGACGAACTCGGTGCCGATGACCGGCGTCTCGGGCCGGTCGAAGTCAACCCGCAGATCGTTGATCCAGGCGCAGTGGATATCGCCCGAGAGCACCACCGGATTGGTCGCGCCGGAATCCCGAACGGCGGTGAGTAGCCGGGTCCGGTACGGCCCGTACCCGTCGTTCTGGTCGAGGTTGGCGGCTACGGATCCGACCGACCGACCGTTGACGACCGCCTGCAGGTGCAGCTGGGCCATCATCGTCTGCTGGGCGATCGCGTTCCATCGGGTCCGCGACGACCGCAGTCCGTCGCGCAACCACGCCTCCTGAGCGGCGCCGGCCATGGTGCCGGCGGTGTTGTCCTCGCCGAGCGCGCTCGGGCCGATGTCGTTCGGGCGGCGCCCCGGCTGGGGCGTCCGGTACTGCCGGGTGTCCATCACGTTGAGCGTCAGCAGGTCGCCGTAGCCGAACCGGCGGTAGATCCGCATGTTGGGCGAACCGGGCACCAGGGTGGCCCGGATCGGCTGGTGTTCGTAGTAGGCCTGGTAGGCGTGGGCCCGCTGGCGGGCGAAGGCGGCCGGGTCCTGGTGGCGGGCGCCGGTGTCGCCGTCCTCGTCGGTGAGGCCGGCGTAGTTGTTCTCGACCTCGTGGTCGTCCCAGGCCAGCACCCAGGCCGACGCGTGGTGGGCGGCCTGCAGGGCCGGGTCGGATTTGTACTGGCCGTAACGGTCCCGGTAGTCGTCCAACGTCTGGAGCTGCCCGAGACCCGGGGTGGCCGGCGTGGTGTGCCGCCGGTCGGGGAACCGGCTCTTGGGGTCGGACTCGTAGATGTAGTCCCCGACGTGCAGGACCAGGTCGAGGCCGTCGGCCGCGATGGCCGAGTAGGCCGGCCAGTAGCCCTGCTGGAGGTCCTGACAGCTGACCAGGGCCAGCCGCAACCGGTTCGGCGACGCGTCGGCGGCCGGTGCGGTCCGGGTCCGCCCGGTCGGGCTCAGCGCCGTGCCGGCCCGGAACCGGTAGAAGTACTCCCGGCCCGGCGCCAGTCCCCGGGCATCGACATGGACGCTGTGCGCCAAGGTCGCGCGGGCCGTCTGCCGGCCGCTCGCGACCACCGTCCGGAAGCCGGCGTCCGTCGCGACCTGCCATTCGACCGAAACGTCACCGGCTGGCAGGCCCCCACCGGCCGTCGGCTTCGGCGCGAGCCGCGTCCACAGGATGACGCCGTCCGGCAGCGGGTCGCCGCTCGCGACCCCCAGCGCGAAGGCCGCGTCGGTGACGCCCGGGATGGGAGTGGGCGGCCGGCTGGCCGGCCGGGTCGCACTGTCGGCGCCGCGCGAACCGCCCGCCGAACCGCCGGAGTCGGTGCAGGCGGCGACGGCCGCCACCACGCCCAGCCCGGCGAGCGCCCCGCGACGACTGATGGTTCCGGACGTCGGCGGCGCTGCTGGGGGCTTCACGGCCGGGCAGCTTAGTGAGAACCGGCCGGCCCCGACAGGGGCGGACCGACGACGACCGGATGTTCCGGCCCCGGTCACCCGCCGGCCCGGCCCCGGTCGCCGGTCGGTCAACGCGGCCCACCGGATTCAGGCGCGTCGCCGCAGGATGCCCAGGGCCAGCGCGTAGGCGACGCCGCTGACCGCGCAGATCAGCGTCCACGGATTGCCGGTCCCGCCGCGGGCCAGATCGACCACCCCGCCGCCGAGGCAGAACAGGATCGTCGCGACGCCCGCGAACGCCGTCGAACGCATGTCGATCATCCGTTGCCGCTCGTCGCCGGAGGATCTCAGCAGCGCCGCCACGTCACCGCCGCCACCCGACCACCGGTAGGTGATCGCCGCGAACCCCGCGATGAGCACGGCCAGCATCGCGGCGAGCAGCGGCTGGCCGCCGGCCAGGGCGCCCAGGGCGAGCGCCCCGCCGCCGACCACCATGACCCCGGTGACCACCAGCCGGCGGCCGCGGGGGGATTTCATGCGGATCATGATTTCTCACCGTCCTCACAGCTGAAAACCTGTTCGACCGTCGTGTCGAAGTAGCGGGCCAGGGCCATCGCCAACGGGAGGGACGGCAGGTACCGCCCGGCCTCGATGGCGTTGATGGTCTGGCGGGAGACGCCCAGCGCGCCCCCCAGCCCGGCCTGGGACAACCCGCCAGCGGTCCGCAGCTCCCGCACCACGTTCTTCACGATGTAAAGCTTGCTTGTCATCGACGTGGCCTGTCAAGGGAACTTTCCCTACCGCGGGGACGGCCGACGCCCGTCCCCGCGCGCCGGCGAGCAGGTCCTCCGTACGATGACGACCAGGCCGGAAGGAGCGTGACGGGCTGCCCAGGATCGACCTGCACACCCACTCCACTGCATCCGATGGACTGCTGTCGCCAGCCGACCTGGTCGGCCGGGCGGCCCTCGAGGGCCTGGACGTGGTTGCGCTGACCGACCACGACACCACCCGCGGGATCGCGGCGGCGGTCGACGCGCTGCCGGCCGGGCTGACGCTGATACCGGGCGCCGAGATCTCCTGCGGGCTGTTCAGCGCGCCCCGGCACTGGATGAGCCTGCACCTCCTGGCCTACCTCTTCGATCCCGCCGAACCGACCTTCGCCGCGGCCCGGGCGGCGGTCCGGGCCGGGCGGGACGACCGGGCCCGGGCGATGGTCGACGCGCTGGCCGCCGACGGCCATCCGGTCTCCTGGGCGCAGGTCCAGCGACACGCGGACGGTGTGGTCGGCCGACCGCACGTGGCCGCCGCGCTGGTCGAGGTCGGGCTGATCGACTCGGTGGCCGACGCCTTCACCCCGGACTGGATCGGCACCCGGGGCCGCTACTGGGTCAGCAAGACCGAACCCGAGGTCCTGGCGGCCATCGCGATGATCGCCGCGGCCGGCGGGGTGAGCGTTTTCGCGCACCCCTTCGCCAGCAAGCGGGGCGAGATCGTGGGACCCGAGGTGATCGCGACGATGGCCGCGGCCGGCCTGACCGGGCTGGAGGTCGACCACCCCGACCACGAACCCGAAGCCCGGGCCCGCCTGCGCCAACTGGCCGCCGAACACCACCTGATCACCACCGGATCGAGTGATTTCCACGGCGCCACCAAGCCGCAGGGCCTGGGGGCCGAAACGACCGACCCCGCCCAGTACGAGGCGCTGATCGCCGCGGCGACCGGCGGGACCCCGATCACCGCCGCCGCTGGCCGGTCATGAGGTGCCGACCATGAGGCACCGGTCGTGAGGTGCCGGTCATGAGGTACTTCGACGCGAAGTTATGCGGCGAGGTCTTCGTCACCCTGATTGTGATCATGGATCCGCTGGGCAGCGTGCCGTTGTTCCTGGGCCTGACGGCCGGCCGGGACGTCCGGTCGCGCCGCCGGCTGGCCTGGCAGGCGGTGGTCGTCGCGGCCGGCGTGATCGGGGTGTTCGCCCTGTTCGGTCGGCAGATCCTCGACTATCTGGGGATCACCGTGCCCGCCCTGCAGGGCTCCGGCGGGCTGCTGCTCCTGCTCGTCGCGCTCGAGCTGCTGACCGGCCGGGCCGAGGCACCGGACGAACCCGACAGCGACGTCAACATTGCCCTGGTGCCGCTCGGGACCCCGCTGTTGGCCGGACCGGGAGCGATCGTCGCGACGATCGTGTTCGTCCAACGGGCCCACGGGCTGGGTGACTACCTGGCCATCGTCGCGGGACTGGTGGCGGTCCACGTCGTCCTGTGGTTCGCGCTGCGCTTCTCGATCGGGATCGTCTCGGTCATCCGGGAGGGCGGGATCTCGCTGCTGACCCGCGTCTTCGGCCTGCTGCTGTCGGCGATCGCCGTGCAGCTGATCGCGGAATCGGTCACCGCCTTCGTGCGGGCCGGCGGGGCCTGACCGGCGTTCCGGATCGGCCCGACCCGGAACCGAAGGTCCAAAGGGCTGCTGGCGTGACCGTTTGGCGATACGGCTCGGTCCGGTCACCGGGAACGCGTGTCCAAACGGCTGCTGGCCTGGCCATGGAGCGCGGTGGCGACAACGCTTTCCGGTCGGTCCGGAGGTGTCAACGTCGGCGGCGGTCGGGGCGTTCGTGGGGCTGACGTTTCGGGTCCGCCCGGCCGACCAACTATCGCGAAACTGGCAAACCGGGCGGACAAATGGTCCGTCGCTCGGCCCGTCCCACCCACACCGCCCCGCTGTGACGTGCATCATGTGCTGGTGGACACTGCGGTGGAGGACAGGGCCGAGCGCAATCGTCGGGTCCGGCAGGCGTTCGACGGCGCCGAGCGGATCCACATTTCTCCCGGGCGGCTCGACGACCCCTTCCGTGCGGCGATGATGTTCGCTATGCCCGTGGACGCGCTGTTCGCCTGCAAGGTCGACGATGACCAGGCCTGGGTGATGGTCAGCCGGCCGGGCGCCACCCGTGACGTCGTCCGGCGCGCGATGGCCATCGTGGCCGCCAACCCGCGTTTCGTACTTCCGACCTGACCGGCGGCCGGCCCGAACCGGCCGGCGCCAACGTCCGATCCGGTCAGGCGTCCCCGCCGCAGGCGCTCTGCGATTCCGGGCCGGGGGGCAGCAACCGGCCGAGCAGCTCGGCCAGGGTGTCCAGCTCAGCCGGGGTGTAGTGGCTCACAAAGTGCTCGGCGACCCCCCGCAGGTGGGTCGAGGACGCGGTCCGCAGCTGGTCGCGGCCCTCGGTGGTCAGCACCGCGAAGGTGCCCCGCGCGTCGGACGGGCAGGACCGCCGCTCGACCAGGCCGTCGCGCTCCAGCCGGTCCACCAGCCGGGTCAGGCCACTGCGCGAAAGCAGCACCGCGTCAGCCAGCTCGCTCATCCGCAGGCCGTCCGGCGCCTCGGCGAGCTGCACGAGGACATCGTAGGAAGCCAGCGCGAGGTGCTGCTCGCTCTCCAACTCGTCGCCGAGTTGACGGATTGCCCGTGAATGGGCGATCAGGAATCGCCGCCACGCCCGCATGCCGCGGGTGTCCACCCGTTCCGCCACGGTCACCCGCTCGTCCCCTACCACACAGATCAGCCTACGTTGCACCTGCGGTCTCGCGTCGACGCACGGACCATCCCGGCGGTTATGGTGAGAGGCGAAGGCGTGGCGGCTCCGCCCGCGCGCACCCCGCTCTTCGCCGACACGAGGTCCCACCTTGTCTGCTACCCGGCCGTCTGTCGAAGCGGTTCAGGCCGCCCTCGCCACGGTGAACGACCCGGAAATCGGCCGCCCGATCACCGATCTGGGCATGGTCGCCTCCGTGGATGTCCACCCGGAGGGATCCGTCGCCGTGACGGTCCTGCTCACCGTGTCCGGCTGTCCGATGCGGGAAGAGATCATCGGTCGCGTGCAGCGGGCGGTGGGGGCGGTCGACGGGGTGGCGGGCGTGGAGGTCTCGCTCGACGTGATGTCCGCCGAGCAGCGCACCGCGCTGCACGAGCGGTTGCGCGGCGGCCGGCCGGTGAAGTCGATCCCGTTCGCCGAGCCCGGCTCGCTGACCCGCGTGTACGGGGTGGCCAGTGGCAAGGGGGGCGTCGGCAAGTCGTCGGTGACGGTCAACCTGGCCGCGGCGATGGCCCGGTCCGGGCTTTCGGTGGGGGTGCTCGACGCCGACATCTACGGCCACTCGGTGCCCCGGATGCTCGGCGTAGACCGGCCGCCCACCCAGGTCGAAAAAATGATCATGCCGCCGCAGGCCCACGGCGTGAAGGTCATCTCCACGGGCATGTTCACCCGCGGCAACGCCCCCGTCACCTGGCGGGGGCCGATGCTGCACCGGGCCCTCGAGCAGTTCCTGTCCGACGTGTTCTGGGGCGACCTCGACGTCCTGCTGCTCGACCTGCCCCCGGGCACCGGTGACATCGCGATCTCGCTGGCCCAGCTCATCCCGTCGTCCGAGCTGCTCATCGTCACGACCCCGCAGCTCGCCGCGACGGAAGTCGCCGAGCGGGCCGGCACGATCGCCGTGCAGACCCGGCAGAACGTCGTCGGCGTCGTCGAGAACATGGCCTACCTGCCCTGCCCGCACTGCGGGGAGCAACTCGACGTCTTCGGCTCCGGCGGTGGCGCGGCGGTCGCGGAACGCCTGTCGCGGGTCCTCGGCCACGACGTGCCGCTGCTCGGGCAGGTGCCGATCGACGTCCGGTTGCGCGAGGGCGGCGACGCCGGGGTGCCGCTGGTGCTGTCCGACCCGGACAGCGAGGCCGGGAAGGCGCTGCGTGGGATCACCGATCGGCTCACGTCCCGCAGCCGCGGTCTGTCGGGCCGCAGCCTCGGATTGACGCCCGTCAAGCACTAGTCCCGCCGGCCAGCACCCGAAAGCCGCGCCCGAACGCCATCGGGGCCTCGCCGCTCCGGCCGGCGGGCTCCACCCGGCCCGATGCGGCGCCGTCGGCTCAGGTGGCGTCGGCTCAGGTGGCGTCGGCTCAGGTGGCGTCGGAGTCGAACGGGGTGACCGGATCGCCGCCCGGCTGGGTCGGCACCGCCGGACCGCTGCCGGTCGGGACGGTCTTGGACAGCGACGGGCCCCGGTTCGGGGCCCGGTTGCGGCTGGTGACCGGCTCGCCGGCCAGGAACGACCGGGCGTCGGGCAGCCCGAGCGGGTTCTTGTCCAGCGGGGTGCGCCTGGTCAGGTACGGGGGGATCAGCGGGTCGTCCTCGTCGTCCTCGTCGAACAGGTGCTTCTGGACGAACGCGCGGGGATTCAGCGACCGGACGTCGAGATCGGCGAACTCCGGGCCGAGCTCACCGCGGATGTCCTCCCGGGCCGCGTTGGCCATCCGCCGCAGCTCGCGGAGCATGCGACCGGCATCCTTGGCCACCTTGGGCAACCGTTCAGGCCCGAAGACGAACAACCCGACCAACAGCAGTACGACGATCTCGCCCCATCCGACCTGATTGAACACCTCCCCAGGCTAACCCCGCGACCGGGGCCGGGCCCAGAGCCGGGGCCCAACCGGGTCGCGGCGGTCAGCCGCTGACGGTGCGCAGCGTCACCCGCGCGGAGGCCCGGTGGTCGTCGCGCAGGTAGTCGACTACCACCGTGCGCCCCACACCCTGCCGCCGGGCCGCCATGATCAGGTCATTCATTCCCCGCACGGGGAGGCCGTCGACCCTGGTCAGGGTGTCGCCGGGGCGCAGGCCGGCCCGGGCCGCCGGCCCCCCGGAGGTGACGTCGGAAATCAGGGCCCCGGGCGGCGTCGCGAGGGCCCGTCCTTCGACGGCGGTCACCGTGACCGCCTGCAGCCCCAGCCCCGGGTGGGTGGCGCGCCCGGTCCGGATGATCTCGTCGGCGACCGAGACCGCATAGTCGATCGGGATGGCGAAGCCGACCCCCACGCTGCCGGTCTCGGTGGTCGACGAGGTCGCGGCGCCCGGCACAGCCAGCGCCGAGTCAATGCCGATGACCTGGCCGGCCGCGTTGACCAGGGGACCGCCCGAGTTGCCGGGGTTGATCGGCGCATCGGTCTGGACCGCCCCGGCCAGCAGGACCGTCGAACCGCCGGTGGCGGGCACGGCCGGGCTGCGGTCGAGCGCGCTGATCACGCCGGAGGTCACCGTACCGGGCAGGCCGAGCGGCGACCCGATGGCCATCACCGGCATGCCGACCGACAGCAACGAGGAATCCCCGACCGGCGCGACCGGCAGCCGGTGCTGGGCGGTCACCTTGAGGACCGCGAGATCGGTGGCCGGGTCACGTCCCACCACCTGCGCGTTCATCGCCTCGACGTTCTTGTCCAGGATGACGTTGACGTCGAGCACGCCCGGGCCGACGGCCAGCACGTGGTTGTTGGTCAGGATGTAGCCGGTCGATCCGTTCGCGCGGATGATGACCCCGGAACCGGTGCCGCCCCCGGCCGCCGTGACCGCGCTGACCGTGACCACCGACGGCAGCACCCGGGTCGCGGCCGCTTCGGTCGACGCGGCGCCGCCCCGGCCAGCGCCGCCGCTGGCGTCGTCAGCGGCCGGCGGCCGACCCCACCGGGTACCGGCCGCCCACCCCGCGGTCGCACCGACCAGCACCGACACGACCGCCGCGACCACTGCCGAGGTGGCCACCCGGCGGCGGGCCCGGCGACGTGTCCGGGCGGCCCGCCCGGCCGGGGACCAGGCAGCCGGGCCGGGCGGAAGCGGGCACTCGACGACCGGTCCGGTCGCCGGGCGGGGGGTGGCGACGAGCCGCCCACCGCCGTCGGTGGCGACGAGCCGCCCACCGCCGTCGGTGGCGACGAGCCGCCCGCCGCTGCCCGACTCGGGATCGCCAGCGTCGTCCACGTCCGCCTCGCACCGTCCTTGTCACGCCAAGCGGTGACGGCGCCGGACGCGGGTCGTCCGACATCACCAGTACCCACGTTATGCGATCAGACGGTTACGGAAAGCATCGGTGCGGATCTCGTGGGATCGTGTCGATCGCCGCGGCTGACCGCAACGACTACCGCCGGCCGCGCAGGACAATCGGGACAGCGGTCAGTACCCCGGAGCCGGCCATCCCGGTCCGTCCGGGTACGACCAGAACCTCGCCGGCCGTGCGGGACACCGCGAAGGACGCCGACACCGGGGTGATGGTCGTGCTGGGCGCGCGGGTCGAGTCGGACGGCGGCCCGCCGGCGAGCGCCACCCCGCCGACCATCACGGCCGCCAACGCGGCCGCGGAACCCAGTACGGTCCGCCGGACCGTCCAGCCCGGTTCGGACCGCCAGGCGCCCCGGTCGCCGTCCGCGGACGGGACTGCGACCGGTGCGATTGCGACCGGCGAGGGGGCGACCGGGGGCCCGACCGGCGGGACGCTGACCGGCGCCGAAGGCCCGACCAGAAGTTCGACGGCCGGGGGGTTTCCGGTCGCCTCGTCGATCTCCAGGGCCACGGGGAAGGCGCTGACCGCCGGGCCGACCCCGATCCGTTCCCCCACCGGCGCGCGGGCCGGTTCGTCGCCGACGGCGTCCGGGCCCGGAACGGCGCGGACCGGCACCACCGGCAGCAGGCCGTCGCGGCGCAGAACGGACGGGCCGCCGAACAGACCCCGGGACCGCCCGGGAAAGACCGAACCGGCCCGGCCGGAGACGGCGGCCGCGCCGAGGTGGGCGAGCTGGGCCGCGGTGCTGGCCAGGACGGCGTTCATGGCGGAGATGACGGCCGGCGGGGCCGAGGGCCCGGTCGGGCCGATCGCCGCGTACGCCACCGGGTCGGGCTGGGTCGGCAGCGCCCGGACGTCGGCGAAGGCGGACGCGGGTAGGCCGAGCAGGCGATTCACCGCCCCCGGGGGCAGCTCCGGGCCACCCAGCGCCAACAGGCGGGCCTTCAGCCGGCGATGGGTGGCGACCTCACACTGGCAGTCCGGGCACTGCGCCACGTGGCCCAGGGCGCGGTCACGGCCGTCGTGGTCGAGCTGGCCGTCGACCAGCGGGCCGACCAGGTCACCGAGGTGGACGGTCACTGCCGGTCCTGCCCGGCACCGACCTCCTCCGAAGCCACCGGTCGGGCGGGCGCCTCCCCGGCGCCCCGACGCCGACCGCGCGGCCATCGGGAAGGGGACGCCTCGGACGGGTCGCGAGGGCCCGGGCCGTCGGTACCGCGACGGTCCGGGCCATTCCCGTGGGCGGCCGGCGCAGCCGAGGCCGGCCCACCGACGGCGCTGCTCGCGGCGGGGCTGCCCACGACGGCACCGTTGACCGCGGCACTGTTGACGGCCGCATCATCGACCGCGGCACCGTTGACCGCGGCGACCGGCTCGTCCTCGGCCCGGGGCGCCCGGTCGGCCAGGGCCTGCCGCAGCATCGCCCGTCCCCGGGAGATCCGGCTGCGGACCGTGCCGAGCTTCACGCCCAGGGTCTGCGCGATCTCCTCGTAGGACAGCTGCTCGATGTCGCACAGGACGACCGCGGCCCGGAAATCGGGGGGCAGGGCGGCCAGAGCGCGTTCGATGTCGGCGTCCAGCCGGGCCTCGGCGTACACCGCTTCGGGGCTCGGCTCCCGGCCGGCCAGGCGCTCGGTGTCGTCGGGCAGGGCGTCGAACCGGATCTTCTGCTGCCGCCGCATCCGGTCGAGGAACAGATTGGTGGTGATCCGGTGGAGCCACCCCTCGAAGGTGCCGGGGGTGAAATCGGCCAGCGACCGGAACACCCGTACGAACACGTCCTGGGTGAGGTCCTCGGCGTCGTGGGCATTGCCCGTGAGCCGGTAGGCGAGGCGGTAGACCCGGTTGCCGTGCTCGCGCACGACTTCCTCCCACGTCGGGGGAACCCAGGCCGCCGCTTCGGCGGCGACCGTTCCGTCCGAGGTGTTCACTGCGGCCTCTCGATCGACGCGCGTCGACCGTACCCGACGCGCGGGCCACGGTGCGGCATAACCCGCTGCAGACACGCTGATCATTCCCCCTCGACTGCCCTCGACACGAGACGCTTTGAAGGGAGCAACGCGCTGGTTGCCGTCCGCGTTCCCGTAGGCTTCGGGTGCCATGTCGGAGAATGACGTTTCCATCGCGTACGCAGAGGGCTTCCTACCTGAGGATCCGCCCCTGCGGGCGGCCCGCGCGCGCGCCGAGGAACTCGGCGTGGCGCCGGTCAGCGCGGCCACCGGAGCGACCCTGCGGTTTCTTTCCGCCGCCGTCGGCGCCCGCTCCGTGGTTGAGATCGGGACCGGCACCGGGGTGTCGGGCACCTGGCTCATGCGCGGCATGCGCCCCGACGGAACCTTGACCACGATCGACGTCGAGGCCGAACACCAGGGCCTGGCCCGCAAGACCTTCGCCGACGCCGGCGTCGGTACCGGCAGCCGGACCCGGCTGATCGCCGGGCGGGCCCTCGATGTGCTGCCGCGGCTCACCGACGGCGCCTACGACCTGGTCTTCTGTGACGCGGACCGGCGCGAGAGCACCGACTACCTCAACCAGGCGTTGCGCCTGCTGCGCCCCGGCGGCGTGGTGGCCTTCGCCGGAGTCCTGGCCGGCGGCCGGGTGATCGAGCCGGGATCGCGCGATCCGGAGGCGGTCGCCGCCCGGGAACTGGCCACCGCGGTCCGCGACGACGTGCGGTTGACCCCGGTCGTGCTGCCGTCCGGCGACGGGCTGCTGGTCGCGGTGCTCGCCAAGTCCTCGCCGGTCGGCTGATAAGACTCCGGCGATGAACATTCACGAGTTCTACGAAGCTGACCCGCGGCGCCGGGCGTCCGACGAGCGTGAGTACGGCGACGGCTGGACCGAGCAGCGGGACCCGCACGCCACCTACCGGATCAGCCGGGTGATCGACACCGGCGAGGTGTACGCCGTGCGGGAGCCCCACCCGGGCGGGATCCTGGCCCGCTACCTCGACGAACTACGGATCGACCAGGCCGACGTCAACGAGCTGACCGTCGAGGTACTGGGCACCTTCACCGGGGACGACCTCGACAAGGCGCTGGACGGCTGGTCCACGGCGATGACCCGGCACAACAGCCTCGACTGGGCGCGCGGCCAGCTGTCGGCCTGACCCAGGCGCACCCGGCCCGCCGGGCGGGGTGACCGGGACCGGCGCACCGGCCCCGGCCCCCGCTAGCGGTCGGCCGCCGGAGCCAGCCATTCGAGCAGGGTCCGCACTCCCCAGCCGGTGCCGCCCTTGGTGATCTCGGCGTCGTCGGAATCGGACCGGGCCGCGCCGGCGATGTCCAGGTGGGCCCAGGCGATCCCGGCCGTGAACTCCCGCAGGAACAGCGCCGCAGTGATCGAACCCCCCGAGACATCCAGGGCCCGACCGATGTTGGCCAGGTCGGCCACCGGCGAATCGATCGCCGGCCGGTACTCCTCGGTCAACGGAAGCCGCCAGACCCGCTCGCCGCCGTCGGTCGCCGCGCGGGACAGTTCGTCCGCGAGGCCGTCGTCGGAAGCGAACAGCCCGGCCGTCCGCCGACCCAGCGCGACGGAGATCGCCCCGGTCAACGTGGCCAGATCGACCATGACATCGGGCTGCAGCCGCGCGGCGGCGTACGCCAAGCCGTCGGCGAGCACCAGCCGCCCTTCGGCGTCGGTGTTGAGCACCTCGACCGTCGTGCCGCCGTACATGGTCAGAACGTCGCCGGGCCGGGTCGCGCCGGCCCCGATCATGTTCTCGGCGATGACCATCAGTCCGGTCACCCGGAGCGGGCAGCGCAGCGCGGCCAGGGCGGTCAGCGTGCCGAGCACGGCGGCCGAACCGGCCATGTCGGTCTTCATGCCGGCCATGGACACCGCCGGCTTGAGCGACAGACCGCCCGAGTCGAAGGTGATCCCCTTGCCGACCAGCACGACATGCCGGGACCCGAGGGGGGCGTCGGCCGGCGGCAGATAGTTCAGCCGGACCAGCCGCGGCGGGCGCGGTGAACCCGCGGACACCCCGATCAGCCCGCCGAAGCCGCCGGCGGCCAATTCGTCCGACCCGAGGATCTCGACGTCCAGGGCCGCCTCCGCCCCGGCCTCGGCGGCCCGGTCGGCCAGCCAGGCCGGCGACTTGACCAGGCTCGGGGTGTTGACCAGGTCGCGGGCCAGATGCACCGCCCGCGCCACGGCCAATGACCGGGCCACCGCGGACCCGGCCGCCGGGTCCGCGGGGTCCTCGACGACCAGCACCGCCTCGGCGAGCACCCGGGCCGGCCGCGACCGGCCCCCCGGCCGGTCGCCATCGGACTGGTCGTCACCGATCGCCGGGCCGGACCCGATCGGATCCGGGGTCGGGCCGGCGACCGGCGCGTCCGCCTCGGACGCACCGGCCGCCGACCCACTGCCCGGCTGCACGTAGGCCGCGAGCGCCAGCCCCTCGACGAACGCCCCGATCGCCGGAGCGTCGAGGTCGCGGGCGTCGACCACGACCCGACCGCCGGCCGCGGCCCGGCGCGCCACCGCCGCGCCGGCCGTCCGGAGCCCCTTGAGGTCACCCGCGCCGACCCCGATGAAGAGAAGTCGGTCAGGGCCGCCCTCCCGGCCGAGCGGGACGGCCACGACCTCGCCCGCGTCACCCCGGGCCCGCTCCGCGGCCAGGATGCGCCCGGCGGAAACACCGAGCGCTTCGGTCACCCCCCGGGCATGGGAAAGAGGCGACGAGACACCATTCTCGTCGCCGTGGGTCAACAGAACCAGGGACGGCGCACCATGATCGGTGGGCGCGCCGGCCCGGAGGGTCACGGTCGGAGGAGTCACCCCTGTTCGACGATCAACCGACCGCCGCTTTCAGAGCATCTCCCAGGGCGCTGGCCTCATCCGCAGTCAACTCCACGACGAGGCGGCCACCTCCCTCGAGCGGGACGCGCATGACTATGCCGCGCCCCTCCTTGGTGACCTCGAGCGGACCGTCACCCGTCCGCGGCTTCATGGCCGCCATCGGTGCACCTCTTCCTGCCGTCGGAGCAACTTCTTCGTCGATTATCCCGGAGACGGCCCCCGGAGCCGAAACTCTCACCCCGCGCCGGCACAACGGACACGCTGCGAACGCGGTGCTAACGGGGCAAACGGCCGTTTGGGGGGTTCCAGGCCTCTCGACGGGAGTGCCGACGGGCATTCAGGAATCGTCGACCGACTCCCGCGAAGGAAGATCTTTTTTCCCGAGCGCCCCCCGGAGCCCGATTCGGCGGCGTGGAAGAGGCGCATCCGGGTCGTCCGACCGCGGCGGCGGGCCCGTCGGGATCGAACCGGTCGCGGCCGGGTTCCGGGGCCGGAACAGATCACCGACGCGGGCCTCGCCGGTCGGCGGGTTCAGCGGATCGGTGGGCGGCGGGCCCACCGGCGGGTCGTCGTCGTTACGGAAGAGCTCGCCCAGCCGGGGCCGACCGGGCGGTTCCGGGATGGGTGACTCGCTCGCGCGCCGCTGTTCGTCGGCCCGCTGCGGAGCCGGCCGGAACAGGTCGCCGATGCGGATGCTGTCGGTGCTCTCGATCCCGCGGTTGTCGGGGCCGCGGCCGTCCGGGCCGCGGTTGTCGAGGGTCCGCCCCTCAGGGCCGCCCCGCCGGTCGAGCGGCGCGGCCGGGGTCGACCCCTCGGTGGCCGGCGGCCGGAGCCGGCCCGGGAGGGCGCTGCCGGGCCGGAGCCGGGCGATCTCCGCGTCCCGCCTGGCCAACTCGCCGGCCAGCCGCTCCAGGACCGCGTCGACCTCGGACATCCGGTAGCCCCGCAGCGCCAGGTCGAACCGGGCGCCCAGCACGTCGCCGGGTTCGAGCGCTCCGTCGGGCAACCCGTCGGCCGTACTGTCGGGCGGCGCTTCGACCATACGGTCGAAGCGGCCGACCGCGAGGGCCGCCACCACGAACACGATGGCGGCCACGACGACCACCTCGATCACGAGCAACACCCGTCGATCGTGACACATGGGCGGCACGGGCATTGCGGCCGCCGGTCCGGTCGGCCCGATCTGGCAGGCTGAGGCGGGTGCAGACGAGCGACGGGGGCCCGGTCCGGTTCGGTTCCCGGACCTTCGGGCCGGCGGAGCTGGTCGTGATGGCGATCATCAACCGGACCCCCGACTCGTTCTTCGACCGCGGCGCGACCTACGGCGACGCCGAGGCCCTCGACGCGGTCGGCCGGGCCATCGAGGACGGCGCCGGCATCGTGGACATCGGGGGCGTGAAGGCGGGCCCGGGCGCCGAGGTCGACGCGGCCGAGGAACTACGCCGGGTGGCCGGCTTCGTGGGGCGGGTCCGGGCCCGGCACCCCGACGTCGTGATCAGCGTCGACACCTGGCGGGCCGAGGTGGGCCGGGCGGTGGCCACCGAGGGCGCGGACATCCTCAACGACGCCTGGGGCGGCGTCGACCCGGACCTCGCGACCGTGGCCGCCGAGTACCAGCTCGGGATCGTCTGCACCCACGCGGGTGGGGTCGTCCCCCGGACCCGGCCGCACCGGCGAACCTACGACGACGTCGTCGCGGACATCGTCACGACCACCACCGGGCTGGCCGAGCGGGCGGTCGCCCTCGGCGTGCGACCGGACGCCGTTCTGATCGACCCGGGTCACGACTTCGGCAAGAACAGCCGGCACTCGATGGAGGCCACCCGCCGGACCGGCGACCTGGTGGCGACCGGCTGGCCGGTGCTGGTGGCGTTGTCGAACAAGGATTTTCTGGGCGAGACCCTCGACGCCGGGGTGGACGGCCGGCTGGAGGCGACGCTGGCCGCGACGGCGGTGACCGCGTGGCTGGGGGCCCGCTTCTTCCGGGCCCACCAGGTCGCCGTCACCCGCCGGGTGCTCAACACCGTGGCCACCATCCGCGGCGACCGCGACCTGGCCGTCGCCCGGCGCGGCGTCGTCTGACTCGCCGTCCTGCGCCCGGCGCGGCCTTACAGAGTTCGTACACGACCTTGGTCGAGGGATGGTGCCGGCGGAGCATCGTCAGTCCCGTGAAGGCGCCGGATCGCGGCGCCCACGGAAGGAGATCCACCATGATCCGCACGCTCATGACCCGGCGCCTGGCCGCGGCGGCGACGGGCGGTGTGCTCGCCGTCGGCGGCGGAGCACTGGCCGCCAACACCTTCATCTCGCCGGCCGGGGCGGCTTCCCCGACCCCGACGGCGTCCGCGAGCTCCACACCGGCGAAGACCGCCCTGGCCCGGCACCCGCGGCTGAAGGTGGCCCGCTCCGTCGTACACGGCGAGTTCACCGCCCAGACGAAGACCGGCTACCAGGTCTTCGACGCCCAGCGCGGCACGGTCACGGCCGTCTCGCCGTCGTCGATCACCATCAGGAGCCCGGACGGGTACACCACGACCTACCTGGTCACCAGCACCACCAAGGTGCACAGGGGCAAGACGAAGGCCGCGATCAGCGCGGTGACCGTCAACGCGAAGGCTGTCGTCCTGGCCAAGCCGAGCGGAAGCACCCGCACCGCGACCCAGATCGTCGTGCCGGCCAGGTAGGCGGTTCCGGCCAGGCGCGTTCGGGACGATGTCCCGCGTCAGTCTCAGCGGAGGCTGGGACCTGCGTTGGCGCGGCCGGTCTGTGCGTCGGGCTGGGGCTGGCTGGTCGGGGGCCGGGTTCCGAGCTGGGGGCGCGGGTTGGCTGGATCAGCGTTGGTTAGGTGGCGCTGGCACGATGACGGTTGCTGGGGGCCCTGGGACTGTCGTCGTCGGCGGGTCGGTGGACGCGCGGGGGCGCTGACGATCGGGACGTTTTCGGCATTTGTCATGGCCAGCGGGCGCTGACTGCGCGTTGACGCTGCCGACTTTGGCCCGCTGACGCCGACGCTCCGGTGGTCCCGGTGGGCGTCGTGGTCAGCGCGCTTTGGGCGGTACGTTGACCCGGCCAACTGCCGGGCCGGAACCGATCCGGGCGGGCGACGTCCGAGCTAACCGCGCTCGGCGAGGGCGTCGCAAGCCGCGGCGACGGTCGTGGTCCACCGGGGCCGGTCCCGGGCCCCGGGCCGGACGAACCCGCGGGTCACCAGCTCGTCCACGAGGGTCCGCAGCGGGCTGAACAGGCCGTCCGGGTCGAGGATGACGACCGGTTTGGTGTGCAGTTCGAGGACCCGGCCGGTCCAGATCTCGAGCAGCTCCTCGAGGGTCCCCAGACCGCCCGGCAGGGCCAGGAAGGCATCGGCCGACGCCTCCATCAGGTGCTTGCGCTCGCGCATCGTCTCGGTGACGACCAGCTCGTCGGCGTCGGTGTCGCCCACTTCGAGCGCGAGCAACGACCGGGGAATCACCCCCAGGGTGTGGGCCCCGCCGGCCCGGGCCGCGCGGGCCACCGCCCCCATGCACGACACCGAGCCGCCCCCGGAGACCAGGTCGTGGCCCCGACGGGCCAGCTCCGCGCCGACCTCGGCGGCCAGGGCCACGTAGGACGGGTCGATGTCGTCGGACGAGGAGCAGTACACGCAGACCTTCACGCGACCGGGCCGCTCCGCCCGTGGCTGGCCAGGATCATCGCGACGGCCTCGTCGGTGTCGTCGGTAAGGTGGACCAGGTCGAGATCCCCGGGCGAGATCCGGCCGGACTCGGCCACCGTGGCCCGCAGCCAGTCGAGCAGGCCGCGCCAGTAGTCGACGCCCACCAGCACGACCGGGAACCGGGTCACCTTGCCCGTCTGGACCAGCGTGAGAGCCTCGAACAGCTCGTCGAGCGTCCCGAAACCGCCGGGCAGGATGACGAACGCCTGGGCGTACTTGACGAACATCGTCTTGCGCACGAAGAAGTACCGGAAGCTGATGCCGAGATCGACGCCGTCGTTGAGGTGCTGCTCGAAGGGGAGCTCGATGCCGAGGCCGACCGACAGGCCGCCGGCTTCCCGGGCCCCCCGGTTCACCGCTTCCATCGCTCCCGGACCGCCGCCGGTGATCACCGCGTAGCCCGCCCGGGCCAGGGCCGCGCCCAGGCGGCCGGCGGTCTCGTAGTCCGGGGTGCCGGCCCGGGTGCGCGACGACCCGAAGACCGTCACCGCCCGGGGCAGCTCGGCGAGCAGGCCGAAACCTTCGACGAACTCGGCGGTGATCCGCATGACCCGCCACGGGTCGGTGTGGACCCAGTCGGACGGGCCGCGCGTGTCGAGCAGGTGCTGGTCGACGGTGGCCTGCTCGACCTGGCCGCGCCGCAGCGTCACCGGGCCGCGTTGCTTCTCGGGAACCCGGCGGCGTTCGGGCGGGCGCCGCCCGGCGGGCGGTTCGGGCGGCGATGTCACCCGAGCACCATAGCCAGCCGCCGCCCGGGCGCAGCGGCACCCCGACCAGCCCGGACGCGCGGATCGACCCAGGCCGGCGCCGGGCCGGGCACCGTCCCGTACCGCCGGGACTGGCGTGCGGCCGGTGCCGCGTTAGAGGCTCTTGCCATGACCTCCGAGAACGATGTCGTTCAGTCCGCCCGCCGGCAGCTGCTCATCGGTGGAACGTGGCGCGACGCGGCGGGGGGCGCGACCCTGCCGGTCGAAGACCCGTCGACCGGCCGGACCCTCACCGACGTGGCCAGCGCCAGCTCCGACGACGCCCTCGACGCGCTGGCCGCGGCCGACGCGGCGGCCGGCGCGTGGGCCGCCCACCCGCCCCGGGCCCGGGGCGAGATCCTGCGGCGCGCGTTCGAGCTGATGACCGAACGCGCCGACGACCTCGCCCTGCTGATGACGTTGGAGATGGGCAAGAGCCTGGCCGAGTCGCGGTCCGAGGTGCTGTACGCGGCCGAGTTCTTCCGGTGGTTCTCCGAGGAGGCGGTCCGGATCGCCGGCCGCTGGTCGAACGAGCCCGGCGGTTCCGGGCGGCTGCTGACCATGAAGCAGCCCGTCGGGCCGTGCCTGCTGATCACGCCGTGGAACTTCCCGCTGGCCATGGGCACCCGCAAGATCGGCCCGGCGATCGCGGCCGGCAACACGATGGTCGTCAAGCCGGCCCAGCAGACTCCGCTGTCGATGTACGCGCTGGCCGCCATCCTGACCGAGGCCGGCCTGCCCGACGGGGTGCTCAACGTCATCACCTCCTCGTCGGCCTCGCGGGTGGTCGGTCCGCTGGTGGACGATCCCCGGCTGCGCAAGCTGTCGTTCACCGGCTCCACGGAGGTCGGCCGCACGCTGATGGCCCAGGCCTCGGGCCGGCTGCTGCGGCTGTCGATGGAGCTGGGCGGCAACGCGCCGTTCCTGGTGTTCGAGGACGCCGACCTGGACGCCGCCGTCGACGGGGCGGTGATCGCCAAGACCCGCAACGTGGGGCAGTCCTGCGTGGCCGCCAACCGGTTCCACGTCCACGCCTCGATCGCGGCCCAGTTCACCGAGCGGTTGGCGGCCCGCCTGGGCAAACTGACGGTCGGTCGCGGGACCGAGCCGGGCACCGACATCGGCCCGCTGATCGACGGCCAGCAGCGCGACACGGTCATCGAGCTGGTCGCCGACGCCACCGACCGCGGCGCCCGGGTCGCGGTCGGCGGCTCCGCGGGCACCGGGCCGGGCTACTTCTACGAGCCGACCGTGCTCGGCGACGTGCCGCCCGGCGCCCGGGTCCTGTCCGAGGAGATTTTCGGGCCGGTCGCCCCGGTGGCCACCTTCGAGACCGAGTCCGAAGCCCTGGCCGCCGCCAACCAGAGCGACTTCGGGCTGGTCGCCTACGTTTACTCGACGAACCTCAAGCGGGCCCTGCGGGTCGTCGAGGGTCTCCAGACCGGCATGGTCGGCCTCAACCGCGGACTGGTCTCGAACCCGGCCGCCCCGTTCGGCGGGGTGAAGCAGTCCGGCTTCGGCCGCGAGGGCGGCTTCGAGGGCATCGAGGAGTACCTGTCGACCAAGTACGTCGCCGTCGACCTCTGATCACGACGCGCCCAGCGCCCGGGGGCTCCGGACCCCGACCCTCGGGTCCGGAGCCCCGCCGCTGCCGAGCCCGGGCCGGCCGGGAGCCGAGGCCGGGGCGTCCACGAACCGCCGGACGGGCGCGAGCAGCGCCATGTCCTCGATTCGCCGGGACGGTAGCGTCGTCGGGGTGGACACCCCTGCCTCGCCGGCCCGCTACGAGCCGCTGACTCTGCGCGGGTTGGCGACGCTCCTGGTCGGCTCGGACGACTCGCGTCGTTGGCGCCTGATCGCGGAGTTTCTCGAGGAGTACAGCTGGGAGCCGGCGGAGACCCGCGCTCGGCTGCTGGCGGGCGAGCCGGCGGGTAGCGGTGACGAACGGTGGGATGTCTTCCTGGCCGGCCTGGCCGAGCATTTGGCGGCCGCCGACAACCACGGAGCCCCGGATTGGGCCGAAGGACGATCGCTGCGACGATTCTGGTTCCCGTTCAACACCCGCGCCGCTCGCGTCGACGCGATCGTTCACGCGCCGGCCGCCTTCCGTCGGCGTGGCGTGTTCGTCGCTCCGGAAGAACTCAACGTCGCATGAGCTTCCCTGCTCGCGATGAAGGTGCTCGCCGCCCGTAGACGCGATGCGGATGACATCCGCTTTCTCGTAAAGCACCTCGGCCTGACCTCCGTCGAGGCGGTGCTCGCACTCTGCGCCGAAATCTTTCCCGACGAGGACGTCCCCGATCGCGCGCGTTTGATCGTCGAAGACACGATCGCCGAACCCTGACCGCCCGCCTGCGGTGTCTGGGCCTCACGTCGCGAGACGCCGATCGATCGTTTACGGCGCGGCCGGGGCGATGTCGAGGTTGGACACTCCCCCGGTCACCGACAGCTCGTACCGGTCGGGGTCCGTGACCTGCCAGGGGTGGGTCGGGTAGGACAGCGGCGGCTGACGCTCGCCGTCGACGACGACGTTGCTGGCCCCGCCCCGGACGCGCAGGTCGACGGGCAGCCCGGCCGGGCGTTCGATCCGGAGGCGCTGGGCGCCGCCGGTCAGCGCGAGCCGCACGACGCCGCGCGGCGCGGCCAGCCGCAGGCGAATCTCCTGCGCGCCCCCGCGCAGCGAGAACGACCGCAGATCGAGCGCGGACACGTCGACGAACAGCTGCTGGGCGCCCCCGTGCACCTCGATCGCCCAGTCGGCCTCGGGCGCCAGCTCGATCGACGACACCCGGTGACCGGGCCGCCAGCGCGACCCGGTGCGCCGCCCGAACCGCATCCGCACCTCGCCCTCGTCGTCGCGGACGCCGACCTCGACGGTCGGCGCCGAGCCCTCGAAATGCCCCCGGTAGAGCGCGACCGATCCCCCACCCGGCGCCGGATCGCCGGCCCGGGCGACGACATCGAGCCGCTCGACCCGGCCGGCCAGGTGCAGCCGGGCGTGCCGCACCCCACCCAGCGCGGCCTCGAGCGTCGCCGAGGTGACCGGGCCGCTGCCGTCCCGCAGGACCGCGGTCTGCTCCCGCAACATCGCCGTGACCGCGGTCAGGTACCGGCCAGCGGTGGCCAGCTCGGCCGGGGTGAACGACGCCGCCACCGTTTCGGCGGCGGCCACCATCGGAGCGAAGACCGCGTCGACGGTCGCCGCCCGGTCAGGGAGCAGCGAGACGACGACCCGGCGCCGGTCGGCCGGGTCCGAACCCCGGGTCACGTACCCGCGCTGCTCCAGGCCGTCCAGCACCCGGGTGATGGCCCCGGTCGTGAGCTGGGTCGTCTCCGAGAGCTGGCCGGCCGTGTGGGGCGCGCCGCGCAGCAGGGTCAGGACCGCGAGTTCCGTCGGGGTCAGGCCGGCCCGGACGCCGGCCGCCGCCTGGAACAGCTGCGACGCCGACGCCACCTCGCGAACCAGCAGCGAGTGGTCCGGCCCCGAACCCTCCGGCCCCGAACCAGCGCTGCTCGGGGCGTCTTTCACCGACCGTGCTCTTGACACGATGAATCCCACTCCGTCATTGTCTCACTCACTCAGACATCTCGCCATCGAGATGCCGCACCATCTACGGAACGGATGTCACATGATCTCCACCCAGGCTCTACGCCGCGAGTTCCGTCGGTCGCGACGCGCCGAGCCGTTGGTCGCCGTGGCCGGCGTCGACCTGACCGTCGAACGCCGCGAGATCTTCGGGTTGCTCGGGCCGAACGGGGCCGGCAAATCGACCACGATGCGCATGCTGACCACCCTGCTCCCGCCGACCTCCGGGCAGGCCACCGTGGCCGGGGTCGACCTGGTTGGAAACCCGGCCGGCGTCCGGCGGCGCATCGGGTACGTGGCCCAGGGCGGCGGCACCGACTCGACCGAAACCGCGACGGCCGAACTCGTGCTCCAGGGCCGGGTGTTCGGCCTGAGCCGGGCGGAGGCCCACCAGCGGGCCGCCGAACTGCTCGACGCGTTCACGCTCACCGACGCGGCCGACCGCCGGCTCGGCGAATGGTCGGGCGGGATGCGGCGCCGGCTCGACATCGCGATCGGGCTCGTCCACCGGCCGACGCTGCTGTTCCTGGACGAACCGACCACCGGGCTCGACCCGGCCAGCCGCACCGAGGTGTGGGCCGAGATCCGCGCGCTGCGCGACACCGGGACGACCGTCCTGCTCACCACCCACCACCTCGACGAGGCCGACGAACTGTGCGACCGGATCGCGATCATCGACCACGGCCGGGTCGTGCGGACCGGGACCCCGGACGCTTTGAAGGGCCAGGTGGCCGGCGACACCATCGTCGTCACCCTGCCGACCGGCGCGGCCGGCCGGGTCGCGCCGGCGGTCGGCGTCGAACCCTGGTGCCGGGCCGTGGACATTGTCGACGGCGAAACCCTGCGCGTGTACGTGAGCGGCGGCTCGACGGACGTCACGACCCTGCTGCGCCTGCTCGACACCCACGGCGCCCCGGTCATCTCGCTGACGATGAGCCGCCCGAGCCTCGACGACGTCTTCCTCACCGCGACCGGCCACCAGCTCGCCGCCGCCTGAACCGCCCTCGGCCCACCACCCCGAAAGCGAGAGCCCTCCGCCATGCGCTTCTTCTCCGATGTTCGGCTGACCTACAGCCGGGCCATGCTGGCCATCCTGCGGGATCCCATGTGGATCATCGTCGGGCTGGCTCAGCCGCTGTTCTACCTCTACCTGTTCGGACCGCTGCTGAAGGCCAGCGGCGTGACCCGCGGGCTGCCGCCCGGCACCAGCAGCTGGGACGTCTTCGTCCCCGGGCTGCTCGTCCAGCTGGCCTTGTTCTCGAGCGCGTTCAGCGGCTTCGGGCTGCTGGCCGAGATGCGGGCCGGCGTCCTGGAGCGGTTGGCAGTCACGCCGATGAGTCGTCTGGCCATGCTGCTCGGTCGGGCCGCCCGCGACGCGACCGTGGTCGGCGTGCAGGCCGCCATCCTCATCGGGCTGGCGGTTCCGCTGGGCCTGCACCCCCATCCCGGCCTGATCGGCGCGGTCGCGCTCCTGTTGGCCCTGGCCGTCGGCCTGTCGTGCCTGAGCTACGCCCTGGCCATGGTGCTGCGCAGCGAGGACAGCCTGGCCCCGCTCCTGCAGGGGATCAGCATTCCGATCCTGCTGCTGTCCGGGATCCTGCTGCCCCTGACCCTCGCGCCCGGCTGGCTCGACGACACCGCCCAGGCCAACCCGCTGCGCCACACCACCGACGCGGTCCGGGGGCTGATGCTGGGTCGCGGCGCGATCGCGCCCGGGATCGCGGTGACGCTCGGCTTCACGCTCGCGCTGATCGCCTTCGGGGTCCACCGGTTCCGGACCACCCAGGACGTCCGCATCGCCTGACCGCGCAGGCTGGTCAACCGGGCGGCCCGGCGGCCGGCCCGGCCCCGGGTGAGGTGGCTCGGGGAGGACGGCGCCAGTTCGACAGAGTCAACGGCCGCGATTGCGGGCCGGGACGATGACGCTTACCGAGGGCCGCGGAACTGTCGTTGTCGACGGGCGTGGCGACGTGCGGGGACACTGCCGGTCAGGGCGTTTCCCGTGCTCGTCAGCGTCAGTGCGCTCGGAATGCGCGCTGACGCCGCCAACTTTGACTCGCTGACACTGCCGTTCCAGCCGCCGGATCCGGCCCGGCTCGGCCCCCACGCAACCGGTGGGTCAGACCACGCCGGTGGGTCAGACCACGCCGGCCGGGTCGGATCAGGCGGGACGGTCAGATCAGGCGGGGCGGCTGACCGGTGGATTCGAGGACCGACATCCACAGGTCGCCGTCCGGGTCGACCTTGCTGCGGTGGCTGATC
>JAMFSN010000362.1 GCA_026225295.1 Frankia alni
CGCCTTGCCAGCCAACCGGTAGAGGAGGTGCGCGCGGAGCTCCCAGAGCGACGACATCGCCATCGGCGGCGACAGCGGGCCGATCGACGCCTTGGGGCCGAAGATTATTTCCTCCGGCGCCTCCCCGGTCTCGGGGGCCCGGCCGGCGTCTTGCGCGGTCTTCCGCGCAAGCTTGCGGGCCTCCTCGGCTTCTTCCTTGGTGAGCGTCACGTCATGGGACAGCTTGACCTCCGCGCCCCGGTCCACCGCGAACCGCTTCGGATTGCTGACCGCCTCCGCGAACTTCTTCTGGTCGAATTCCGCGCCGTCCTTGAACTCCATGACGGTCAGCTCAACGTTGACGCCAGCCAGGAACCTCCGGCCCTTGTCGCCTTCCGCGCGAGCCGAGGCCATCCCTTGGTACTGGTGGGTGCGGCCGAGCGTGCTTGACATGCTCGACGTAAGCTCTGCGTAGCCGCTGAACACTCCGGCGACCAGATGGGGAGCCGGGCCGACCGAGGCGCCGGCCGCCGCCGTGAGCGCCGTGGTGTGCGTGCCCGAGCTGGTGGTGCTGCTCGAGCCCTGGTTAGTGACGTCGATGCGCAGCTTTTCTGGGTCGTTGGTCATCGTCATCCAGTCGCCGCGCGCCGACACCGTGACCTGGACGAGGTAGGCGGTCTTGCCGTGCTTGACTTGGAACCAGCCGTCGTCCTTGCCATGCCTGAACTGGAACAGCCCGCCGTCGCCCGCCACCTCCAGGGCTGAGTACCGCAGCACGTGCGGCAGGTTCTGCACCGGCAGCGCCGATACCGGTATCCCGATCTTTTCAGCGATGCGGCGCAGCATGTTGTCGCGGTCCCGGAGAACAACCGACGCTCCGCTGCCCCACGCGGGGCCGGCCCGCTGGGCGGCCGGGATCACCACATCCCCCAGATCGAGGTCGCCAAGCGGTTCGGTGACCGGTTCGTACTCGGTGACCCGCGGCTCGCGGAGCATCTCCAGATTGACTCTGACCTGCTCCGCGGCCGCCCACCGGGAGAGGTCAGCCGCGGAGACCAGTTCCTTGCGGCCGTCCGGGTGGACGACTTCAAGCCCGGTCGGCTCGGCGGCGGCATCGCCGAGCACGGTCAGGGCCGCCAGGTGCTCGCCGGCCGCGTCGGTGACGCTGACCAGCGTGCCCGCGTTCTTCCTCAGGTAGGCGAGGAGGCGCGGCCACTCGTTCATGAAGGTCGGGACGCCCGGGCCGTCCTGGCCGCGCCGCGAGGCGAGGCCCAGGTCGAGGGTGACCGGCTCGACCCGGAACCAGCTCTCCGCGCCGCCGACCGGTTCGCCCCGCGACCACACCGTCCGGCCGGTGGCCGTGGCGGCCGCGTGCGCGAGCTGCAAGCCGTCATCTAGATAGGGGCCGTCGAGGAGCAGCGACTTATCGGGGCGGGCGCGCTTGCCGGCGAGCTCACCGACGATCTGCTCCACGGTCTTGGCGATGGCCTGCAGACGCTGGGTGGGATCGGCGCCGATAGCAACCTGGCCGGCGAGACCGGCCACGTCGAAGGAGATCGGCGGCAATTTTTCCTCGGCGGGCCGGGTGGGACGCGGGCCGGGAGGCGGTCCCGGCGTGTCGCTGCCGGGCCGCCTTGACCATTGGCGCGCACCGGGGATCGGGATGACGCCGGAACGGGCTCGCCTGCGAACGCGCTTGCCGGGATCGAGCTGTTTCTGGGCCTGCTCCCCGAGCGGCGACCGTGGCCTGTCGGCCGGGTTGCTCTCGGCGTCGGCCGGGTTGCTCTCGGCGTGGGCCGAGGTCCAGCCGTAGCTGATCTGCCCGCCGGCGGTCAGAGCGTAGCCGCGCGCGGCGGCGGCCAGGTTCACGTCCTCGCTCGCGTCGACGACCTGATAGCGCTCTTCCGGGCCCGGGACCCGCTCGACCAGCAGCTGCCGCCGGCCGCCGCCGGCCGCGTTCGCGGCGAAGATGCGCAGCTTGCCGTCCGCTTGCAGGCGGGTGATCTCCCGCATTCGGACGCTCTGCTCCCGCCCCGGCTGATCAGTCAGCAGGTCGAGCAGGTCAGCGGGCGAGCCGTCCGGGACGCGGAGCACCGTCAGGCCTTGCCGGCTGGCGGTCCGGGCGAGCAGCCGGCCGAGGTCCCACCGCTCGGTGGCGGGGCGGAGGTTCCACTTCCTCCGGGCCGGGAAAAGCGGCGCTCGCGCGGCCGCGCCGCGCATTTCTGGCCAGGCACGGGGGCTGCGCAGCTTGTTCGGCGTGCCGGGCCGAGGGGCGGCGGCCTGCGCACGCAGGACGGCAGTGAACTGCCGGAGGCGGTCATCGGCAACCTCCAGCTGAACGGGAACGGTGGCGGTGAACTCAGCCGTCCGGGTGCCGGGTCTTTCGGCCGTGCCCTCCAGGTGGAGCTCGGCTTCGATGGTGACCTCCGCGTGGTAACGGCGGCCGCCATCGCCATCCGCGCGGTCGGCGGCGGCGCCTGGCCCGGGCGGGTCGTCGGCCACCCAGACCGCGGCCAGCGAGGCTCGCGTCTCCAGCCAGCCGACGGATTGCCCGTCGCCGGCCGAGTCCGGCAGCTCGTCGTCAGCCCGCACCGGCTCGCCGGCGTTCGCCTGGCGGCGCAGGTAGGCGCGCGCCTTCCAGCCGTCGCCGACAGCGCCATAGCGGCGCACGAGCGCCGAGGTGTCGAGTCCCTGACGCATCAGGGAGTCAGCGATCGCTACGGCCTCTTTGCCCGGCACTCCCCTCCTAAGTATGGCCGGGATCAGTTGTGCCTTCAGCTTCTCGGGGTCGAGGAAGGTCACCGTGTAGTCGGCGGGCGCCACCGCCCGCTGGTCGCGCACGGGCAGCCGCACGCCGCCGGCCGGGCCCGGCTCCGCGAGCCGGGCCGGGACCGGCCCGGTGGCCCGGGCGCTGGCCCGCACGGTCCTGGTCGCCCGGTCAGCGGTGTACAGCGTGGCCTCGATCCCGACGCGGGACCCGTCGTCCGGGGCCGCCGGGGGCGGCCCGAACCGGACGCGCACCACCGCGCCGTGCGCCCCGACGGGGAACTCCGCGAAGTCGCCCGACGTCAGCGCGTTGGTGATCCGACCGGTAAGTTTCTCCGCCAGTTCCTTCGACAGCGGTGGCCGCTTGGTGAGCCTGCCCCCGGCCGGATGCCGGCGGTGGTCATTGAGCTGCCGCACGATCGAGCGCGCAGCCGCCGCGGCGCCCGGCTCGTCGGCGCCCGTGTCCTCATCGGGTTCGGACTGGTGCTCCAACGTGACCGAGCCCTCGGGGCTCTCGCCGCCTCCGTCTCCCCCCTCAGCCCCGGGGAACTCCGGGCGGGCCAAGCCGAGCTCGGCGGGGAGACCGGCGCCCTCCGCCTGGCGGAGCGCCCGGTGAGCGTCGAACTGCCTGAAAAGCCTCAGGTAGGCGTGCAGCAGTGCGTTACGCCGCGGTGTCGCTTCCTGCTCCGCTGTGTGCAGGAACAACTGGGCGAAGCCGACCACGAACGCCGCCAGGTCCTGGCCCGCCTCGTCGTCCGCGTCGGCGGTGCTCGCGCGTAGCTGGTTGAACAGGCCCTCGAAGTCCTCGACCAGGGTCCCGCGAACGAAGTCCAGGCCCGGCCCTTCGCCCGGCTCGGCCTCGCTTGCGGGGACCGGCTCAGGATCGTTGCCGAGCCACTCCTGTTCGACAGCCGCCCAGAGGCCGAACGGTGACAGCACCAGCGGGCGACCACTCGTTCCTTCCCTAGCTTGGCCCTGATCCCCGTACTGGGCCTGACCTCCCTCCTCCCACGGGGTCAGCACCGTGAACGGCCCCGCCAGCCGGGCCGCGATATCAAGGATCAGCTGCTGGTCGCGCCAATCCCAGGGCCACCGTCCCGCCCGCAGCTGGGCGGCCAGGGCGGCCCGGCCCTCGTCGGCCAGCGCGGCCGCCGCCTGGTCCCGCAAGTCGTCCGCGGTCAGCTCACCGCCGGTCACCCGGACCAGGTTGTGGAAGGAGTCCTCGTTGCCGGGGAGCCGGATGACCCGGAACCCCGCTGCGCGGGCCAGCTCGGGCAGCAGGGTTGCCGTCCAGTTCGCCATCATGTCCACCTGGCGCAGTGCCTGGTAGGCCGGTTCCCCGACCATCCGCGTGGTCACCTGGGCCGCCGTCAGCAGGTCAGCGCGGGCCG
>JAMFSN010000053.1 GCA_026225295.1 Frankia alni
CATATAGTCACCCAACGGCCGATGCGTCACCGCCAACGCCGCGACCATCGTCACGATAAAAATGACGCCCGCGGTCGTCCCACTCATCTAAAAACGCTCCGGGAACAGAAGCGCCACCACCAGGAAAACCGTCAAACCGACAGCCAGGACCAGACCCGCGATATTCTCCGCGTTCACAGCCTCTCCACCGCCTTCAACACCACACCCAACACCCCAAACAACGCGAGGGTGAGCAACACAAAAACAACATCACGCACCGCTGAAACTCCTGACTTCTAGGTAAATAATCGTCCCGCTGACAGCTATCGCTGAAACGACGTGGGAAATGGCCCCACCCTACTCGGGTAGGGATCTGAGACGGTCTGGCGACGCCGGTTCCCGACAAACTGCGCGATGGCTCGGGCCAACCGTCCGGAACCGGCGACGCCGACCAGAATCGCGAGACGTAGCCCGTCTGCCGGCCAGTGGAAGCGCAACTGCCCACGCCCGACCACGACGAAGCCGATCAGGAGCGACCAGCCGATCCCGGCAATTCCTAAAGCGGCGGACAGAGTCGACAGGCAACCCAGTCCGAACACCACAACCGAAACCAGAACAAGCGCGGGGACGACGTGGCCCGGCCCACATACGGCCGTGAGGAAGAACGCGATCGCGGCGCCGCCGGGAAGCGCGATAAACGCGGGCGTGTCAACGCTCCGCGACAGGGTAGACACCTTTCTCGAGCACCCCCGAATCGACCGTTGTCACCGCCGCTGGTAGGGCGGCGACGTCAGTATCGAGGTCGCTACGCGAGTCGTCCACAGACGTTGACGCCTTTTTGACGCGTTCAGCCGGAATTCGTCAACCGCGCGATCAAAGTGCTCCAGGTCTGCTCAGGTTCGCGGAGCAGCCGGCCCCGAGTGCGGGCCCGGCGCACGCGACGGTGTCCCTTGATCGACCATCGAGCCGTCAGTGTCCGATGACCGGGTCGCGACGGGCAGGGAGACCACCATCGTGAGGCCGCCGCCCGGAGTGTCCTCGGGGGTCAGCGTCCCGCCCATCGCCTCGGTCAAGCCACGTGAGAGCGCGAGACCCAGACCGATGCCGTTCGTGTTGTCGCTGTCGTCGAGCCGCTGAAACGGCCTGAAGACCTGCTCGCGTCGCTCCGCGAGCAGTCCCGGCCCACGGTCGGCGACCCGTATCTCCGCCCGGTTACCCAGGGCGCTGGCGGTGATCAGCGGTGGTGTTCCCGGCGGCGAATGCCGGACCGCGTTGGACACCAGGTTCGCGATGACGCGTTCCAGCAGCACCGGGTCGGCGTAGACATCCGGAAGATCACGAGGGATCTTCACCGTCACCGGAGGTGTCCCCGCGTCGAGATCGTTCAGGACCGCCGGGATCACGTCCTCGACACCGATCGCCGACGCGAAGACGGACAGTCGCCCGGCCTGCAACCGGCTCATGTCGAGCAGATTCTCCACCAGACGGGTCAGCCGCTCCAGCGACTCCCGGGCGGTCGTGAGTAGTTCGCCCCGCTCGTCCTCGCTCAACGCGACGTCTGGACTCTCCAGGCTGGCTACCGCCGCCGTGGCCGAGGCGAGGGGACTACGGAGATCGTGGCTCACCGCGGCCAGCAGCGCGGTGCGGGTGCGGTCCGCCTCCGCGAGCGGCTCGACCTCGGCCGCCACCGCGGTCAGCCGGCGTTGTTCGAGCGCCGCCGCCGCCTGCGCGGCGAACGCCGCCAACACCCGGTGGTCGGCAGCGGGCAAGGTGCGGCCACGCAGCACCAGCGCGAGGTCCTCCCCGACCGGCACCTCGGTATCGCCGTCCTCCGGCCGCCGGCAGGGATCGGCCCCGACACAGCCGGCGACACGCCAGACCCGACCGTCCACTCCGACGTCCGACGCCGCGTCGGCCGGCAGATCCGCGGGTCCGCGTTCCAGCAGTGCCACCGAGGACATCCCAAAGGTTTCCCGGACCCGCTCCAACAACGCCGGGAGCGCCGGCTGACCCCGCACGACGCTGCCGGCCAGCGTCGACAGCGTCTCCGCTTCCGCCGATGCGCGGGCCGCCTGCACCGTTCGTCGGGCCGCGAGATCAACCACACTGCTCACCATCACCGCGACGACCGCGAACACCACCAACGCCAGGATGTTGTTTCCATCAGCAATCGAGAAGCGGTGCAGCGGCGGAACGAAATAATAGTTCAGCAGGAGCGACCCGGCGACCGCCGCTACCAACGCGGGCACCAACCCTCCGACCAGAGCCACCGCGACGACCACGACCAGAAAGATCAGCATGTCGCTGGTCAGGTTGAGATCGGGCTGCGACGACGTCAACGCAAGCGTCAGCAGCGGCAGAAGCACCACAGCGGTAAGGAACCCGAGCAGCCGGCGGTAGACGGCCAGGCCCTGCTTCGGTCGCGGAATCCGCCGGCCCTGCCCGGCATGCTCGTGGGTGACCAGGTGGACGTCGATCGGGCCCGAGAGCTTGGTCGTCGTGACCCCGATGCCCGGGTCAAGCATGTGGGCCACCCGACCGCGGCGACTCGCGCCGAGGACCAACTGGGTCGTGTTCTCCGCGCGGGCGAACTCCAGCAGGGCGGTCGGGACGTCGTCGCCGACCACCTGATGATACGAACCACCCAGTCTCTCCACCAACGCCCGCTGATCAGCCAGATGTGCCGCGGACGCGCCGGTCAGGCCGTCAGAGCGGGTGACGTGGACCGCGAGGAGGTCGGCGCCCCGGGCGCGGTCCGCGATCCGGGCCGCCCGCCGGATCAGCGTCGTCCCTTCCGGCCCACCGGTCAGTGCGACCACGACCCGCTCCCGGGTCTCCCACACGCGCGAAATCCCATGGTCGGCCCGATAACGGTCGAGTTGTTCCTCGACCTTGTCCGCGAGCCACAACAAGGCCAGTTCACGCAGAGCGGTGAGGTTACCCATCCGGAAGTAGTTGCTCAACGCGGCGTCGACCTTGTCGGCGGCGTAGACATTGCCGTGCGCCATCCGCCTACGCAATGCCTCCGGCGCCATGTCGACCAGTTCCACCTGGTCGGCCGCTCGTACCACCGCGTCCGGCACGGTCTCCCGCTGCGGCACACGAGTGATAGTTTCCACAACGTCGTTCAGCGACTCCAGATGCTGGATATTCACCGTCGACAGGACGTCTATCCCCGCGTCGAGCAACTCCTCGATGTCAGCCCAGCGCTTCTCGTTCCGGCAACCCGGCACATTCGTATGCGGCAACTCGTCCACGACCGCGACCGCGGGATGACGGGCCAGGATCGCATCAAGGTCCATTTCCGTGAATTCGGCGTCGCGGTAGATGACCGTACGCCGCGGGATGATCTCCAGACCTTCCACGAGCTGGGCCGTCCGTGGCCGACCGTGCGTCTCCACGAAACCGACAACCACGTCCGTACCGCGACCCTTACGCCGATGCGCCTCACACAGCATGTCGTAGGTCTTGCCCACCCCCGGCGCCGCTCCCAGGTAGATCCGAAACTTCCCACGCGTCATAACCGCCAGTCTGCCCCGGGTACCACCCCGATACCACGCACCACCGCCCCTGACCAGGCGGCACCGGCCGTGCCTTACGCCGCGTCAGCAGTCGATGCCGGCCCGGACCCGGTGCGGTCGCGCAGCCGCGCCGTTACGGACTCGGGTTGACGGTGTGTCGGGGCTTCCGTTCGACTTCTTCCTCACCCGGCCCTACGAGCGGTTCTCCATCACCGACCACACCGATATCGAAACAACCGTGCTCCTGCTGGCCGTGGGGATAAGCGTCACGGAACTGGCCTGGTGGGGCCGTCGCCAGCACGCGCTCGCCCTCGAGCAGGCGGGCTACCTGGCCGGGATCCGAGCCGCCGCCAACGCGGTCGCGACCGGCACGTCCCCCCGGACGCTGACCGCCGAGGTCTCCGACCAACTCACCCAGCTCCTGACGCTGGACCACTGTCGGTTCCAGACCGGTGTCGCGGGAGTGGGCCGACCGCTGCGGCTCCAGCACGACGGCAGCGTGGTCCGGGACAAGACCGTCGTGGAGGTCGACCGGGCCGGTCTGCCCGCGGACGAGGACATCGAACTGATTGTCGAGAGCGGGGGCCGACTCGCGGGACGGTTTCTGTTCACCGCCGCGCCCGAGGCGCGGCCCAGCCTCGAGCAGCGGCTCGTCGCCACCGCGCTCGCCGACCAGGTCGGCGCCGCGTTCCACGAGCACGGACCCCACGCCGCCTGA
>JAMFSN010000363.1 GCA_026225295.1 Frankia alni
GGAAGGAAGGAACCGTCATGCCGAAAACCGAGAACGCCCGTGTGCCGCTGACCGTCGATGAGGTCAGCGAGCTGACGTGGCAGAAGAGCAGCTTCTCCAACGGCTCGGGCGGGATGTGCCTGGAAATCAGCGCGGGACCGGGCGGGCAGATCCTGCTTCGGGAGTCCGACCGGCCGACGGAACTGATCGCGACCGATAAGGCCCGGCTCGGCGCGTTTCTTCGGGGCGTCCAGGCGGGCGAGTTCGACCACCTGACCGTCTGAGCGGCCAGGACGTGATCTCCGCTGCCCCGTCACCTCAACCCCCCGGGGTGCGGGGCAGCGGACCGGGCCCGGTCAGGCGCTACGTCCCGACGGGGCCGGCGCTGGGGTGGTCGGTGTGGCCGGGACCGATCGGGCGCGGCGCAGGGTGGCGTGTCCGGCGGACGTGAGGGGGCCGGCGGGGTAGCTGTAGGCGAGGGTGCCGCCGGGCTGGGGGGTCAGGGTGATGACGGTGGCGGCGCATAGTCCGGCGTTGGCGGTCAGGGTTTCGGTGGCGGTCGCGGCGGTGGGGGTGAGGTGGGTGAGGGTGATGGTCGCGGTGCATTTCAGCGTCGGGTCGGTGGTGGTGCCGACGACATGGCCGGTGGTGCCGCCGGTGATGCGGGCGGTGACTGGCGTGGTGGTGTCGCCTTGGGTGATGGTCCCGGTCCAGGTTCCGTCGTAGGTGCGGGGTAGTGGGATACCGGGTCGGCTGGTCGCGGTGGCGTGGGCGGTGGCCTGACTCGGCGGTCCCGCGAGCACAAGGCCGGTGGGAGTGGCGGGTGTGGGGAGCCGGGGTCCGCTGCTGGCGGTCGCGCGCCGGGTGGCGGCTGCGGCGGTGGGTTGGCTGTGGACGTAGAGCGCTGCCAGGAGGGCGAGGATCGCGGCGAGCGGGATGAGGGTTCCGGCGAGGATCGCGGGTCGTAGTCGGGCCTGGGTTGGCCGGGTGGCGGCCCGGATGAGGGTGCGGGCGGTCCGGGCGTCGGCTCGGTCGGTGGGGTTGAAGTCGAGCAGCCCGGACAGGAGCGGGGCGAGGACGGCGAGGTGTTCGGGGATGGGTGGGGCGGCGAGGACGTCGTTGGGGTCGGGTGGGGATTGGCCGGTGGCGGCGTAGTAGAGGGCGGCGCCTAGCGCGTAGAGGTCTCCGGCGGGGGTGGCGGCGTGTCCGTCGTGGCGTTCGGGGGCGAGGTAGAGCGGGGTGCCGGGGTTGGTGCCGCCGGTGGAGATCGGCACCGTGATGGGTCGGGTGAGCCCGAAATCGGTGAGCAGAGCCCGGCCGTCGTCGGCGAGCAGGATGTTGCCGGGGGCAACGTCGCGGTGGAGCAGACCGGCGCGGTGCGCGGCGGACAGGGCGTCGACGATGGCGGCGGCGACCCGGAGAACTTGATCGGTGGGTAGGGGTGTCCGGTGGCGGCGATGATCTGGCCTAGGGAGTGGCAGGGGACGTGTTCCATGACGATCCAGGGCCGGTCGTGGTCGGTGACGGCGTCGTAGACGGTGACGACGTGGCGGTTGCCGCGTAGGGCGGCGGCGGCGCGGGCTTCCCGGATGGTGGCGGTGATCCGCCGTCGGCGTTCGCGTTCGGGCAGGCCGTGGGGGATGAAGATTTCTTTGACGGCGACCAGGGCGTTGAGGGTGGTGTCGTAGGCCCGCCAGACCCGGCCGGCGGCTCCCGCGCCGAGCACGTTGACCAGCTCGTACCGTCCCGCGACCGCATATCCGGTGCCCGGTGCGGCGATGGTGTAAGGGGTCGGGCGCCGGCTTGGTGGGGGCAGACCGGGTCGTGTTCGGTCATTGGGCACGGTGATATCTCCAGCTACGCGGCGGTGGGGGCCCGGTCGGTAGGGCGGGCCCTGGTTGGGAGCGCTGCCGGTCGGGACGGCGTCAGCCCCCGGGAGCTGGTGGCCACGGCGGCGGGGGGTCGGTGGGGGCGCCGTGCCCGTCGTCGGTGGGTCCCAGGTGGCGGGGGGCGTTCGGGGCGTTGAGCAGGATCGGTCCGGGCTGTACCGGTACCGTCCGGTGACGAGAGCGCGTGGGTCCGCGACGGGTAGCCCGGGGGGCGAGTTGCAGCGCTAACGCTTGGGTCAGGGCGGCTTCGTGGTGCCGGCGGAACGTTTCGGGGTGCACGCCGTAGAGGCCGGCGACGACCCGGCGGCGGTTGTCCAACAGTGGCGGTTTGCGCCGGGCGTGATCCGGCCGCAAGTGCAGTAGCAGGTTGAGGGCGTCGGCGTCGGTTGGGTCGAGCCGACCGATCGCGCCGCTGAGGATGAGGCTCGCGCGCTGCGCCCGGAGGTAGAGCAGCTCGGTGGGGTCGGTGAGCAGGTCGAGCAGGGCGTGGCCGTGCAGGCGCAACGCCAACGGCTGCGCGCCGTGCCGGTACAGCGGCCGGATCGCGGCGGCGATCGCGTCGACGCTGTCGGGTGGGGTGTTCGGGCTGGCCGGTGGGCTGGTTTTGGTGGGCATCGGGGTACCTCGCCACGGTCGATGGGGGCAGGACGATCTCTGGGGGTTCGTACCGATACGGAGCGTGTCGGGGCCGACGGTAGCCGGTCGAACACGGCCGTGCACGGAACTTTCGCGGCCTGTGGATAACCGGTGCCCGGTGGGCGCCCACTGCGCGCCCGGTACCCGCCGGCCGGGATTCCACCGGGCGGCCGAAGAATGCGTGCTGCCCATTGCTCGCCCGGTTCTGCCGGGTGTTGCCCAGAACTGTGGATAGTTTCCGCCCACCGTTTCCGGTGAGGGTGGGTTCCGTCACCGGCTGACCGGCGGGTGACCCACCCGGACCATCAGCCCGGGTGTGTATCCCGCTCTGGTGAAGGGCCGCCCGATGCGTTTCTTTATCGACATTCGTTCGGTGATCCGGCTGGGTCTGCGGCTGTGGTTGTGGGCGTTCTACGCCTTCTGTCTCGCGGCGCTCGGCTACCTTCTGTTCCATTTCTTCGCGGACACCCCGGTGGAGTCGTTGGTGTTGGTGGGCCTGGCTGTCGTGTGGCTGTTCCTCCCGTCGCGGCGGGGCCGGCGGCGATGAGGCGCCCACCGAAAACGTGGGCCGTGAAAATGCTGCGGGTGGTGGCTACGAGCGGGGTGGCGTTCCTGACGGTGATGTCGACGGCGTGGCTGCTCACCGTGTATGTGGTGCCGTGGATACCGGCCGTGCTGGCGGTCTTCGCGATGGTAGCGGCGGTGTGCTTTTACGTCTGGTTCTGGGGATGAACCGCCGTCTCCGTATCCGGGTTCCGAGCTGGCTTCTGGTCGCCGGGTTGACGGCCTGGTTTCTGTTGTTCCTCGTGGTGGGGATTGCGGTGAGTCGGTGGACGCTTCCCGACCCCGGACCGGCTCCGGTCCCTTCGGTGACGGTGCCCGGGTCCGGTCGGGCGGACGTGTGAGCAGCCAGCACGCGGGTTCCGGTCGGGTCTGGTGGCCGGGTCGGGCGCGCGGGCCACCACCGGCCGGGCTGCGAGTCACGGCAGGGAAGGCCAGGCAGACGGGAATGCCGCGTGGTGCGGCAGGGATACAGGGATGGTGTGTGGTGCGAACAATTCCGGTGGATGTGGCCGCGTTCGGTCTGATGCTGGTGATGAAGGCGCCGGGTCCGGCGTTGGATTTGGACGGGTCTCCGCGTAAGAACGCGGACGGGGTGTTGTTGACCGATGTGGAGATCGCGTTCGGCCCGTTGGATGGCGGGCCGGCGTCGGTGGTCCGGGTCCGGGTCGCGGGTGAGGTGGACCGGCGGATATCGCCTGGTACTCCGGTGACGATTACCGGGCTGCGGGGCCGGTCGTGGGAGATGGGGGGCCGGCACGGCGTCGCCTTTTCCGCCGATATGGTGAAGCCCGCCGACATGGTGAGGCCCGCCGACGCGGTGAAGCCGACCGGGCCGGCTCCGGCGGCTCGGCCTAACCCGAGCTGACCGGCGGGCCGGGATTTTCCCGGCCCGGAACCGCACTGGTGGCTGTGATGCGGGGTCGGTGCGTCTGACCGGATTTATTCGGTGGGACGCGCCGACCCCCCACTATTCCGCACCCCCCCCTTTTTTCATTCCGCCGGTAGGCGGCCGGGGAGGTGTGCGGCCATTCGACTTGCTGTCAAGCAAACATATTGATGAAGGGTGGGTGTGTGGTGCGGGTTTTGCGTATTCGGTCGGGGGCGCGGGGGCGGATGCTGCTCTCGTTGCGGCCGTCGGTGCCGGAGGTGCTGGCCCGGCTGGCGGTCCGGCGGGTGTGGCAGTGGCGCCGGGAACTGACCGGTCTGGCCGGCCTGTGGGTGGCGTTGCGGGTCGCGGGCCGGCTGTCGGACGGGCACGGGCCGCTGGTGGTGGCGGTGGTCTGCGCGGTGCTGCTCGGGGTGCCCCGGACCCGCCGTCCGGTGCTGGGTTGGTTTCACGCGGGGCGGGTCCGGCGGTCGTGGGCGCGGGCGTGCCGGGCGGCGGAGCTGGTCGGCTGGATGGCCCGCACACCCCCCGTCAGGTCGGTGCGGGCGGTGTCGGCTGGGGTGGTGTTGACGGTCCGCCTGTTGCCGGGTCAGGAACCTGAGGATCTCCGGCGGGCATCTGAGCGGCTCGCCGCGACGATGCGCGTCCGGTCGGTCTCGGTGGTGTCGGATCCGGCCGATGTGGGCCGGGTCCGGGTCCTGGTCGTGTACCGGGAGACGTTGGACCGGCTCGTCACTCCCGCCCCCCTGCCCGGCCCGGCCGGCGGCAGCCTGGGCGGCGGCCCGGTGGGCGCGGCCGACCTCGCCGGCCTGGTGGGTGGGTTGGACCGGTTGGTCGTGGGGGTCCGGGAGGACGGCGACCCGTGGCTGTTGCCCCTACGCGGTGTTCATGTGCTGGTCGCGGGGGCGACCGGGGCCGGGAAGGGCTCGGTGCTGTGGTCAACGATCCGCGCGCTGACCCCGGCTATGGCGGCGGGGTTGGTGCGGGTCTGGGCGGTCGATCCGAAACGGATGGAACTGTCGTTCGGGGCGGGGGTGTTCGCCCGGCTCGCGGTCGACGTCGAAGACATCGCCGATCTGTTGGACGACGCGGTCGAGCAGATGCGGGGCCGGGCGGACCGGTTGTCGGGGGTCGATCGGACCCATGTCCCGACTCCCGCTGAGCCGCTGATCGTCGTCGTGATCGACGAGATCGCGTCCCTGACCGCCTACGTGACCGATCCGGCGCTCAAGCGGCGTCTTGCGGCGGCGTTGGCGGTGCTGCTGTCCCAGGGCCGGGCGCCGGGCGTGGTGGTGGTCGGGGCGGTCCAGGACCCCCGTAAGGAGGTGTTGCCGTTGCGGGACCTGTTCCCGGTCCGGGTCGTCCTGCGGATGACCGAACCGGGACAGGTGGATCTGGTGCTCGGGTCGGGGGCCCGGGACCGGGGCGCCCACGCGGACCTCATTCCGGCCGGGCTGCCGGGGGTCGGCTATGTCCTGACCGACGGCGATCCGACCCCGGTGAAAGTCCGGGCGGCGTTCGTCACCGACACGGAGATCCGCCACCTGGCCGACCTCGGGGACCTGGCCGGGTGGGGGCGGTGAGCGGCGGGTGGGTCCCCACCATCAACCCCAACCCGGACCCCAGCACCGGTCCCCGGTCGGGTTCGGGCGCGGGTTCCGGGTCGGGTGGTCGGGAGCGGTGCGCCCGGCCGGTCCGCCTGGCCGGCCATGTCGATCAGGTCGACGTCGGTACGGGTGAGATGCGCCGCACGTTCGACAGCTCCAGCTTGCCGGACGGGGTGCTGCATGTCGGGTGCCGCAACCGGCGGGCCACCGCGTGTCCGGCGTGTTCGGCGCTCTACAAGGGCGACGCGCGAACCCTGGTGCTGGCCGGGCTGGTCGGCGGGCGGACCGTCCCCGGCGGGGTGGTGGGGCATCCGGCGTTGTTCGTGACGTTGACGGCGCCGTCGTTCGGCCCGGTCCACTCCCAGCGGCTGCGACCGGACGGCGGCCCGGCGCGGGCCTGTCACCCCCGGCGGGGAATCTGCCCCCACGGGCGGCCGGCGGGCTGCCACCTGCGCCACGCCCCGGACGATGCGCAACTCGGTGAGCCGATCTGCCCGGAGTGCTTCGACTACTTGGGCGCGGTCGTGTGGAACGCGCTGGTCTCCCGGCTGTGGTCGCAGACCCGCCGGGCCGTGATCCGCCATCTCGCCGGCGCGGTCGGTCTGTCGTTGCGGCAGGCGCGGGCAGCCGTGCGGGTGGCGTCGGTGCGGGTGGTGGAGATGCAGGCCCGGGGCCTGGTCCATGTCCATACCGTGATCCGGCTGGATGGGGCCGGTGGGCCCGGTGACCCGCCCCCGCCGTGGGCCGACGGGGAGCTGTTGGCCGGGGCCGTCCGGGCCGACGTGACCGAATCCGCGGTGGCTTGCCCGCTGCTGCTGACCGGGCAGCGGGAGCTGTCCGGTGAGGAACCGGACACGTTGGACGGGGTCGTGCGGTGGGGCGGGCTGCTGGATGTGTCGGTGGTCCGGTCGGACGCGGTGGACCGGCTGGGGAACTACCTCGCGAAATACCTGACGAAAAGCGTCGACGGGGGCGGCCTGCTCGACCGGCCGATCCGGTCGGTCGGACACCTGCGGCGCCTCGGTCTCCGGCCGCATCCGGAACGCCTCGCCTTTACGGCGTGGACGCTCGGGCACGATCCGGTCCTCGGGCCGGCGGTGGACCGGGCCGCCGGACGCACCCCCCGGCCGGGTAGCGCTCCGGCTCGCCGGGGCGGTACCGCTACGACACCCGACGGTGCGGGCCGGGCTGGTGGTGCTGTACGACTTGGTGGGCGGTGCGGGCTGGCCCGCTGGGCCCACAGCTACGGCTACGGTGGCCACTGGGTCGCCAAAACACAGGGCTACTCGACGACGTTCGGCGCGCTGCGCGCGGAACGGGCGGCGTGGGCCCGGACCCCCCGGGGCGGGGAGGACCCGGCCGATGTGTGGGGCCGTCCGCTCTCGGACGGTGCCACCGTCACCGTGACCGACTGGCGGTACGCCGGACGCGGCTACCCGCCCACGCCCGGCGGCGCCCGGTGACCGGCCCCGCTGCCGACCGGCAAGACATGAGCCCCGATCCGCCTGATGTTGCTTTTGGCGGTAGCGGTGACCCGCCGGAGGTCGAGGATGCGGCCGGCGGTGAGCGGGCTGGGTCCCCGGAGGGGGTGGGCGGGTGGGCCGGCCTGTGCCCGGAGGAGCGGACGGAACGGTGGATTGCGGATGCGCTCGCGCGGGCCCCGGCGCCGTCCGTGACCACGGTCGCGGTGATCGTGACGGTGCTGTCTCCGGCGGCCCCGACGGGGGGCGATGCTCCCGACGGGGTCGTGTAGCTGGTGGTTAGGCGTGTTGTTCTTTCCAGTGCACGGTCATCCGGTCCTCTACGGGTAGGCCCCGGCCGGGAGTCACGATGACGGTGTCCAGGATGGTCGA
>JAMFSN010000054.1 GCA_026225295.1 Frankia alni
GAGGCCGGCCAGTACGAGGCCGGCAGCTACGACATTGATGTCGACCGGATCGATCCGGCGGCCGGCGGACGCGGACCGGCCGGCGGCGATGAGCCGTCCGGGTCGGCGGGGCGCCCCCCGGAGCGCGCGTTCGTAGCACCACCCGGCGGCTTGAGCTGGGATCAGACGTTCCTGACGACCGGGCCGGCGGTCATGGCCCGGCCGGGCGACGGGCCGGCGCGGGTCACCGCCGCCGATCCGGCGCACCGGACCGGGTACGGGAAGGGCGGGAACGGGAACGGGAACGGCAGCACCAACGGTGCCCGACCCGTGACCGCCATCGTCCCGGCCGGCGGCCCGAACGGGCACGGTCCCGGTGGGACGAACGGGACGGTTCGGGGTGCCCCGACCGATGACGCCCGTCCGGCCCGCCGGACCGATGACGCCCGTCCGGCCCGGACCGATGATGACGGTCCGGCCCGCCAGACGGCTCACGTTCCGCCCTTCGACGAGATCCCGGCCGGCGGCCGGCCGGCCGGCCGGTCCCGGTCCCGCGCCGACAACCTCCGGGAAATTGTCGGGATCGGTCCGATCATCGAAGGTCGACTCCGCGACCAGGGCATCACGACGTTCGAGCAGATGGCCTCGCTCGACCCGGACAAGGACGAGACCATCCTCGACGAGCTGGAGACGACCGGCTCGATCAGCATCGCGGACTGGATCAGCCAGGCCCGTCACCTGCACACGCGCAAGTACGGCTGACGGTCCCGGGCCGCGCCCGCGGGACCCGCGTGGTCAGCTGACCGAATCGGCGACCACCACCAGCTCCCGGGCCCGGGCGATGGTGAGTTCCGCGCCGGGATGATGGCCCACCTCCTGCGCGGCGTGGGCATCCGAACCAGGTGCCACCTCGGCGCCGGCGGCGAGAAAACGGGCCACGACGCCCGGCGACGGGCAGCTCCACTTCTCGTTGACGTCGAGGATCGCGCCGGTCCGGGCGGCCTGGGCAGCCAGTTCGTCGACGAGCAGCGGATCGACGTCGTCCTCGGACAGCCCGAGTTTGGGCAGAATGCTGAACAGATGGGCGATGACCGGCCGCTCGCACCGGGGCGCGGCGGCGGCGATCCCGGCGGCGGTCGCCGACATCAGCAGGGCGACGACCTCGTCGGCCGTCACCCGTCCGCTCCACAGATCCTCGGCGATGGCCGCCGGGTCGCACGGTCCGCCGGGGGCCGGGAAGCGGTGGTCCGCGACCAGGATCCGGTCCAGGTGGGGAAGATCGTCGGGCAGGTCGAGCCGGCCCGAGGCGTCCCACACCTTCGTCTCGACGCCGGTGTAGACGGCCAGGTCACGGGGGGGACGGACCTGGTCGACCGTCTCGACCAGAGCCGGCACCCAGGTGGTGTCGCGCCGGACGTGGTCGGTCAGGCAGATCTCGCGCAGGCCGGCCTCCGCGGCGGCGATCACACAGGCCGCCGGGCTGGAGAGCGCGTCGTCGGAGAACGTGGTGTGGACGTGGACATCCTGATGCGGGTCGGGGCCCGTCATCGCCGGCCACCGGCCCGGACCCCGTCGCGGTCACCCGTCCGGCCGCCGTTCGACCCGGCATCCGGCTCCCCGTTCGACCCGTTCGACGCGGCCGGTTCGGACCCGTTCGACCCGGCCGCGGCCCGCGGGTCCCCGCCGACCGCCGGGACCGCGTCGAACGCATCCAGCGCGACGACCACGTCCTCCCAGTGGCGGACCATCGCCACGTCCTCGAACGGCAGCGCGTCGGCGGGCCGACCGGGGGGCAGCCCCGACACCTCGCCGGTCAGCAGACCGTCCAGGGCGAGGACCGGCATGTCGACCCCCGCCGCCACGGTGAGCGGCATCGTTCCCGGAAAGCGCGGATTGATCTCCAGCAGCCGGGGCTGGCCGTTGACGTCCCGCCGGCACTGGACGTTGGCCACCCAGGTCAGGCCGATCGTTTCGGCGGCCAGGCGGCCGAACTGTTCCAGCTCCGGATCATGCAGGGTCCGGCCGGCCACCGACACGCCCGAATCGGTCTTCATCCGCTCCCGTGGAACGACGGCCCGGACCGCCCCGTCGCCGTCGGACAACACGTCGATCGAGTACTCCGCCCCCGGCAGGTATTCCTGCAGCATCAGCCCGGCGTAGCGCGGCAGCCGGCGCAGTTCGTCCGGTTCGCGCAGCAGCCGGACCCCCCGGCTACCCGAACCGGCGCGGGGCTTCACGACCCGCGGTGGCCCGGCCCACTCGTCCGGCTTGAAGGAGCCATCCACGTCGGCGGTCGCGGGCACCGGAATGCCGGCCGCCGCGCAGTGGCGCACCAGGCGCAGCTTGTCGGCGCACACGGCCAGGGTCTCCTCGGAGGCCAGCAGGAGCCGGACGCCGGACCGGGTGAAATCGTCGCGTACCCGGGCCAGCGGGAGCAGCTCGGTGTCGACGGTCGGCACCACCACGTCGACCCCGGCCACCGTGCACAGGAACGCGACCGCCCCGGCGAAGCCGAGGTCGTCCCCGGGCGGCAGCAGGAAGCGGCGTTCGGCCGGGACCAGGAACAACCCGGCCGCCAGCGGGTCGATGTCGGCCGCCACCACCTCGGCACTCCCGGTCTCGGTCAGGCGCCGGACCAGGGCCACGGCGGCCGGACCACCCGCCCCCGTGACCAGGACCCGGGGGGCGGTTCGACCACCCCCGGCCCGGTGACCCGCGGCGGGCCGCCGCCGGTCCCGATTCCTCTCGGGGCCGGCTGCCGCGCCGCCCGCCCGACTGTTCCGCGGCCGGCCCGGAAGTCTTTCGTCACTGCTCACACTCGTCTAACTACCCATGGTTGGTGGTCGTCTCCCACCCAACCGGTGAGGATCAGCGCGCGTCGGGGTCTTCCGACCGTGGCCGCGGGGGGCCGTCGGGCTGTTCGTAACCGCCTTCGTACCCGTCGTGGTCCTCGTCGGGATCCTCCGGGAACCCGTCGCCGGACTCCAACAGACGATCGTCGGCACGGAGATCGTCGGTCCGGTAAGGCCCGGACCGGTCGGTGTCCCGAAGCGGGTCCCGCCCCGCGGCATCCTCGTCGAGGCCCAGCTCCCCGGGGGTGCCGCGCCCGGCTCCGCGCTCGAGGTAGGCCGGCAGCGCCACCCGGTCCGACACGATCTCCACCAGGGCGTCGGCACCCGCCGCGACGACCGCCATCAGGGTCTGCTGGTCGGGCGACAGGGGTCCGGCGACCCCGTCGCGCAACAGTCCGACGTAGCTGACCACCGAGGCGAGCGGGGCCCGCAGGTCACGGGCCAGCATGGTCACGCCCCGGCCGTCACCGCGGGGGGTGGCCACCACCGGCTCCGGGTCGACCGGGCGGACCACCCGGCCGCCCCGGACGTCGGCGGTCGACGGGGTCGGGCCGCCCAGCCGGCCGTCGTAGGGCACCATCCCGGCGGCGATGAGTCCCTCGGTCTCGGCCTCCAGGATCCGCCGTTCGGTCACATCGACGTAGATCCACAGGTGGCCGCGGTACGCGCCGCCTTCGGAGACCGGGATGTGGCTGCGCTCGAAGACCCGCCCGTCGGCCAGCATGACCTCTTCGCGCATCACCGCGGCCCGCCGCCGCAGCAGCGTGTCGAGGCGGCTGGCGAAGCCGGCCGGGTCGTCGACCAGGCCCGGCATGGGTCGGGCCAGCATGGTGCAGTCGCTGCCGATCAGGTCGGCCGGCTCCACCGACAACTCGAACGTGTCGCAGAACGCCTCGTTCACCGCGATGACGCGGCGGTCGCCGTCGGCCACCAGGATCGGGAACGGCAGGGCGGAGATCAGCAGCGTGAACCGCTCGTCGCGTTCCCGGCCGCCCTGCTCGACCCGGCGCAGCTCGGTGAACATGCAGCCGCAGGGATCCTGGGTCGCCGACCCGTGGAACGTGCGCGGTTCGACGGTCGCGCGGGGCTCGGGGGCCGCCCGCGGGTCGACGACGCCGCCCCGGGTGACCGGCGACGCGGCGGCGGGCAGCAGCGCCAGCGTGCCGACGAATCCGGTCCGGCCGCGGCGCCCGGGCGCCGCCACCGCGTGCATGTGGACCCGGGCGATCCGGCCGTCCGGGCGGACGAGCCGCAGCCGCATGTGCAGGTCCTCGCCAGTGGTCACGCAGCGTCGCCACCGATCGACGACGCCGGCCAGATCATCGGGATGCAGGGCTCGTTCCCAGCCCCACCCCAGAGCGTCCGGTCCGGAGATTCCGGTCAGGTCGGACCACCGTTTGTTGACAGATATGTACCGTCCTGCCGCATCGGTGGAAAACAGCGGGACGGGTGCATGGTCCGCGACATCGAGGAACATCGGGCCGCCCGAGGAATCGGGCCTGCCCGGGGTATCCGGTTCGTCCATCGACCGTGCCCTCGCAACTCGTGGTCCGGCATGTGGCCGCTAGGCCGGTGGCCGGGCGGGCCGGCCCCCCATGGCGGTAATAATGCAGGTCAGCGCTTCAGAAGTCACGCGGCGTGAGCGCGGGTGAAAGGCATCCGGAATTATTGGTGGCCGCATTGTCCCGGCAAACGCCGGGGTAGCCCGAAAAGCCGTCCACGTTACTTTGCGGTATTCCGACGTTCCCGATCCGGGCGCGCCTATTGGGTGGCCCGCGGGCACCTTGGGGTGATTGGCACGGCTCGGGTGCGCGTCGGTGGCGGTGGGGAGGGCGTCGGCGGGCGGTCGACGAACGGCGGGTGATCGGCCCCGGCCCGGGCCACCCCGACCGTGGTCGGCGCCCCAGCTCCGGTTACCCGCAGTTGTCATGGCGATGGGGTAGACGAGCTATTGGCGACCCCGGCGCGGCGTGTCGGGCAGCGGGGAGCACGATGGAGGCCGAACGGGAGCGAAACAGTGTTGTGGTTACATTGTTGGTGATTTATGCCCGACCTGGGTCTTGATGAAGTGTGGCGCGGTTCCTACCCTTCGTTCGGTGTCGACGGTGAATCGACCGGTGGCGGTGCCGTTTCGCCCTCTCCGGGCAGTTTCTCCGAGCGGGCGGCGCGGCGCGGGGGCGTTCCTGGCGCTGCCGGGTCCGCGACGGGCCTGACCTGCGAGACGAGGAGTTGGTGTGGCCGGGCGGGGGAGCTGGACGGACGCGACCACCCTTGTTGAGGGTGAGGTCCGGGAGCTGGTCCGTCGGCGCGGTATCGACCCCGGTCGCGACCCGGCGGTGGTGCGGCACCTCGTCGACGAGGTGATTGCCGATTACGAGGAACGCACGCTCACGAGCGATCTGCCGGGTATCGCCGACCGCGAGGTCACCGCCCGGATGGTTTATGACGCGGTCGCCGGATTCGGGCCGCTCCAGCAACATCTCGACGACCCGACCATCGAAGAGATCTGGATCAACGCCCCCGGCCGGGTGTTCGTCGCCCGGCGCGGCCGCAGCGAGTTGACCAACACGATCCTGACCAGCGACCAGGTCGCCGACCTGGTCGAACGGATGCTGAAGTCGTCCGGCCGGCGGGTCGACCTGTCCACCCCGTTCGTCGACGCGATGCTGCCCGACGGGTCCCGGCTGCACGTCGTCATCCCCGATGTCACCCGCCAGCACTGGTCGGTGAACATCCGCAAGTTCGTGCTGTCCGCGTCGAGCATGGACGAGCTGATCGCCTACGGGACGATCCCGCCCGACGCGGCGCGGTTCCTGGAGGCATCGGTCGCCTCCGGGCTCAACGTCATCGTCGCGGGCGGAACCCAGGCCGGGAAGACGACGTTCCTCAACTGCCTGGCCTCCGCGATCCCGGGCCGGGAACGGGTCGTGTCCTGCGAGGAGGTCTTCGAACTCAAGCTCGGCCTGCCCGACTGGGTGGCGATGCAGACCCGCCAGCCCAATCTGGAAGGCAACGGGGAGATCCGGCTGCGGCGACTGGTCAAAGAGGCGCTGCGGATGCGGCCCGACCGCCTGATCGTCGGCGAGGTGCGGCAGGAGGAAGCGCTCGACCTGCTGATCGCGTTGAACTCGGGCCTGCCCGGGATGTGCAGCCTGCACGCCAACTCGGCCCGGGAAGCCATCACCAAGCTGTGCACGCTGCCGCTGCTGGCCGGCGAGAACGTCAGCCACAACTTCGTCGTGCCGACCGTCGCGGCCAGCGTCGACCTCGTCGTCCACCTGTCCAAGGAAGCGGCCGGCCGTCGGCGGGTGACCGAGATCGTCGCGGTTCCGGGCCGGACCGAGGGAGACGTCATCGAGGTTGCCCAGATCTACCGCCGGTTCGGCGACGACCTGGTCCGCGCGGACGGCTACCCGCCGCACGCCGACCGGTACACCCGGGCCGGGTACGACCTGCCCACCCTGCTCAACCCGGGCCAGGCGACCGGGGACCGTTTCTTCGCCGAGCTGACGGACCGCTGATGGGCATCTTCGTCGGGCTGCTGGCCGGTCTCGGGCTGTTCCTCATCGTCGCCAGCGGACGCCCGCGGCCCCCCCGTCAAAGCCGCGTCGAACCCGACTGGCACCGGCGGACCCGCGAGCTGCTGGCCCAGGGGGGCACCCCGGGGGTCAACCCCGAGCAGCTCATCGCGATCAGCATCGGGGTGGGCGTCGTCGTCGCCACCATCGTGCTGGCCGCCTCGTCGACCTGGTCGCTGGCCGGGGCGTTCGGCGTCTTCGCGGCGCTCGGGCCGCGCGCGGTCGTCGTCCGGCGGGCCCGACAGCGGACCCACGACCTGCGCGAACTGTGGCCCGACGTGGTCGACAACCTGGGCAGCGCGGTCCGGGCCGGTATGTCCCTTCCCGAGGGGGTTGCCTCCCTCACCGTGCGCGGACCGGTGCCGTTGCGCCCGGCCTTCGCCCGCTTCGGGGAGGACTACCGGGCCACCGGCTCCTTCTCGACCTGTCTGGACCGCCTGGCCGACGATCTGGCCGACCCGGTCGCCGACCGCATCATCGAGTCCCTCCGGCTGGCCCGCGAGGTCGGCGGGACCGATCTCGGCCGGCTGCTGCGCACGCTGTCCCAGTTCCTGCGGGAGGACGCCCGGGTCCGCGCGGAGCTGGAGGCCCGCCAGAGCTGGACGGTCAACGCGGCCCGGCTCGCGCTCGCCGCGCCCTGGCTCGTCCTGCTGCTGCTGGCCACCCGCACGTCCACGATCCGCGCCTACGACCAACCGACCGGGGTGGTGATCCTCGTCGTCGGCGGAATCGTGTCCAGCGCGGCCTACCTGCTGATGAAGCGGATCGGTCGCCTTCCCGAGGAACGCCGGGTCCGGGCCGGAGTGGACGCCCGAGTGGACGCCGGAGCGGGCCCCCGGATGGGCGTCGGATGAGTCCGTCGGCCCAGGGCGCGCTGCTCGGCCTGCTGGGGGGCGTCGGGCTCGCCACCGTCGTGTTCCGGTCGCCCAAGGCCCGCCGGATCCGGCTCGCCGACCGGGTGGACCCGTACCTGCGGGACGCGGCGTCGCCGTCGCGGCTCCTGGCCGACCGGCCGCGGGCCGGGGCGCGGGCCGGCGGAGGGGACGGCCCGGCGTTCGGCGCCGGGGCGTTCGGCGCGTTCGAGGCGCTGCTGCGGCCCTCGATCCGGCACGCGGCCCGCCGGCTCGACCGGTTCCTCGGGGGCCGGGCGGCGCTGCTGCGCCGGCTCGAGCAGGCCGGCGGCCGGACGTCGATCGAGGAGTTCCGGATCCAGCAGGTCGTCTGCGCGGTGACCGGCGGCCTGATCGGGGCGGCGTTGCTGGCCGGCCGCGCCCTGCTCGGGGTCGGCCCGCCGGCCATCGTCGACGTGGCGCTCGTCGTGGCCGGGGTGGCCGGCGGGATCGTCGGCCGGGACTGGTGGCTGTCGCGCGCGATCCTGGCCCGCCAGGAAACCATGCTCACCGAGTTCCCGACCGTCGCGGAGCTCCTGGCGCTGGCCGTCGCGGCCGGGGAGAGCCCGATCGGAGCGTTGGAGCGGGTGACCCGGTTGTCCGGCGGAGAGCTGGGCCGGGAGCTGTCGCTGGCCCTGGCCGACGCCCGGGCGGGCGCCAACCTGGTCGATGCCCTGGCCGGCATCGCCGACCGGACCACGCTGGTTCCCCTGGTCCGCTTCGTCGACGGACTGTCGGTCGCGATCGAGCGGGGCACGCCGCTCGCGGACGTCCTGCGGGCCCAGGCGGTCGACGTCCGGGAGGCCGGGAAGCGTCAGCTGCTCGAGGCCGGCGGGCGCAAGGAGATCGCGATGATGGTGCCCGTCGTTTTCCTGGTCCTCCCGATGACCGTGGTGTTCGCCTTTTATCCGGCGCTCGTCAGCCTGACCCTCAACGCCCAGTAGTCCAGCAAAGGGGTTTTTCGCCATGCGTTTGTTTGTTGTCCTGTCGGGTCTGTGGGCCACGTTCCGTGAGCGGGTCGACGCCGATCGGGACCGGGGGGACGTTCCCGGCTGGGTCATGGTCACGGTGATGACCGCCGCGCTGGTGGTCGCGCTGATGGCGGTGGCCATCCCCAAGCTGCGGGACGTCTTCACCAACGCGATCGACTCGGTCTCCGGCTGACGGCCCGTGCGGCGTTACCGGGGCGCCACCCCCCGCCCGCCGGACGGCGGTTCGGCGGTGATCGACTTCATCCTGGTCGGCACGCTGCTGCTGTTCGTCTTCCTCGGCGTCATCCAGGTCGGGCTGGTGCTCTACGTGCGCAACACCCTGGCCGCGGATGCGGCGGAGGGGGCCCGGCACGCGGCGAGCCTCGGGGTCGCGCCGGCCGACGGCGGCCCGTACGCCCAGAACCTGATCCGCCGGACGATCCCCGGTCGTCAGGACACCCGGTGCGTCGGCGAGGCCGAGGGCGGCCCGGGCGGCACACCGCTGGTCGAGGTCACCTGTGCCGTGCGGCTGCCGCTGGTGCTGGTGCCGCTCGGTCCGACGGTCGGGTTGACCGTGCGCGGGCACGCCGTCCGGGAGGTGCCGTGACAGTCCGCCCGGCGGGGCGGCGGCGGTCGGCGTGGGGGTCGCGGCTGGACGCCCGGGCCCGGGACGACGGCGGCTCGGCGCTGATCGAGTTCGTCGGCCTGTCGGTGCTGCTGCTGATCCCGCTCGTGTACCTGATGCTGTCGGTGTTCTCCGTGCAGCGGTCGGCGTTCGGGGTCACCCAGGCCGCCCGGGCCGCCGGCCGCGCGTACGCGACGGCCGACAGTGATGCCGAGGGGCTCCAGCGGGCCCAGGTCGCGGCGGCGCTGGCCATGTCCGACCAGGGCGTGACGCAGGCCCCTCAGCTCCGGTTCGCGCCGGCCGGCGCGCACTGCGGGAACGGCAATCCGGGGGACGGCGCCGAGTCCCTCGCCCCGGGGGCCCGGTTCGTCGTCTGCGTCCGGACCGTCGCCCCGCTGCCGGGGGCCGCCCGGGTGCTGTCGCGCGGCATCGCCAGCGTCACCGTGAACGGGCAGTTCCTGGTGGTTGTCGATGCCTACCGGGCCGGCCGTGACTGAGCCGGCCGTCGTCACCGGGGCCGCCCCGGCCGGTGGGACCGAGCTGAAGGGTCGCGATGACGGGGGGACGATCCTCATCCTCACGCTCGGCTACGTGATGCTGGCCCTGATGCTGATCGTCGTGGTCGTCGACGTGTCCGCGCTGTACCTGGCCCGGCGGGGGCTCGCCGCGACCGCGGACGGGGCGGCGCTGGCCGCCGCCCAGCAGATCGACGAGCCGGCCGTGTACCAGACCACCGGGGCGATCACCGACCTGCCGCTCGGCGACGTGGAGCAGTCGGTGGCCCGCTACCAGGCCCAGGACGACCCGACCGGCAACACCACCCTGCGGGCCGGCCTCACCAATCCGACCACCGTCCACGTGGACGGGTCCCGGACCGTCAACCTGCCGCTGGTCGGCCTGTTCGGGATCGGTTCGGTGACCGTCCGGGCCTCCGCCGACGCGCAGGCCGCCGTCCGGCCTTGATTGTCGGCCGACGCCCGTGCTGTCGGGCCGGCCCCGGCCGGGCGCCCCCGACCGCCGGTCCGGTCAGCGGCGGTGGCGGGTCTCGAGGTAGTCGAGGACCCAGATCCGGCTGCTGCGCCACTGGCCATCCTCGCCGCGGGTCGCGGCCAGACGGCCCCGGGCCGCCGCGTTGCGCAGCGCGATGGCGCTGACCTCGTCGGACGCGAGAGCGGCGAGCGGCACGAGTTGGGTCGGCCCGGCGATCGCCGGGACGATGAACCGGTAGAGATTGTCGAGCACCGACCGGGCGATGATCTCACCGAGGGGACCGGGCCGGCCGCGGTCGGCGGCCCGCAACGCGCGTAGATACCGTTCCCGGTCGCGCCGATAGACGACCGCGGGCGGAAAACCAAGTCGGCCGAGGACCAGGTTGAGCAGCAGTCGACCCGTGCGGCCGTTGCCGTCGAGAAACGGGTGGACCTGCTCGAATCCCGCGTGCACCCGCGCCAGTCGATCCATCAGGTGCGGTGCGTCCTCGCCGCGCAGGGCCGCCACCTCGTCCAGCCAGTCCCGGACCCGGGCCGGAACGAGGACGTGACTGGGCGGGACCATTCCGCCGGGAAGCGCTGCGATGTCGTGTTCCCGGAAATTGCCCGGCGCCTCCGCGTCCGTCGCGTGGGGGTGGGGCGCCACATCCCAGACCGGTCCCATCGCCATCCAGTGTGCGTGCCGGACTTCGGTGATGGTGACCAGGTCGGTGGCCGGGGCGTGATCGGGCGCGAGGGCCTGACCGTAGACCCAGTGGGCCGCGTCCGCGTAACCCTGGACCTCCAGGTACTCCGCGAGGGCCTTGTCTCCCACCGCCCGGCCCTCGTGCAGGAGTTCGGCGACCTGGCGGTGGACGAGGGTGTTGCCTTCGATCGCGGTCGAGTGGTGCGCGTCGCGGATCCAGATGTCGTCCCAGATCGGTTGGGCGTCCTCCGGGGCCGGCAGGCCGCCGAACTCCCGACGAAGCTGCACGACGGCCGCGTCCAGACGGCGGTAGACCGCCGTCCGGGACGGCCGACCCGGACGACGCGGCCCAAGGTGGTCGTCGTCCGCATCGAAGTTGCTGCGTTCGGCCACACCTAATTAGAGCAGAGCAACTTTGCCGGCCGGGGGTGGGCGGGCCGGCGCGTCGGCGGGGGGTCAGATCGCCGGTAGGCTGGGGACCATGGCCGCCGACCCTTCCGAGGAGATCAAAAGTCTCGACTCGACGCTGACCGGAATCGAAACCGCGCTCGACCTGGACGCATTGCGGCGTCGGCTCGCTGAGCTGGAAGACGAGGCGGCCGACCCGAACCTGTGGAGCGACCAGGACCGCGCCCAGTCGGTGACCCGGCGGCTGTCGTCCGTGCGCGGCGACCTGACCCGGGTCGAGGGCCTGCGCAACCGGCTCGACGACGCGGCCGCCGCGATCGACCTCGGGGACGAGGATCTGCTCGCCGAAGCGGTCGCCGATCTGCCCCGGCTCGGGCGGGACGTCTCCGCGCTGGAGGTCCGCACGCTGCTGTCCGGTGAGTACGACGAGCGGGACGCGATCATCCAGCTGTCGGCCGGCGCCGGGGGCGTCGACGCGGCCGACTGGACCGCGATGCTGCTGCGGATGTATCTGCGCTGGGCCGAGCGGCACGGCTTCCCGACCGAGGTCTTCGACACCTCGGAGGCGGAAGAGGCCGGCCTGAAGTCGGCCACCTTCCAGGTCAAGGCGCCGTACGCGTACGGGACGCTGCGCAGCGAGCACGGCGTGCACCGGCTCGTGCGCATCAGTCCCTACGACAACCAGAACCGTCGGCAGACGTCGTTCGCGGGCGTCGAGGTGACGCCGTCGGTGGAGCAGTCCGACCACGTCGACATCGACGAGAAGGAACTGCGGATCGACATCTTCCGCTCGTCCGGCCCGGGGGGGCAGGGCGTCAACACCACCGACTCGGCGGTCCGCATCACCCACCTGCCGAGCAACATCGTCGTGACCTGCCAGAACGAGCGCAGCCAGCTGCAGAACAAGGCCGCCGCGATGCTCGTGCTGCAGGCCAAGCTGCTGGAGCGCCGGCACGCCGAGGAAGCCGCCGAGAAGCAGCGGCTCACCGGTGGCCCGCAGGACGTCAGCTTCGGCTCGCAGATCCGCAACTACGTGCTGCACCCGTACCAGATGGTCAAGGACCTGCGGACCGAGATCGAGACGTCCAACACCGGCTCGGTGCTCGACGGTGACATCGACGACTTCATCGACGCCGAGATCCGGTGGCGGCGCACCGCGGAACGCGCCCCGGCCTGACCCGCCCTTTCGCCGGCGGCCCGGGCCTTACGGCCTGGCCGACGGTAGCGCGATCATGCGCGAGAGCATCCGGGCCAGAAAGACGGTCTGCTCGTGCAGCAGCGTCCGGTCCAGCTTGTCGAGGTTGTCACCCGGCGCGACCTGCAGCAGATAGGTCGGTCCGCTGATGAGGGCCACGGTCGGCAGGCCCAGGCGGTACGCGAAGGTGCCCTCCCCGTACAGGCCGCCCTGGAACGGCTTCTGCACCGAGGTCCGGGTCAGGTTGCTCGCCTTGACCTCCTCGATGGTCAGGTCGCGCAGGATGTCGCTGTGGCCGACCGGCACCGCCAGCAGTTCCGACCGCCCCGTCGCCCGGTAGTCGGCGGTGCCGTCCTGGTCGTTCCAGTCCATCGTCCCGAGATGCTCGGCGACCAGGGCCATCGCGACCGTCGAGGTGATCTCCGGGTGGTGGCGCAGGAACACGTCGGGCTTGGTGGTGGCTTGTTCGGCCGCCATGTGGCTCGGCGAGAACATGAACAGCAGGTCCCGGGGCCGGGCCGCGCGCGGGAAGCGGCTGAAGTACTCGACCAGGGCCAGCAGGGCCGGGCCGCCGTTCTCCTCGATCGCGTTCTGTCCGTCGGTGTGCGTCGCGACCAGGACCGATCCCGGATGGGCGCCGCTGCCCGGCAGCCGCGCCATCAGGTAGTCGACCGTCGTCGGGCGGCGGGTCGCCTCGAGCGTCAGCGTGGCCGTCACCGGTCCGGCGGCCAGCAGGGAGCGCAGCCGCGCGCCCTGGGTCGGGTCGACGTGCAGCGCCGGCAGGCCGGCGTGTTCCTGCTGGTGCGGGGTGTACTGGCCGACGGCGAGGGGGGTCGTCAGGTCCAGGATCTCGATCATCGCGACCGCGCCGTGCTCCTTGGCGGTTTCCAGGCTCGGCTGGGCCGGGGCGCCCAGCCACACCCGTGAGTAGTCCTCGGTCGCGATGGCGGCCCGGGCCGACGGCGGGTGGACGTAGTACGCCAGGTTGGTCAGCACCGACGCCGTCAGCCCGGCGATGGCCCCGTCGACCAGCACGATCGCCCCCGGGCCGGAGCCGTCTTGATAGTCGGCGGCCGCCCCCGCGTGCCGGTCGACCAGCGGGCCGGTCACGCCCCGGGCGCCGGTCTCCCCGGAGTGCGGGCGGTAGTAGGCGACCGGTACCGAGTGCGCCGTGCCCCGCGCGTCCACGACCCGGAGCGACCACGCGGTGGCCAGCCACTGGTCCAGGGGGGTGGGGTAGCGGGTGACGGTCAGACCGTAACCGGTCAGCTGCCGGTCGAGGTCGTCGATGTACCGGCGGTGGGCGTCCGAGCCGGTCAGCCGGGGGCCGAAGCCCGTCATCCGCTCGATCCAGCTCCACAAGGTGTCCTGATCGACGAGGTCGTCGGCCGCGATCCGGCCCGGCGCCGGGTAGCCGGTCGCCGTCCCCCGGGGCCCCGGTCGGGTCGAGGTCGCGGCTGAGCCGGCTGACCCTTTCGAGGCGCCGCAGGCCGCGAGCGTCCCACCGGCCACGGCGGCGAGTCCGGTGGCCGCCGCGAGTCCACCCGCGCGGCCCAGGAAGGTACGTCGGCTCCATGCGATCATCGCCGGGCAAGCTACCATCAGTGCGCCGTTTCGGGCCGTTTCCGATCGGCCGTCCCCCGATCGGGCGGGCGGGTGCTCCGCCGACCGGGTCGGGCGGATGAGAGTCTGCCCAGATGGCCACCGATCCGCGTACCGCGCCGTCCGACCGCCCGCTCGACCGTCTGGTCGCCGATTTCGTGGCCGACGAACTGGCCGCGTCCCCGACGACCGCGACGCTGCTCGGGGTGCGGGGGTACGACCACCTGCTGCCCGACCTGTCGGCGGCGGCGGTGGTCCGCCAGCACCAGGCCGACGACCGCTGGGCGGCCCGGTTCGGGGAGCTGGCCGACGACGACCTCACCGCGGATGAGCAGATCGACCGGGACCTGGCCCTGGCCGAGTTGCGGGGCCGGGCGGTGATGCGCGACTGGCGGCGTCCCGAACGCGACCCCGACCTGTACGGCGGCGCCGGCCTGAGCGGCGTGTTCGGTTTGTTCCTGCACCGGCCGCTGCCACCCGACGAGCTGGCCACCGCCGTGGCCGCCCGCCTGAACGGGATCGGCGACCTGCTCGCGGCCGGGCGGGCCCAGCTGGATCCGGAACTGGCGTCGGCGCTGCTTGTCCGCCGGTCCGTCGCCCAGGCCCGGGGCGGGGTCGCGTACTGCCGCGACACGGTGCCGACCCTGCTGCCGGGCGTGCCGGCGGTGGCCGAGGCGGCCGCCTCGGCCACCCGCGCCTACGAGCAGTGGGCCGACTTCCTGACCGAGCTGGCCGACCGGGCCACCGGCGGGTTCGCGATCGGCGGCGAGCGGTACTCGGCGCTCTTGCGGCAGAAGGAGGGGCTCGGCTACGGCGCCGAGGGCCTGCGCGAGCGCGGCCGGGCCGCCCATGCCGAGCTGGTCGAGAAGATCACGATGCGGACCCGGGAGCTGGCCGGGCACGACGACTGGCGCGGCTACCTGCGGGAACTGGACGCCAACGCACCGGCCACCCCGGCGGCGATGCTGGCCGGCTACCGGGCGGCGACCGAACGGGCCCGCCGGTTCAGCTACGAGGCGGGCATCGTCACCGAGCCGCCGGGGGAGCGGTGCGCGGTCGAGCCGGCCGAGGAGTTCCAGCGGGCCACCCTGGCCGTCGCGTTCTATTTCCCGCCGCCCCCGTTCGCGCCGCTGGCCGACGACGGGCGGGTCGGCCACTTCTTCGTGCCCTTCCCGCCGTCGACCGCCACGCCCGAGGCGGCCCTGGACCGGCTGCGGGGCAACAGCTACTCGGCGATGCCGGCGGTGGCCGTCCACGAGGCCTACCCGGGCCATCACTGGCACCTGTCGCACCTCGCGGCGACCAACACCCGCCCGCTGCGCGGTCTGCTGCGGACGCCGTACTTCGTGGAGGGGTGGGCGCTGTACGCCGAGCAGGCCCTGGCCGACGCCGGCTACTTCACCGACCCGGCCGCCGCCCTGCGCCAGCTCGACTTCCGGCTGTTCCGGGCGGCCCGGATCGTCACCGACGTCTCGCTGCACCTGGGGGACTGGTCGGTGGACGAGGCGGTCGAGTATCTGTCGACCGAGGCGTCGCTGACCCCTGACGTGGCCCGGGCCGAGGTCGCGCGGTACTGCGCGTGGCCGACCCAGGCCTCGTCCTACCTGACCGGCGCGCTGGAGATCGCCCGGCTGCGGGACCGGTGGGTGGCCGCCGACCGGGGCAGCCTGCGGGAGTTCCACGACACCGTGGCGGGCACCGGCGGCCTCCCGATCGCGCTCGCCGAACGGGCCGTCTTCGGCGAAGCGGAGTGATGTAATGGATGGCGGGCCGGCGCGGCGTTTTCTGGTTCTGCACGGCTGGGAGAACCGTCGGCCGCCGACCCATTGGCAGTGGCAGCTGGTCGAGGCCCTGCGCTCGGCGGGCGAGCAGGTGCTGTATCCCCAGCTGCCCGACCCCGACCACCCGTCGCTGGAGCTCTGGTCCGAGGTTGTCCACGCGGAACTCGCGCAGCTCGGGCGGGCGGAGCGGGTCGTGATCGCCCACTCGTTGGCCGTTCCGCTGTGGCTGCACGTCGTGGCCGGGCTGGCGCCCGGCGAGCGGGTCACCCGGGTGCTGCTGGTCTCGCCGCCCAGTCCCACGGTGCTGGCCGAGCAGCCCGAGGTCGCCGCGTTCGCCCCGATCCGGCCCGACCGGGCGGCGATCGCCGCGGCGGCCACCACCACCCGGCTGGTGGGCAGCGACAACGACCCGTACTGCCCCGAGGGCGTGGGCAAGGCCTACGGGCCGCTGGACCTCGAAACCGACATCATTGCCGGCGGCCAGCACCTCGACCCCGACGGCGGCTACGGCTCGTGGCCCGCGGCGCTGGCCTGGTCCCTCGACCCGGCCACCCGGCTGGTGCCGAACACTCGCTGAAGCTTCAGCTCCAGCGGATCTTCGAGGAGGCCCGATGCTGGTCATGCAGTACCGGATCGTGCTGCCGGCGGACTACGACATGGGCATCATCCGTCGCCGGGTCGCCGACCACGGGGCCCGGACGGACGCGTTCCCCGGGCTCGGCGTGAAGGCGTACGCCATCCGCGAGCGGGGCGTCGCCGACTCGCCGGTCAATCAGTACTCCCCGTTCTACCTGTGGGCCGATCCGGCCGGGATGGGCGCGTTCCTGTTCGGCCCGGGCTTCGCGAAACTGGCCGCCGATTTCGGTCGCCCCCGGGTCGAGCACTGGACGGGTCTCACCTTTGCGTTCGGTCCGGACCGCCGGAGTGTTCCGCGGGGCGCGACCCGGTCCCGGTCGGTCCTCGGCCCGGCCGCGTCGTTGCCGGACGAGCTGGCCCGCCACACCGAACGGGTCCACGCTCTGGCCGGAACGCCGGGCGTCCACAGCACGGCCATCGGGTTTGATCCGGCCTCGTGGGAGATCGTCCAGTTCACCCTGTGGGAATCGGCCGCCCCGCCGGCCGGCGACGAGCGGTACGAGGTGCTGCACCTGTCCAGCCCGGAACTGGACCGGCTGGCCCCCGCCGACCGGGCCCGGGCGTGATGGGCCGCCGCCGGCCGGCGGAACGTCAGGCGACCGCGAGCCGGTAGCCGCGTTTGACGACGGTCTGGACGGCCACCCCGGCCGGACCGAGCGCGGCGCGCAGCCGGGCGACCGTCATTTCGACCGAGTGTTCGCCGCCGCTCTCCGCACCGGTCCCGTCGGTACCGCCGGTGCGGCGGAGCAGTTCGGCGCGCGACAGGACGTGGCCGGGCCGGTCGGCCAGCGCGATGAGGACCGCGGCGGTCTTGGGCGGGAGCAGGACCGCCACCCCGTCGACGACCACCCCGCTGCCCTGAACCCGCAGGTGGTGGCCGGCGGCGGTGATGTCGCGGGCCGACCGGGCCGGGAGTTCCGCGCAGATCGTCGACACCAGGGCGTCGATCCGGCGCCGTCCGGGCAGCACGGTCGGTACCTCGAGCCGGCCCAACGGGGCGGCGCACGCCGGCTCCAGGCAGGCGGCCAGCACGGTCGTCCGCAACGCGGCGATCAGGCCGTCGCGCCGGCCCCGATCCTCGGCGGCGGCCAGCAGTCGGGCCACGGCCGGCACACTGGTGAACGCGACCGCGTCGATGCGTCCCGTGACGACCAGGTCGGCCAACCGGTCGACCGGGCGGACGGCCCGCTCCGGCGGCCGGGACCCGGCCGGATCCCGCGTTCCGACCGGCCCGTAAACGGTGCGCGCCCCCTGCGTCGCGAGCAGGCGTTCACATTCCCGACCGGCGCCGTCCCCGGCCATGACCAGGCCGACCGTGAAGCCGAAGAGCGGGGGGACGGCCGGGTCGGCGCTCGGGACCGCGCCGTCCGGGAGGCCGGCGGCCGGAACGCCGGTCACCGGCCCGTCCCCACCCGCATGGCGCCACCCTCACGGCCGAAAGGGAATTCGAGCCTGTGCGGGAAGGGTCCGGCAGTGCGATGTCAGGTCCCTTGCCGGGATGCAACGCATGTGTAACACCAACCCGGAAACGGCGGTCGGCTCCCGTCGGCTCCGGTCAGGGCCCGTCGGCCGGGTCGGCGATCCGGTCCCGCGGCACCGCGCCGCGCAGGCGCACGACCTCGCCGATCACGACCACCGCCGGCGGGGCCACGTCGGCCGCCTGCGCGTCGGCGGCGATCGTTCCGAGCTCGCCGACAATCGTCAGTTGGTCGTCGTCTCCGCCCGAGCAGACCACCGCGGCCGGGGTCGACGCCGGGCGACCGCGCTTGACCAGCTCGGCCGCGATCCGGGGCAGGGTGCCCACCCCCATCAGCACGATGATCGTGCCCGGTCCGGTGGCCAGGGCGGTCCAGTCCGTCGTCGACCCGGGATGGGAGGGGTCGACGTGCCCGGACACGATCGAGACGTCCTGGGTGATGCCCCGGTGGGTGACCGGGATACCGGCCCGGGCGGGCACCCCGACCGCACTCGTGACCCCCGGCACCACCTCGCACCGGATTCCGGCCGCCGCGCAGACCAGCGCCTCCTCGCCGCCGCGACCGAAGACGAACGGATCTCCGCCCTTCAGCCGCACCACGTTGCGGCCGCCGCGGGCCCGCTCGACGAGCAGCAGGTTGATCGCGTCCTGGGTGAGGTTGTGGCCGTGGGGACTCTTCCCGGCATCCACGATCTCGACCGTCGGGCCGAGTTCGTCGAGCAGCGCCCGGGGGGCGAGCCGGTCGACCACCACGACGTCGGCCCGGCGCAGAAGTTCGGCGCCCCGCACAGTGATCAGCCCCGGGTCACCCGGCCCGCCGCCGACCAGTGCCACCCAACCGGTCGCCGGCCGCTCGGTCATCTGGCCACCTCCTGCGGACGGGCTCCCGCCGACGGGCTCGCGCGGCGGGCGCACAGCCGGCCGTAGGGACGCCACGAAACCCAGCCACCATGAGACCACGGCCCCGGCCCGCGGGCTGGGGGTGACCTTCACGGGCCGGGCGTGACCTTCAGATGAAGACCCTCAGACGCGCTGGGCGGCGATCAGGCACAGCAGGACCAGCACCGTCACGACCAGCGCCACCGCCTGCGGGGAGAGCGTGAACGTCGGATGGTGCAGCTGGTCACGGGCCGACCGGCAGGCGGGGCAGCGAGCCTCCACCACCGGCCCCGCGCAACGGGCGCAGACCAGGTCGTCACAGCACATGCTCTCGACCTTTCGTCGTCTGGCAACGGAGCGGACGGACCGTTGGATCGGCGAGCCGACGCACTGCGGGCCCACGGGCGCTAATGCCCGCAATCGCGGCGGGTAATCGCCGCCGGCCATGGTGCGACGGCTCGCGGCCCGGATCGTCGCCTCTCGTGCGGATAAACGATTCGCGATCCCGGAACGATCCCGGGCCCGGTCGGCCGGGCCCGCGCCGGATCACCGCCGGACCACGACGGCGACGCGCCCGCGCGCCGAGCGGACCACCTGCGACGACCCCCGACCCAGTCCGCTTACCATCGGCGCTGATACGTAGAGCAAGCAGAGAAACACGATAAGTGTCATGTGGTCAGGGAAGCGGAGCGTCGAGGGCCCAGCACGGCGTCGGGGCTGCCGGGCGTCGGGGGCTGACGGAGGGCGGATGACGAGGTGATCCGGGTCGAGTCCGTGACCAAGCGGTATCCGAAGGGCGTCCGACCGGCGCTCCACGACGTGAACCTCGACATCGCCGCCGGGGAGTTCATCTTCCTGGTCGGTCCGTCCGGTTCGGGCAAGTCGACGCTGCTCCGGTTGCTGCTGCGGGAGGACCAGCCGACCAGCGGCCGGGTGGTGGTGGCGGGGACCGATCTGGCCGGGGTCACCGGGCGGCGCATCCCCCTGTACCGCCGCCGCATCGGCTGCGTTTTCCAGGATTTCCGGCTCCTGCCGAACCGGACGGTGGCCGGCAACGTCGCCTTCGCGCTCGAGGTGGTCGGGCGCCCCCGCCACGTGGTGCGTACGGTCGTGCCGGACGTGCTGGAAATGGTCGGGCTGGCCGGCAAGGCCGAGCGGTACCCGGACGAGCTGTCCGGTGGTGAGCAGCAACGGGTCGCGGTCGCGCGGGCGTTCGTGGGCCGGCCGCCGGTGCTGCTGGCCGACGAACCGACCGGCAACCTCGACCCGGACACCGGGGCCGGGATCATGACGCTGCTGGAGACGATCAACCGGACCGGCACCACGGTCGTGATGGCCACCCACAACGCGACCGTGGTCGACGCGATGCGCCGGCGGGTCGTCGAGCTCGACGGCGGGGAACTGGTCCGCGACCAGATCCGTGGCGTCTACGGCTACGCGGTCTGACCGCCGATGCGCGCCGCCCCACTCGCCGTCGCCACCGCCTCCGGTCTGCGCCGCAACCTCGCCATGACGCTGGCCGTCATAGCCACCGTGGCCATCTGCCTGACCTTGTTCGGCGCCGGACTGCTGCTGCGCTCCGAAGCCCGCACGATCGACGGGTTCCTGCTGTCGAAGATCCAGGTCGTGGTCGACCTCACCGACGGCATCACCCCCGCCCAGCGCGACGCGCTGGCCGCCGACCTGCGGTCCGATCCGCTCGTCGCCAGCGTCTCCTACGAGGACAAGGCCCAGGCCTACCAGCGGTTCCGGGGCGACTTCCGGAACTCCCCGGACGTCGTGGCCGGGGTCGGGCCGAACGACCTGCCCGCCTCCTTCCGGCTGTCGCTCGTCGATCCCCGCCAGGCGTCCGACATCGTCGCCTCCTACTCGGGCGTGGACGGCGTCGACCAGGTCCGAGACCAGCGGGCCCTGCTCGAACCGCTCTACCGGTTCCTGCACGGCTTCACGGTCGGGGCCTTCGTGCTGGCCGCGGTGCAGGCCCTGGCGGCCGGCGCGTTGATCTACACGACCATCCGGATGTCGGCCCACGGTCGCCGGCGCGAGACGGCCATCATGAGGCTGGTGGGGGCCACCAACACGACCATCGGCGCGCCGTTCGTGCTGGAGAGCGCGGTCGCGGCCGTCGCCGGTGGGGCGCTCGCGGCGGGCGTGCTGGTGGCCGCCAAGGTCTACCTCGTCGATCACCGGTTCGCCCGGCAGGACCTGTTCCCGATGTTCGGCTGGAGCAGCGTCTGGATCGTGGTCGGTGGCGTCGTGGCCGGTGGGGTGGTGGCGTCCGGGGCGATGTCGTTCGTCGCGCTGCGTCGGCACCTGCATGTCTGACTGGGGTCTGCCGGGGGCGGTCGGCCGCGGCCCGCTGGGCCGCTCGTCGGCGGGGCTCCGGCGCTCGATCGCCGTTGGCCGGGCCGGGGCCCGGCGGGTGGCCGGCGCGTTGCTCGTGGTCGGCGTGTTCGCCGCCGGGGTCGAGGTCGGGATGGACCGGGCCCGGACCGCCGACGCCGCTCCTCGCCGGTCGGTCACCGCCGGGTACGAGACCGGCGGTGGCCCGGGGGCCGGCCCGCTGGACGAGGTCGAGCGCCGGATCGTGGCGTCCGCCGACCGGACCCCCGCCGCGGCGGCCTTGCGCGGCGCCGCCATCACGGCCATGCTCGCCGAGACCGGCGACCGGTGGGCCTCCTACCTCGACCCGTCGCAGGTACCCGCGCAGACCGCCCTGCTGACCGGTCGCTACGTCGGTCTGGGCGTGGAGCTGCGGCGGTCCGCCGCCGGGCGCCTGCTGGTCAGGTCGGTCGCGGCCGGATCGGCGGCGGCCGACGCCCACCTCGCGGTCGGGGACGAGGTGATCTCCGTCGACGGCCGGCCGGTCGCCGGCCGGCCCGTGCCGGACGTCGTCGCCGAACTGCGCGGCGTGGCCGGCAGCGCCGTCACGGTGGTGGTGCGGAACCCGTCCGGCGCCCCCACGGTCGTGCGTCTCGTCCGCCGGGCGGTCCCCTCACCCGTCGTGACCACGACCTGGGCCGCCCCGGGTATCGGCCTCGTGCGGATCGCCACGTTCAGCACCGGCGTCGGGGCGCAGACCCGGGCCGCCGTCGCCGGCCTGCGGTCCCGGGGGGCGACCGGGCTGATCCTGGACCTGCGGGACAACCCCGGGGGCCTGGTCGACGAGGCGGTCGCGGTCGCGGGCGTCTTCCTCGACGGTGGCCCGGTGGTCCGGTTCGGCGGCCGTGCGGTGGCGACCCGCACCCTGTCGGCGCCCCGGGGCGGCGACACCACCACGCCGCTCGCCGTGCTCGTTGACGGCGGCACGGCCTCGGCGGCCGAAATCGCCGCCGGTGGCCTGCAGGACCGCGGACGGGCGGTGGTGGTCGGATCCCGTACGTTCGGGAAGAATTCCGTCCAGGAATCGTTTGGTCTGTCGGATGGTTCCCAGTTGGGGTTGACGGTGGCGACGTACACGACGCCGGCCGGGCGTTCGCTCGCGGCCGTCGGGTTGTCGCCGGACGTGGTGGTCGCCGCGTCGGCGTCGGCCTCGGTCGCGGTGGCCCGGGCCACCGCCCTCGTGAACGGACTGGTGAACGGATCGGCCCCGAGCCGGCCGACCGCTCGTCGTTGACCGGTGCTCCCGGCCCGCCGCGCGGCTGGCTCTAGGCTGGCGCCAGGAACAATGGAAGAACGGATCAGCGGGTAGGGAGTGACGATCAGCGTGCCGAAGGACACCGGGCGCAAGCTCGTCGCGCAGAACCGACGGGCCCGGCACGAGTACGAGATCCTCGACACCTACGAGGCCGGTCTCGTGCTGACCGGCACCGAGGTGAAGTCGCTGCGGGCCGGGCGGGCGTCGCTGGTGGACGGCTTCGCGCAGATCACCGACGGCGAAGCCTGGGTCCACAACCTGCACATCCCCGAATACACCCAGGGGACCTGGACGAATCACGCGCCGCGGCGCAAACGCAAGCTGCTGCTCCACCACGCCGAGATCGACAAGCTGGTCGGCAAGACCCAGGAGAGCGGGCTGACCCTCATCCCGCTGTCGATCTATTTCGTCGACGGGCGGGCCAAGCTGGAACTGGCGCTCGGGCGGGGCCGCAAGGCCTACGACAAGCGGCAGGTGATGGCCGAACGCGATGCCTCCCGCGAGATGGCCCGGGCCATCGGCCGCCACCTCAAGGGCCGCTGAGCACCAGTTGCCGGGGCAGACGGGCCCGGGTCTGACGAACCCGGGGCCGACCGCGGACGAGGCGATCGGGGCCCTGCTGAGCCCGGCCGGGGCCGAGCTGCTGGCTGCCGCGGCGGCGGCCTACGCGGCCGGGGACGAACTGCGCGCCGGGGAACGCCTGCGGACCGCCGGGCACCGCCCGGAGCTGATCGCCGCGGCGTTCTCCCAGGCCGAGCTGCGGGCCCGGGCGGCCGCCAAGTTCCGTCGCGCGGACGACATGCTGTTCACGCGGGACGGCCTGGAGCAGGCGTCGTCGGAGCACGTCGCCCGACACCGGGCCGCCCGGTTCACCGGCCGGGGTCGCCTCGCCGACCTGTGCACCGGGATCGGGGGCGATCTGCTGGCCCTGGCCGCGGGGCACAGCGTCCTGGCCGTCGACCGCGATCCGGTGCACCTGCGCATCGCCCTGCACAACGCGAGCGCCTATCTCGATGCGGGACCGCGGCCGGTCGGCCTGGTCGCCGATGTCCGCGACGTCGACCTGGACGGGATCGACGGGGTCTTCGTCGATCCGGCCCGGCGCGGCGGAGGCCGGCGGTTGCCGACCGGCGCCTGCGAACCGCCGCTCGGTTGGTGCTTCGGACTGGTCGAAGCGGTCCCGGCGGTGGCCGTCAAAGCCGCCCCGGGCCTGGCCCGGACGGCGGTCCCGCCCGGGTGGGAGACGGCCTTCGTCGCGGATCGACGCGAGCTGCGCGAATCGGTTCTCTACGCGCCGGCCCTGGCGACCGCCCGCCGGCGGGCGACCGTCCTGTCGGGCTGGCCGGACGCGCCGCGGGCCGACGAATTGACCGGCCCGGGCGACGACGCGGTCGGGGCGCCGGTCCCGCGGGTCGGACCGCCGGGCGCGTTCCTGTACGACCCGAGTCCGGCCGTCACCCGGGCCGGCCTGGTCGGGGACCTGGCCCGGCAGCTCGACGCCTGGCAGATCGACCCGCTGATCGCGTTCCTGACCAGCGACGATCTGCGGCCGACGCCGTTCGCCCGGCCGCTGCGCATCGGTTGGAGCGGACCGTTCGAAGTACGCGAGCTGGCCCGCCGCCTGGCCGCCGAGGGCGTGACGGCGCTCGACCTGCGGCGACGGGGGTTGGCCGGCGACGTCGAGGCGATCCGCCGCCGGCTCCTGCCGGCCCGCGGCCGGCGGTCCGCGCCGGGCGGGGGTCCCGGCCGCACGGCGGTGGTGGTGATGACCCGCGTGCTCGACCGGCCGTGGGCCTTCATCTGCTTCGAGCCCGCTAGCGGGCCCTGAGGCCGCGGCCTACTGTTCTTCGCCCCGCCGGGTGAGTTCGGCGTCGATCGCGGCGATGGCGTCCCGACTGGTCGCGGCGTCCTCGAAGTCGAGGTCGCGGGCCGCCTGTTCCATCCGGCGGGCCAGGTAGGACCGCTGCGTTCGCAGGTGGTGGGTGGTGCGGGCCGCCATCTGGACGGCGGCGGTGGCCGTGGCGGCCACCCCGTCCGCGGCATGGACCGGCTGCTCGTCCGGCGCGGCGCCCAGATGGTGGTGCCGGCCCGTTTCGGCGGCCGGGTACGACCGCTCGCGGTTGCGGCTCAGGTCGCGGGCCCGGCCACCCCGGCTGACCGGCGCGGTCCGGCTGGCGGGTCGTCCTCCGGAACTCCCGAGCCCACGTCCGCCTCCCACCGCCGAACCGTCGTCTACCGGACCTCCGCCCAGGGTAGATGGTCCCGTGGGCGAGCGATGGGCGGTGGGAGGCCGGTCGAGCCGGCCCGGCGGTTGGGGGCCGGGCCGTCGGGAACATCCCTCGTGCGTCCGGCGGTTGTAAGCTGGCGTACAGCCACACGAGCATGGGGGTGATCGGTTTCGACTCCGGACGTCGAGGCAGGGGAAGCGGGCCGAGGATGAGCGGTTATCTCGTAAACGATCCGCTCAAAGTAATAGCTGCCACTAACAAGCAGCCTGCTACCGCTTACGCCCTCGCGGCCTAAGCAATAGGGTAGCCGTCAGCCTGGGAGTTCTCCCGGCCCAGGACCTGGCGTCGCTAGGGAGATCACCGTTCCACCCGGTCGCGGGGTAGGACGGGAAATCAAACAGCGACTGAGCCGACGCCGGCCCGCCTGCGGGACCGGAGGGGCTGAGAAATAAGAAGCAGGATGCGCCCGGAGAAGCCCTGTGTCGGGGCCGGAGGACGCGGGTTCGATTCCCGCCACCTCCACCCAAGTAGGCATTGCGCGAACCGCTCCCTTCGGGGGCGTTGTGGCTGGTAGGACGGCTGCGGCGCCCCGGTTGGGGGCGGTTTTCGTGGTGGGTCGGGTCGGTTTGGGTCGGTCTGTGTCTCCAGTCTCTGGGCGGGCGGTTTCGCCTGAACCGTTGGGTCCGGGGATCTTGAAGATCGGGACGAGACGGTCCGGTCCGACGATTTTGACTTCGGCGACGAGGGCTTCGATGAGGGCCTTGCGGCGGAGGTCGTCGCCCGTCTCGATGATCGTCTCGATGTGGTTGATGACGGTGCGGAGCGTGGAGCGGGCCGGCATGACGGGTTCGTCGTCGATCTCTTCGGTGAGTTCGACCTGCCGGTGGCGGAGCTGCTTCTGCTTGGTGCGCAGGGCGTCGAGCCGGGTCGCGCCCAGATAGCGGTCGATGGCTTGGTCGGTTTGGGTGAGTTCGGTCTCGATGGCGGTGAGTTCATCGCTGCGGTCGGAGCGGGTTTCGCGGTGGCGGCGCTGGGCTTTGGCGACGGCGGCGGCGATGAGCTGCTGGTGGTCGCGGTAGAAGGTTGCTAGCGAGGTGAGCACGGCGCAGTCGACGGCGTCGGCGTCGAGGCGGGGGGCTTCGCACGCGTCGCGGTTGTAGCGGTTGCGGGTGCGGAGCCCACGGCTATTGAGGACGTTGGCGATGTTCTTTGTCCCGAGGCGGTCACGGACGTACAGGTCGAAGACCAACCGGACGATCGCGGCTTCGGTCTCGTCGATGATGAGTTTCTTGGCGGTCTTGTCGACCTGGTAGCCGTAGGGCCGTCGGCCGCCCTTCCACAGGCCCTTCGCGGCTTTGCGTTCCATCCCGGCGATGACCCGGTCGATGATCGTGTCGCGCTCGAACTGGGCGAACATCGCCAGCATCTGGAGCAGCATGCGGCCGAGGGGGGTGGCGGTGTCGAACGGCTCGGTGGCCGAGCGGAACACGACCCCGGCCTGCTCGAGTTCCTCGAGCAGGTGGACGGTGTCGCGCAGGCTGCGGGAGAGCCGGTCGACGCGGTAGACGAGGAGGACGTCGATGAGCCCGTCGCGGGCCGCGGTGAGCGCCCGCTGGAGGTCTTTGCGTTGGGTGGTGGAGCCGGAGGCGTCGTCGGCGAACCGTAGCGCGACCACCCAGTTGGGTTGGGAGTCGACGTAGGAACGCAGCCGGTCTTCCTGCGCCTCGATGGAGTAGGGCTGGTTCTCGTCGTCGGTGGAGCGGCGCAGATAGATCCCGACCCGGACGGTGTCGAGCGGTTCGAGAATGGCCTGCTGGCTGCGTTTCGCGGTGGTGCGGCGCGCGGTCGAGCGCGGCATCGTGTCGTTCCTTTCTTCCCTTCTCGGATAGCGGCCTGTGTCGGTGGTGCTATCGCTTGCTCCAGCGCCGTCGGATTCCCCGGCGGGTCGCCGGGCGGGTATAGGCCGTCGGTTCGTGGGTGGGCTCGAGGAGTGGCGAGTAGGCGGGGTGTGTCCCTATGAAGGACAGGACCTGCGCACGCTGAGCGGATTCGCTCAGGTGGCTGTTCCCGGTGCCGTGCCGGTCATAGACAGCGACTGGAGCGGCGTCGGGTGTCGCGGTGGTCGCGATCTTCTTGACGGCTCGGCGGCCTGAAAATGGGCGTGGCATAACCGAATCTCCTTATCGGCGAGGTGCGGGACGCCACCGACGGGTGGAGGTCGGTGCGGTATTAGGCGGCCTTTTTAGGTGCGGTGTTCGGCGCTCCTTTCCTTTCCCACTGTAGGACAAGTTCCGCCAACGCTGCCACGGCTGCTTCGTATTCATTGGGGGTCATCGGGACGGTCTCGACGCGCTCCATGGTCACGTGCCGGGACACGTCCTGGCGGGCGAGGGAATGGGCCGTGGCGTCTGCGGCGGTGCTCGCCGGGTCAATGGTGTTTGGGTCGTCCGGTGACTGTGCCGTCACGTGCGCGCCACCGCCCTGGTGCAGTGGCCGCCGAGAATCCGTGCATGGCGGTTGTCGGATCGGTGACGGCGAGGGAGGGGCATTGTCACGCGGTCGGTTCCGGGCTGCCGTTCCCGTTTTCCGGATCGTTCGGCGTGTCCTGGGAGAATTCCCAGGCAGGTAGGTGCCAAGTGATGATTCCGGTGCCGGGAGCCGCGAGGAGCTGGGCGCGGTAGAAGGTCCGCCCGTCGATGACCGGTTCGTGGGCGTGGGGGCAGATGACCCACTGGTCGGGTGGGACGGCCTGGCCAGCGTTGGTGCGCCCCCAGACGGTGGCGCCGGTGTAGACGGGGTTGGCCAGGACGCGGCCGATCGCGGTCGACGTCCACGGGCGGGGCGTTCCGGTGGTCGGGTCGAACGGCAGGAGGAACAGGTCCTGGAGCCCGTTCAGGCGGGTGGCGATCGAGCTGGGGCTGAGTCGGTCGTCGACCCGCCACCGGTAGATCGTCGCGACAGCGGTCGCGGGACCGGGGTCGATGACGAGGCGGACACGGCGGCGGGGCTGGCCGTCACGGTCGATGGCGGTGACCCGGTGAGCCTGGTAGCCGAAGGGCACGGGGCCGAGATGGAAACCGGCCCGGACGAGGTCGATCTGGGCCTGGCGGGCCCGTTCGGTGGTCCAGGCGTGGTGGGCGGCGAGCTGGCGGTCCTGTCGGGCGGCGCGCGGGTGGGTGAGGCGCCACCACCAGCGCGGCCGGCTGGCCGGCGCGGCGGGCCGCCGCCGGCAGTACGTCGGCGTGCGCGATCGCGTCGGGCACCGTGACGCCCGCGTTGATCGTGTGACCACCACGTCCAGTCCCGCTATCGCCTCGACCACGCTGGCGGCGTCGAGCACGTCGGCGACTTTCCAGGCCGCCCCGCCGGTGGTGGACCGCACCCTGGAGGCGTCACGCGCTACCGCCGTCACCTGGTGGCCACGACTGAGCGCCTCCGCGACGACACGCTGGCCGACGGTCCCGGTCGCGCCAGTAACACCAATCTCCATGGTCCCTCCCGATGGGGCATGCGACAGTAGGACGATCGCCAAGGCACTGTCGGCCATCGCCGGGACGACTTCGCGCCCGGTCTCGTCACCGAGGTCCGCGAGGCATTTTCGGGTCTGCCGCCCATACCCGTCGGGCTCGCCCTACGGGTATGGAGTCGGATGCACGGACTGGTCGCACTGGAGGTGCACGGCATCTGCGCGCCCAGACCGTGGATCCGGCGAAGCTTCACCGCGCCGAGATGCTCGACCTGGTGGCGTCCCTCGGCCTGCCCAGTGGCCCGACCGAACGAGAGGCGTGGAGCATCCGGATCACCCCTGACGGTGCGTCGGCACCAGACGGCCGCACCGGACCGGAACTCAACGTCCTGAGGTCAGGGCAAGTGGGGAACGTCCCGTCCCACTTAGGGGAGGCGCCAGCCGACGGCGAAGGCTCGGGCCGGATTGCGGAGGAAGATGGCGTCAGCGACGTCGGCGCCGAGCTCGTGCTCAATTCGCGGACGCAGACCGCTCAGCAGGAACGGCATACCCGGACCGTCGGCCCGCGATCGAGCGGCGGCGGTGACAGTGTCGGCGCCGAGCAGGACCTGATTCCCGTGGCCGGCGTCGACCAGGTACGCGAGGCTTCTCAGGAGGCGCCAGTCCGTTGGGTGATGCGGTCGTGACGGGCCGTCGAACTGGAGGAACGCGCCCGCTTCGGCGGCCCGCCGGTGGATGCGCGGATCAGGAAAGCGATGGAGGTGCCCGAGGATGACGCGGTGGGGCGGGACCGCGTGCGTCCCGCTCAGCAGGTCGAGCACCTCGAGAGCGGCCGTCCCCGATTCGAGGTGGACGCCGATCGGCGCGCCGGTGGCGTGGTGCGCGTCAGCAGCGGCCGCCATCACCTGCCGGCTATGACCGTCGAGGTGGTGGTACGCCCCCGCCACCTTGATCAGGCCGGCCTTCGTCGGCCCCTCGGTCAGGTCCTTGATGAAGAGCGGGGCCAGTTCGTCGCGAACACGCTCGAGCGCGTCCGCGGCGTAGTGCCTGGCCTGGTGCAGGCCGGTGGCGGCGACGATGTGGACGCCGGACTCGCGGGACAGGCGACCTAAACGTGCGGTTCGCCGCCCCATACCCCAGGGTGTCCACTGGACCACGGCGCGGCCGCCGAGCGCCGCGAAGGCGCCCAGCTCCACGAGCGCGGCATCCACATCGTCCAGTTCCTGTCCAGGCAGCAGCGGCGAACGGAGAAAAAGGTGGTCGTGGGCGTCGCAGACCCCGAGCTCGTCGGCGCTGATGTCGCCGAGGACCGTCCGGACCAGCGGGTTCATCCGTCCGCGCCCGGGTTCGGGTTCGAGTCCCCGGCGCGCAGCGCGGCCAGGGCCACCCGCAGGCCGGCGAGCGCCCTGGGCACACCGATGTACGGCGCCAGATGCACAAAGATCTCGATGACCTGCTGAGGGCTGAGGCCGACGCGCAGCGCGGTCGTGGCCTGACCGGACAGCTGGGGGTCCACGGCGCCGAGCGTGGCGAGAGCGGCCAGGTTGACGAGCTGTCGATCACGCAGCGACAGCTCGCCCCGCAGGTACGTCCCGCCGAACAGGGCAGTGACGATCCAGTCGGCGAAGCCAGGGGCGACCTCGTCGAGGCCGGGCAGGGTTGCCGTCTGGGCGGCCTCGTCCTGGAGGACGTCCAGCAGGCGGTAGCCCTCGGCACGGTCCAGCCGCGCTCGCGTCAGGCGCTCCGCGATCGGCACTGGTTGCTCCATGGCCAGGCTCCAATTCCATCCAAGGTCGACGCATGTAACGCCTTAACCGTTACCGGGAAGGTAACACGAGTAACGGGCGAACCGTTACAGTGGGAGTGTGACCCCGGAGGACTGGCTCGCCTTCCGCTTCGACTGCGGCGCGGCCTGGCTGAACTTTCTCGCGACTCGTGGTCGTACGTTCAGCCCCAACCCGGTGGAACGGCTGGCGACACCCGACCGCCTGGCAGCCTGGTTGCGGCAGTGCGACCTGTCTCCCGCCTCGCCGCCCGATCGGGACGATCTGCGTCGGGCCTGGGAGGTCCGCGAGATGCTGCGCGCTCTCGCGCTGGCGGCGGTCGAGGAACGGCCGCCGCCCCCGGCCGCGGTGGCGGATCTCATCGCGTTCCTGGCCGGACACGACGACCCAGTCCAGTTGATCGCGGGCGACCGGCTGGGCCGCGAACCGCCGGCGACGACGGCGCGGGCGCTGGCCCGGATCGCCCGCCAGGCCGTGGACCAGCTGACCGGTTCCGACCGGTCCGCGCTCAGAAGCTGCCCGGAGCGTGACTGCCGGGGTGTCTTCATCGACCCGCCGGGGCGGCGGCGCTGGTGCCCGTCTCCCGCGTGCGCGAGCCGAGGGCGGGTCCGCGCCCTGCGGGCCCGGCGCGACGGAACCACGCTCGGACCCACCGACCCGGCGGCGGCGAATCCGCGAAGGCGGTCCGGGCCCGCGGGATCGGGCCCGGGCGCGGCATGAGTCAGCCGGGCCTCCGCTCGGCCGAGCCGTACCGCAGGAGCGCCACGAGCATCCCGGCGTCGTAGACGACGGTACGGGCGATCACGCGGCCGAGCCGCGGGGCGAGGCCGCGCTCGCCTGGCAGGCCACACAGGATGTTTTTGCCCGCTTCACCGCCGCCGGCCGCTACGAGCAGTGGGTCGCGCGATAGGCGACGGTCGCCCAGGGGACACGATGAGTGCGGAAACGTTCGGCGGGCTCAGGCGGCTGTCGGTGGTTCTGGGCGGCGCAATCGAAATCGGAAGACCACCAGGCTGGCGGGCCTCGGCTGAGCCCTCATCGCCCTGCCCCTGCCGCTCGATGTCGCGGTGCGTGGGAATGGGTCTCGACGGTCACGTCACTAGTCCGTGGGTGCGGTAAGGAGGGCGCTGCGGTGTGGTCGGTTCTGCCAGGCGGTCAGGACGGCGTCGACCAGCGGGGTGTCGATCCCATTGGTGGTGTCGACGTCGAGGTCGTAGGGGCCGAAGGTGTGGATGCGGTCGATCTCGACGTGGCCGCGGCCTTCGCCCAGGCGGCGGTCTTTCCGCTCGCGTTCGCGGCGGTCGATTTCGGCGAGGTCGCAATGCACGCCGACGAGGAACACATCGAGATCGGCAAGGAGACGGGCAAGGTCGCGTCGCCAGGCGGGGAACTCGATGATGTGTTCGACGATCAGGTCGCTCCCCGCTTCGGCGAGCGCGGGCAGGCACCCGTGAAAGCCGGCGAAGAAGCGGGGACGGACGTGCTCCCGCCAGGCGAACGGCCCGGTCGGATCGCGCCGTTCGGGCAGCATTCCGCCGTCGATCAGCTGGTCTGAAGACACGACGAGGAACGGCACGGGCAACGCGCGCTGCAGTGCCTTCGCCAGGGTGGACTTACCCGAGCTGGACGCCCCGTTCAGAAAGATCACGCGGCCCGGATTCCGATCCGGCGGGTGGGGCTCCACGCTCATACGATGACAGACCGCGACTACACTGCGGGCGCCTCAGCATCCGCGAAGCGTCCGACTCTGCCGCAGGTCGCTCGCCGCGGTGTCGTCTCGATTGGTCTTCGGGCACGTGTAGTCCGTTGCTGTCTGGCTCCGGTGTCGCCGCCTTGCGGATGGGCGGGCGCCGGGGTAGGTGGCCGCGCCGGCCGGCGCCTCTGGGGTGCTGCCACGTGACCCCGGGGCCGGTCAAGCCTCGGTCTGCGGCCGACCCCTACGGGGCTGGCGGGCTAGCCCGCCCGGGGGAACACGTGGCAGGGCTCGGGGCGTCCGGCCGGCGCGGACCCCTGTCCCGCCGGCAACCGCCGCCCTGGCAGCACCGGTTTTTCGGTGGGCTGGGATGTGAAGGGAGCCACGAGACGATGAGCGAGATCCGTAGTACCAGTTCGACTGGTAATGCGGGGATCGAGGATCTTATCGCTGTCCTGGCCTAGCTGACGAGTTCGTTCCGGATTCGGCGGTGTTTCGGATCTGGACCTGATCTTGTGACTGTTCTGGGTCACCGTCCGGCCGCAGCCTCTTGGTCACGACGCCCTTTGCGGCGGGGCTTTGAAGGTCCGTTCGCGCTGACTCGGCTTGATGACTTATCCAGATCGGAGGTCTACCGGCTGGCCGCCGAGGGCTGTCCGCCAGGGCGTGAGGTCCAGGTGCGGGTAACGCTGCGCGATGCCGGTCAGTGTGGTCGAGGTCCAGAATGGATGTCCGGGGGGCGGGAAACCGAACAGGGCGAGCTGGCGTGGCGTGGCCTGGTGGACGAACTCGTACCAGCCCGGGTCATGGGCGAGAGTTGCCCAGCCCACGCGTTGCCCCCAGTCGATCCGGGCGGACCGGAAGTTGATGTGCATGGTGAAGCGGGCGCCCCGCGGCATCCGCAGGTTCGTGCCGCGGTGAAACGTCCCGATCTCCCAGGCGATGACGGTCCCGGCCGGGCCGGCCCCGGAGACCTCCGAGTCGTAGAGCCGCGGCCGGCCCCGGCGCGCGTCGAAGCCCGCCGGGTCGCGGTCGGGCCGGTCTTCGCGGGGGATCCAGTTGGGCTTGCCGGGCACGTCGGCGGTGCGGGTGCGGGAGATGAGGTGTGTCGTGCCGAGTTCGTCGGGGACGTCGTTGAGAAGCACGAAGATCTCTGCCTGCCGGAACCGGGGGTCGTCGCTGGGCACGAGCAGTGTGTGGCCCAGGTAGTCGCGGTGCATGTCCTGTTCGTAGTCGACGGCCCCGGTGTACTTGCCCCAGGTTTCGGCCGAGGAGATCCGGATGTCCTGGTCGTCCAGGAGCGCCTCGGCGAGCCGGACCAGGCGGTCGTGGACGGCCAGCAGGCTGAACTCCACGCTGCGGAACGGGAACAGGTCGATCCCGGCGAACTGGTCCTCGACGAAGCGGCCGGATCGGGGGTCGGTTCCGTCGTGGTAGCCCTCGGCGGTCGGGAACAGCTGGTAGAGGTGCGCCACCGCGGGCTTGAGGTCCTCGGGTCGAAGGTAGGCAGGAAGGACGACGAATCCGTGCTCGAGCCACGTCCGGCGAGCTTCCGTGAGGTCCATGCCGTCAGGGTGCCGAGTCGTAGCCATCGCGAGCAACACATTTTCACCGGGCCCGCGGTGAGTCTCCAGGAATCTCCGCCGGCCAGGTACTCGGGCTGGGAGTTCATGCCCTGACGGCGTTCCCCTCGGTCGGGCTGACCGCTACCGGTGATGTGCTGGCCAGCCCAGGCCGCCGGATCCCCGCGATGACCGTGCTGTGATCATGTTGCTGGTGCCTCTCTGACCTTGGGGTTTTCTTACCGCATCTCGCGCCCGTCGTCCTGGACCGGGTAGAACGGGTCGGTGACCGGCTGCGGTTACGGGTCCGTGCCCGGGCCACCCATGGGCAGTGCCCAGACTGCGGCGCGGTCTCCGGGCACGTCCACGGGCGTTACCGCCGGTTGTTGGTGGATGCACCGGTCGCGGGGGCCCGGGTCGAGATAGATCTGCTGGTCCGCCGGTTCCGCTGCGCTGCGGCAGCATGCGGGCGGGTGACGTTCGCCGAGCAGGTCGCGGGCCTGACGAGCCCGCACGCCCGGTTCACTCCGCTCGCTCGGGCGATGGTGGAGGCGATCGGGTTGGCGTTGGCGGGCCGGGCGGGCGCGAGGTTGGCCGGCCAGCTCGGACTCGCGGCCGGCCGCAACACGTTGCTGCGCCGAGTGCGGGCGTTGCCGGACCCGCACTCGGGGTCGTGAGGACGCTGGGCGTGGACGACTTCGCCCTACGACGCGGCCGGGTATACGGCACGGTCCTGGTCGACGTCGACACCCACCGGGTCGTCGACCTGGTGGACGACCGGGAAACAGCGACGTTCGCCGCCTGGCTGACCGAACACCCCGGCGCGACGGTGGTCTGCCGGGACCGGTCCGTTAGACGGTGCGCGGACCGGTGCGCCGGACGCCGTGCAGGTCGCGGACCGCTGGCACTTGTGGCACAACCTGGCCGGTCACGTCGAGAAGACGGTAAGCCGCCACCGGTCGTGCCCGCACGAACAGCCCGACCGGCCACCGCCGACACCGTGGCCGGTGAGCCGACCGACGTTGCCCAGGTGCTGGCCGCGGCGGGCGATGAGCACTTCGAGGGCCGGCCGTTCGTGCGACACGCCCGGGCGCGCTACGCCGCCGTCCAAGACCTCAAAGGGAAGGGCCTGGGGATCAAGCCGATCGTCCGGGAACTCGGTCTGGCGAAGGAGACCGTGGGCCGGCGCCGAGGAAGAAACCGCCGCCGCGCAGGTCGCGGTTGGACCCGTTCAAGCCGGCGGTCGACGAGATGCTGCGCGCCGATTTGGACGCCCCGGCCAAACCACATCGTCAGCCATGAGTACCGCTACGCCGACAACCTCGCGACAAACAACTCCGAGTACTACGTGGCCTCCCGCGACGAGGACTTCCTCGGCGACGATCCGCACGGCTCCTGGCCCAGGGGCGTGGCTCTTCTCGATGAGGCAATAGCCGGGCTGGACAGCCTCGACACGACGATCAGCTTCCTTCTCCCGCTGCCCGCCCGAGACGTACTACTCGTCCGCGTCTTCAAGCCGCCGTGCACACCTGGGACGTCTCACGCGCAATCGGTTTCGATGATCGAATCGACGAGCGCCTCGCCATGCTGACCTACCCACCGTTGGAACGGCTGATCCAAGTGCCGGCCACCCAGGCGTTCTTCGCGCCCCCGCAGGACACCCTCCCGAGCACGGCAACGCCTCAAGATCGCCTGCTGCACCTGGCAGGCCGCAGACCCTAAGGCGAGCTAGGCTCCAGCTCGCACACACCGACGAAGATCGACTCTCAACCCGGGTGGATCACTTCTCGGGGTCCGGCCACTGCAAATTCCCCAACAAGTCCGACGCCCTGCTGGAGACCCGCGGCTCGTTGACTGCACGGTCCGTCGCGTCGGCCCCGACCGCCTCAGCGGCCCTGCTCACGCTCCTCGACAGCGACCTGCTCGTCGACCGCCTCACCATTGGCGGGCACCATCCTCGAGACCGGCACCGACTCCTACCGCCTCGCCCACACTCGCGCACGAGCCGCCGACCGCGCCGGACCGCCCGCCCTCGCTGGCCCGTGGGCTATCCCTGTTCCCCAGGCCGGCAGGTCCGCAGGGTGACCGGCACATCGAGCAGATCGCTACCGAACCAAGCGCACCGTTCGAGATCAATAACGTCGATCACGACACCGGCGAGCCGGACACTCATCCGACCGGTACCTCCTCGGCGGGGACGGGACTGTCAATTGAACGGCTCTGTCGCAGATTCAATTGACAGTCCCCCGGCTGTAGTACTACCTGGCGTTCACGATCGGAATGACGTTTCGGGTCAGCGATACCGACCCCACCGCCCACGACGTCCGGGCGACCGCGTTGCGGCACGCGCTGCTGTCCTACCTGTTCGGCGCTGTCATTGTCGCGGTAACGATCAATCTGGTGGGGCAGCAAGGGTAGATACGTGGCCTTGAAGCGTACGCCTGCGAACGGGGCCATATTTCAGTTTGTGTCGTGTGGCCAGATCGCGCTCAGTACACGGTCTGGCCAGTCGTCGGGGATGCCGTCGATCGTGAGGTAGCGGCCGTAGAAGGAGCCGATGAGCATGCTGGTGAGCGCGTCGAGATCAGCGGACTTCACGAGGTCGCTGGCAGCGAGCGCCTGCCGGAGCAGCGCCCGTCGCGGTTCGACGAGGCGCGTCTTGAAGAGCTCGAGCAGTTCGGGGTGGCGTTCCTCTTCGGTGAGCAGTGAGCCGAGGATCGCCAGGGCGGGGACGGCCCGCAGGTTGTGGAGGAAGTTCTCCAGGA
>JAMFSN010000364.1 GCA_026225295.1 Frankia alni
CCGGTCACCGCGGTCGTCGACTTCGCCGCCGGCCGACCGGCCGCCGACGGCGTGGCGCTACCGCCGTCCGACGTGCTGCTGTTCCGGCTCGCCCGGGGCGGCAAGGTCGTCATCCGGCCGAGCGGGACTGAGCCGAAGCTCAAGGCGTATCTGGAAACCGCGGCGGGAACGCCCGGTCACCCGGCCGCCGACGGATCCGCCGCCGGCCGGATGACCGCCCTGCGGTCGGCGGTCGGGGAACTGCTCCGGGCGCTGATCCCCACTCCCCTAAACTGATCCGATGTCCACTTCCCCGGTTTCCCCGGAAACGGTGCCGGCCCCGCCCGGCCCGCCCGGCCCGCCGGCCGCTCCGGCCGCTCGAATCCGGCCGACCGCCCTGGCCATCGTCCGCCGCGGTGACGACCTGCTGGTCTACCAGGGCAACGATCCCACCCTCGGCGAGACGTTCTATTATACCGGCCGCTGGGCGGCGGCATCGAATTTGGGGAGAAGGCCGACGAAGCCGTCCGGCGGGAAATGCGCGAGGAACTGGCCGTCGAACTGAGCCAGATCTCTCTGCTCAGTATCATGGAGAACATCTTCGAGCTGTTTGGCCGACCGCATCACGAAATCGTTTTTCTGTTCGAGGCGCACATCGACAATCCGGCCGTGTACGAGCCCGGATTCGTCGGCGAAATCCTTGACGATCCGCTGCCCGTGCTCTGGAAGCCGTTGGACGCCTTCGCCGCCGGCCGGGACATTCTTTATCCGCGCGGCCTGCTGGACCTCCTCGAAGCCCACCCGGCCTGATCGGTCGGGTCAGCGGGGACCGAACTGCCGGTCCCCCGCGTCCCCCAGCCCCGGCACGATGTAGGAAACGTCATTGAGGCGCTCGTCCACCGCGGCCGTCACCACCCGCACCGGCAGCCCGCTGGAATCGAGCGCCGCGAGTCCCTCCGGCGCCGCCAGGACCGCGACGAGGACAATTCCGGTCGCGCCCCGCTCGACCAGCAGCCGCAACGCGTAGAGAGCCGAACCACCGGTCGCCAGCATCGGATCGAGAACGAAAACGGGGGTCCCGGTCAGATCGTCCGGCAGTGATTCCAGGTAGCTGACCGGCTGCACCGTCGTCTCGTCGCGGGCCACCCCGATGAAGCCGGTGCGGGCGCCGGGCAGGAGCGCCAGGGCCGGGTCGAGCATCCCGAGCCCGGCCCGCAGGACCGGGACGACCAGCGGGGTGATGCCGAGCCGGGTGCCGACCGTCGGCCCCATCGGCGTCGTGATCGGGGCCGCTTCCACCGGAAGATCGCGGGTCGCCTCGTACAGGAGGAACGACGCCAGCTCACCGAGCGCGGTCCGGAACCCGGCCGAACTGGTCCGTTCGTCGCGCAGAGTGGTCAGCGCCGCCCCGGCCAGTGGGTGGTCGACCACCTGGACCTGCACGTTTTCCTCCCCGAGGGCCCGTCTACGGCGTTGGTCGGTCAGGTCCGCCGACGCCCCGGCAAGATGGGCGACATGACGACTGTGCCAGCAGGAGGCGAACGGAGCGACGCCGAGGGCGGCGGCGCGCGGGGCGAGAAGGCCGGCGACCCGTCCGGCGCGGCCGGCATCGAGTGGAGCCGGTCCGACGTCGCGTCCGTGATCGACCACACCCTGTTGCGGCCGGAGGCGACCGCCGACGAGATCGTTGCCCTGTGCGACGAGGCGAGCCGGCTGAAGGTCAAGGCGGTCTGCGTCTCCCCGACCCACGTCTACCTGGCCGCGGCGGCCGCCCGCCGCAACGGCGGGACCGACGACGAACCCGCCTACCAGGTCGCCTCGGTGATCGGCTTCCCGTCGGGCAACCACCTGACCGTCATCAAGGCCGAGGAGGCCCGGCGGGCCGTCGCGGACGGCGCCGACGAGATCGACATGGTCATCGACCCGGCCAACGCGATGGAGGAGAACTGGCGGGCCATGGAGACCGAGATCTCCGACATCCGGCTGTCCGTGCCGCCCCACGTGATCCTCAAGGTCATTCTCGAGACCGCGCTGCTGCCCGACGACAACATCGCGTCGGCCTGCCGCGCCGCGGAGGCGGCCGGCGCCGAATTCGTCAAGACGTCGACCGGCTTCCACCCGGCCGGCGGGGCCAGCCTGCGCGCGGTGCGGGTGATGGTGGCGACGGTCGGTGGCCGGCTCGGGATCAAGGCCAGCGGCGGGATCCGGACCACCGCCCAGGCCCTGGCCTACCTGGAGGCCGGCGCGACCCGGCTCGGGCTGTCCGCATCGGCAACCATCCTGGGCGGGCTGCCGGCCTGAGACGACCCGATCGCGGTGTCCCGCCGAACGCTCGTCGGGTCGGCAACTGACGTTCCGCGGGACGGTCCCGCCGGCCGGGATCAGCCCGGCGGATCAAGACCGTACGGCAGCGCGGTCCGAACCGTCGTCGGGATTTCTAGCGGGCGACGCAGCCGGCCAGGTGATCGTTGACCAGGCCGCAGGCCTGCATGGCGGCGTACATGGTGGTCGGTCCGACGACCACCAGGCCGGCCTGCTTGAGCGCCTTGGCCAGCGCGGTCGACTCGGCCGTCACGGCCGGGACGTCGGCGAACGACCGGGGGGCGGGACGCTCCGGCGGCGCGAACGACCAGAACAGGGCGTCGAGGTCGGGACCATCGGCCAGGACCCGGGCGTTGGCGATGACCGCTTCGATCTTGCGCCGGTTCCGTACGATGCCGGCGTCGGCCAGCAACCGGTCGACG
>JAMFSN010000055.1 GCA_026225295.1 Frankia alni
AAGGTCGACGCCGAGGGCGATGTTGAACCCCGCGCCGTGGCCGGCCAGGCCCATCATCAGCAGGCCCGCCCCTTCCAGCCAGTGCGCCATCTCCAGGCCGCCGACATCCAGCGGGCGCAGCCCGAGGGTCTCGATGAACGCCGACACGCTCGCCTTGGCCCGCGCGTCGTCGCCGGCGAAGAGCACGTCCAGCGGGCGGCCCAGGGCCAGGACGTGGCCGAAGACGGTGTTGAACGCCTTCACGACGTGCGCGCTCGCCGGGACGGCCTTGGCGATCTCCTGCGCGCCGGAAGAGCCATCAGGGGTGACCAGCTCGGTGTCGTCGGCGGCGGTGAAGGTGTTGGAGACGTCGATGATGACCTTGCCGGCCAGCGCGTCCCCGTACTGAGCGACGACCGGCACGGCGCTGGCGTAGGGGACGGCGAGGATAACGATGTCGCCGGCCGGGCCGGTGCCGAATGTCCCGGCCGTCGCGCCGCCGCCGAGCGCGGCGGCCACTTCCTTGGCCTTGGCCGCGTCACGGCCGATGACCTCGACGGCGTTGCCGCCCTCGACCGCGCGAGCGGCAATGGCGCGGGCCATGGTCCCCAGGCCGAGGATGCTGATGCTGCTCATACTGTGTTCACCTTTCGCAATTGAGCCAGGACGGTCCGTGAGTGGATTACGGTATGACACTACCAGATGCGTGCACGAGCATGCAACTGTGGGCACGGGCATTTGGTATGCTGCAACCGTGATCGACAAGCTCGAAGTCACCCGAGGCATCGCCGCTTCACCCGACGCTGTCTACGCTGCGATTTCCGATGTCACCCGGATGGGCGAATGGTCCGACGAGTGCCATACGTGCGAGTGGCACGAAGGCTTCGACAGCCCCAAGGTCGGCGCCACATTCGACGGACACAACCGGAACGGCGACAAGAACTGGACCACCCAAGGCAAGGTGGTCGAGGCCGATCCGGGCCGGGCATTTACCTTTGAGTGTTCGGCAGGCGATGTTCACTACGCGACGTGGGGATACCGGATCGAACCTACGGACGGGGGATGCCGGGTCACCGAGTGGACCGAGAACCTGCTCCCCGAATCGGTTCTGAAGTACGGCGTGAAGATCTCCGGCGTCGAGCACCGCCCGGGTAAGAACCGGGAGATGATGGGCACCACTCTGGCGCGCCTCGCTGCCCAGCTGGAAGGCTGACCTTTAGGACGGGTTGGGGGGCTCCAGGCGGGGTTGGGGGCGTCGAGCCCGACAAGTGCACGAGGCCCGGTTCCCTCGCCTCAAACGACTCGACGAGTTCGACCTCGACGTCGCCCCCACCATCAGCCCCGCCACGATCGGCCAGCTTGGTGTCGGCGGGTGCGGCTTCGGCGACATGTCTCCGCCGGGTTATACCCGCGAGATGGTGATCGGCTGGGTGGTGTGCTCGGTGAGCGTGGTCAGGTCGCGGGGGTCGCTGGTGAGAACTATGGGGTCGTGGCAGCCACTGGCGAGCGCGGCGACGACCGCGTCGGTAGCGCTGATCGTCCCGGGCCGTCCGGTCGCGGCCCGCAGGCGCGCGCCTTCTCGGGCGAGGGGTTCGGTGACGTCGCGGATCTGGCAGGCGCGCAGCAGCCGGTTGGTGTGGAAGTCACGCCGGTGATCGCCAGTCAGCGCCTCGGTCAACACGACCGTGGGGACCTGCGCCGGCCATGCCCCTCGTTGGCGTAGCTCGGCGAGCAGGGCACGCCGACCGGTCAAGGCGGACAGCCCGCCCGAGTCAAGAACGACGGTCACGCCGAACGGGCCTGCCGGTCGGCGGGACCGTCAGTGAGGATCCGGTCGGCGAAAGCGCGGGCAGCCGCCGCTTCTCGCGGTGAGACCGGCCCGAGTTCGGCGTCCAACTCCGCGAGATAGGCGTCGAGTTCGGCGACCTTGGCGCGCCGGTCAAGTTCCTCCGCCAACGCCGACGCGGCCAGACGCGAGACATTGAGGTTGGCTGCGCGCGCCTGCGCCAACACCTCGTCGGGAACCGTGATGTTCACCCTCGCCATGCGCATAGAATACACACCCGACGCGGCAACGGTCGAACGCGATCTCCGTGGGTCCCGCCGCCAGACGGACGGGCGGTCCACCTGGACACGTGGCGATACCGCCCACGCTGCGGCGTTGCTCTCACGCGGCGCAACACAGCGGCCCGAGGCCCCCAGCGCCCTCCTGGTGAGCACGCGGGGAGCCCAAATGCTCGAGTCCAGACCGAACCAGACCAATGCCTACCAGCACGGTCCGGTACGTAAGAGGACCCCGACCAGTGGGCTTTTAACCGGCGGGTTCTGGGTTCGAGTCCCAGGCGGCCCACCCCGGTGCAGGTCCCTGACCTGCCCAGACGTATACGATCATCTGTAGGTTTCATGATCGAATGGTCCTGGTGAGCTCGATGGGAGCTCATGGGCCGGAACCGAGACAAACGATCCGCTAGACAGCAAGATCGGATGTGGAGGCGCGGCCCAAGGATTCGCAGAGATGACAAGGCCATATGGACGACGCCGCCCTCGCCCTGACCTGCACCACCCTGGCCGACCCGCCGGCCTGGGTGTCGGTCCGGAACGCCTCCGACCCTCAGATCCCGTCCGTCGGGACCCTCCCCGAGCAGGCGAAACAAGCCGCGAAGATCTACGAACAGTACGGCTACTGGACCACCGTCAACTCCGCCATCACCACCTGGGCCCTCATCGTCGGCTGACCCCCGCACCATCGCCTCGACCGGGCCACCGCAGCAGACGCCCTCGCCGTAAGCGACGCGACCGCCGCTTCGGCGTCGGCGCCATTCGCGCGACGTTACTTTCCCTCGCCCTCGGCGTGGACGTCCGACTTGGCTTGGGCTGGGGGCTCGTACAGGTCGAGCAGCGCACGGGTGTAGGCAGCGGCGACGAGGCTGGCGTAGTTGTGCCAGACGTCGTTCTTCGTCTGGTCAGCGTAGTCGGACGTTCCCCGCACGACGAGGTGGCCGACCTGATGCAGCCAGGCGCCGTCGGCGACGCCGGACCCCTCCATCTCCACCGCCTGGACCCAGTGGGTGTCGCGTAGCAGGTCCCGGATCGCCGGGTCCTGCAGAAGGATGTTCGCGCCGCCGATGCGGCCGCGGTGGACCATGGGCATGCCGCGACGCCGGGACCCCTGGTGGGGATGCCGCAGCCGCGTCCCGGTGGCGGTGTCGAGCAGGACGTCGGTGCCGCTCGGTGGGCGACGGAACTGACGGTACCCGGCCGCCGAGGCCAGGTAGCTTTCCCACGGGCGCTGGCCGAGTTGTTCGTCGGCGGCAAGTCGTCGCACCCGCGACAGGAGATAGGCGGCCGGTGTGTGCGGCGGCTCCCGGATCGCCGGCTCGGCGCCGGTGGCCAGCCGCACGTTGTCGTACTGCAACACACCACCGGTGGCGATGACCACGTCTCCGAGGCGGACATGCTGGTCCGGCTGGCCTGGGGAGGGTATCGCCGCCGCGATGCCCACCATGATCACGTCACGAACACTCGGGAATCCGGCGAGTAGCGCCGAGCACATCGCCGCGGCCACGTTGTTGCCGGGCCGGACCAGCTGCGAGACCACCACCGGCAACGATCCGCGCGGCGTACGGAGGGTGGACCGCAGGTACAGATTGGGATCCCCGGGCACAACCGTGTCGATGGCGGAGTCGAGGAAGATGCGCACCGCGGCGAACTCCTCGGGCAGCGCGGTGATCAGCCCGACGACCGGCGGGCTCGGATCCGTTTCGCTGTCCGCGCGCACGGGACCACCGTAACGTCCGACCTGCCCGGCCAAGCCTGATCGCGCGACGGGACCCGGCACGAGCGCGGCCACGGCCGCCGCCCGGTCGAGCACCGCACGCAGGTCGTGACGTTCGTCGCCGATCCGCCTCGTGAACCAGCCGCACAGGCCGGCGTCGGCGGCCAGCGGCCCTGCGGTGGGCGTCGGTACCGCGGCCGCGGCCAGGTCCTGCTCCATCGCGATGCCGAGGCGGCGCACCGTGCGTCGCATCTCCGCCAGCCGGGACACGGCCGTCTCCGCCAGCGCGCGGTCACGCGCGAGCCTGCGCGCCAAGGCTTCGGCCCCGGCGGCCAAGGCAGGCTGAGCGCTCAGTACGTCGTCGATGAGCTCGTCGAGTCGTCGGCGCAGCGCGCCGGTCGGCCGGCCGTCGTCGAACACCCGGATCTGGTAACGCAGCACGGCGGCGCGCAGCAGGTAGCGGGCCAGCGGTGGCATCTGGCCGTCTCCGCGGGTCCAGACCATGTGGTCGAGCGCCAACTCCCGTTCCGGCGGGACCGTCAACACCAGATCCCGGCGGGCTCTGCCATCGCCCGCGACCGAGGTCTCCCAGAGCCGGGCGTCCGGCGCGAGCTCGTCCCACCGTTGCCACCAGCCGGCCCCGGCGCCCACGACGGGCAGCGAAGCCAGTTCCCGCCCACCGTCGAGGTCGAGGGCCACCCGGATCCGGGTCTCGCCGATGACGGTCGGCGATCGGACGGCGCCCGCGGACGTCACCGCGTCCCACGCGTCCTCCAGCTCGGCCCAGCGGGCGCCGACCGCGTCCCAACGGCCGGCCGCGGCAGGGCCCCGGCCGGGTCCTCCCACCGGCCCCGCGGGCGGGCACTGCATCACGCGCGCACAGGCCACCGCCCCGTCGGTGTGCAAGACCATCTGCCAGAGCCCCGCACCACGGCGTCGGGCGGCGGCCACCAGGCGCAGGGTCCCGTGGCAGTCGGGCGCCTCGAACGGAGGGTCGATGGGCGTCGGCGCCGGCAGGCCGGGGATCGACTCGGTGAAATCCAGCCGCCGGCGGACTTCCCCCCACAGGTCGCGTAGCCGCTCCCAGGCCAGCGTCGGTGCCGGGTGATCGACAAGCACGGTCAGGCCGGTCAGCAGCGCCGGCTGGAACGGGTCGGGCAGCGACCGGACGGGCCGCGCGGGCCGGTCAGACACCGGCGTGGACGTACGCCGCCCAAACCGACGGGTGCCGGGGGTAGAGCCGGCGGAGCCGCCGGGTGGCGTCGTGCAGCGCCCGTGCTCCCGGCCGGCCTGCGCTCGTTCCCGCGTAGACCGCGTTAGCGACCTCGGTGGTGATCCGGTCCGCGACCGGCCAGAGCGTCCCGACCACCTCGACGAAGCCGGCCAGCTGAAACGCCGAGGCGAGCTGAATCGCCTCGTCCGCGAGGCCGACACTCGTGCGGGCCGTCGCGCAGGCGGCCAGGAAGGCCAGCCGTGCCTCGGTCAGACGCAGCCGGTTGACGTCGAGCAATCGCACGGGATCGGCGGCACCTTCGGCGACGAGCAGGCACGCGGCCCCCGGGTCGTCCTGGGGGACCCACGCGTGGCAGGCCGCGTGGAAGTGGGTGCACTCGGCGAGCGCCGCCAGCACGGCCGCGCGGCCCGCCGCCGGGCCGGTCAACGCGATCTCCGGCTCGCCGAGGAAGGCGGTGGCCGCGGCGACGTCATCCCGGGAGCCCGGGAGGTCGGGTTGGCCCGGCGTCTGTGGCATCGCGAGCGTGACGAGCCGACGGCCACCGGAGGGGGCGGCCGCCGCCAGCCCTCGGCTGTGCAGCAATGCGCGAACAGTCGGGACGTACGAAGAGACGAGAGCGTCGAGGGCGTCGCCCGCGGCGTGCAACGGCAGCAGTGCCAGGAGGCCGGTCGGGCACCACCAGAGGCGCGTCGCCGGGTCGAGACCGTCGTGACCGGTGCTCGCGGAACCCAGCCCGGCGCAGCCGTCGGCCGGAGGGTCGAGGCTGGCGTCGTGGGCGAGCCGCGCGAGCACCGGGCCGACGACGACCTCTCCCAGCCAGTCGAGCACGCGAGCAAGCGTCGCCTCATCACGCCGGCGGGCGTCGCGGGACCGGTTCCGGTCGATCGCGCCGCCCTGGGCGACCAGGAATGTCTCCACCTGGTCCCGCAGCGCCGCTGGGGTGAGCCCCGGCAGCGGCACCGCGCTCACCGCGTCGGGTGAGCAGATGATCGCGGCCGATCCGAACCGGCTCACGTTCACGAACACGACTGGCCCCTGACGGGCGGCGAGCCGGAGGTCGGCCGGGCTCGGCATGAGGAACCGCTCCAGCCCGGGGAGCTGGCGCACTCTGACCAGGGCGGCCCGCAGGTCGGCGCCGGCGCGCCGACGGGCCGCTCGCGCATCGGCCGGCGCGCCCACGTCGGCCTCGGGCTCGGCCTCCCAGGACCGTTCGGGACTCGCACCGGCGATCCGGGCTCTTTCTGGCCGCGCGGGCCGGGGGCGGGACGGCCCGGAGTCCTCGAGCGCGAGCCGCAGCCGCTCCAGCTCAGAACCCAGGGCGCGATCACCTTCGCGCAGCGCCGTCAGGTCCGACCGGGCGTCCAGCGCGCGGCCGAGCAGCACGCCCCGGCCCATCTCCAGCAGCGCGGCCGCTTGTTGTGGGGCGCCGTCGCGCAGCGCGCATGCCGCGGCGTCGGTCGCTAACCCGCCGAGCCGGGTCAGCTCGAACTCGGCGTCGGACCGATCGAGGTCCGGGCCGGCGGCGAGCGCGATCAGCTCGACGGCCCGCGTGAAACCAGCCGAGGCGGCGGCCCAGTCGTCCCGTTCGGCGGACCACGCGCCCCACCGGGCGGCGGCGCGTACCTGGACGACCGGAGCCATCGCCGTCGCGGTCGCTGCCGACCGGCTCGCCGAGATCGCGGCAGTCAGGTCATCGGGCTGCTGCCCCATCTCGTAGCGGAGGCGGTGGGCGACTCCGAGGTTCGCCTGGCCGACCGGAGCGCGCGGGTCGTCGTCGGACAGCACCTCGACGACCGCGGCGCCGACCAGGATGGCCTCGTCGAGGTCACCGGGTGCCCGGCCCCGCTCGTAGCGCGCGAGCAATGCGTTGCCCAGCTCGTTGAGGCACGACACCCCGTCGCGGCCCGCGTCCTCGGCGCCCAGGTCGTAGCCTCCGAGCTGGTCGTCGCGCCAGGGGGCGACGGCCTCTCGGCAGCGGCGGACGGCCCGGTCCAGCACGGATTGATCGCGATCCCGCTCTCCCAGCGTGGTCAGCACCCGGCCGACGGTTGCCAGCCGGAACGACCTGGCCGGGTCGTCGGCCCTGGTGACCGCGACGGCGCGCTCGGCGGCCCGCAGCGCCTCGTCCAGCAGCTCAGGCCCGTCTGACCGGCCGGCCCGGCGATGTAGCGCGCGGGACAGGGTCGTCAGCGTCCCCGGAAGATCACGGTCGCCGGCGATCGTGCTTGCCGCGCGGAACAGCCCGATCGCCTCGTCGACGTCGCCGGTGGCGCCGAGCTGGCCAGCCCTGGTCCACAGCGCCTCGCCGAGATCCGCGCGGGCGCTCGCGGCGCCGGCCGAGCCCGGTGGGGCGGACTCGACGGCCCGTCGGGTCAGCTCCACGGCCTCATCGACCAGAGCCGCGTCGCTGGTCAGGTCGAAACGGCAGAGGAGCGCGGCGGCGGTCGCGGACAGCCGGGTCGCCAGCGCCGGCGAGCCGCCGTCCGTCGCACCCAGCGCCTCGTAGGCCAGGGCGACCGCGGCCACGGCATCGTCAGGCAGGCGGCGGCGCTCGGCCCGGCGGCGCCGCGCGACACTCAGGCTCGCCGTCCACGAGGCCCACGTCGCCGAGCCCGGTTGCACGGCGTCGCGGGACGACTCGAGAAGCCGGATCGCGTCGTCGAGTTCGCCGGGGTCGCCGCTGGAGTCCGAACGCCACCGCAGCGCGACTCCCAGGCTCGCCCGCGGCACGACCCGGATCGCCGATCCGCTCCCGGCACCGCCTGGCGACTGGGGGGCGGCCGCCGCGTCCACCTCGGCGACAGCCTCCCGCAGCGCCGCGACGGCCGCGTCAAGGTCGGCCGGGTCGCCAGCGCGTTCGAATCGCCGTTGCCGCGCGAACGCGAGGTTTGCCAAAAGCTGGGGGCGTTCCCGGTGCCCGATCGGGGTGGCCTCCGCGCCGCGGCGGCACAGCTCGACGACCGCGCTCAGTGCTCGGTCGCGCACCGCGGGATCGACGTCCGCGGCGGTGCGCAGCGCGCCGTCCAGGTTCACGGACGCGACGATCCAGCGGTCGGCCGGGGCCGTAGACGCCGCGAGCTCCTCGTCCTCGGTCTCGAGGAACTCGGCGAGAGGCTCCGGCAGGCGGCCGCCCGCACGCCACACCGGATGCAGCATGACCAGCGCGGACCCGAGGTCGGGTGCGTCCGGCGGGGCGGCGAGATCGCCGTCGGTGGCCTCGCCGGGACCGGCGTCGTCCGAACCTGGGTCGGCCTGGACGGCCTCGGGCCCGTCGGCGAGATGGCGCGCCCAGTGCAGGAGACCGGCGAGCTTCAACGCGAGCAGATCGGACTCTTCCGATCCGCGCGGCACGCCGGTGGATCCCGGCATCTGCGCGCCGTCGGGACCGGAGGCCGGCCCACTGAGCCCGAGCAGCGCCTCGGCGATGTCCACGAGCGGTTCCACGCCGCGCACAGCGGCGTCGTCATCCGCGGCGAACCTGGACAGCCGCTCCCTCAGCGACGCCACACTGCGCGGCTCGGGCTGTTCCCCACCCACCGCTGAAGACCGATGCGCACCCACGATCAGTTCCTTCCGCAGCGGCCGCGTTACCGTACGACACAATGATGCTGTCGGGTCGAGCGGCGACCGCGCGGTGGTTCTCGGTCAGCCGCCCGAATTCCGTCGAAGGACATCGGACGACCGGCATGCGGTTATTTTCTGGGTGGCCGCGGAAGAAAGGCCAGGCGCACGTGACGGACGAGTCGGGCGAGCGCGAAGAGCTGCGGGCCCATGGCGCGGCGGCCGTGCGGCGGGCGTTGGAGCTGCACCTGACCGTGCCCGGCTGGTCGAGCGTCGCCGCGCTGATCAAGGAGCTGACCGCGGCGTTCGACGACCGCAACTTCGACACGATGGCCGACGTCATCCTGGACCTTGACGGGCTGCGGTCGCCCCGGCAACAGGAGGGCGACGCCAAATCCGCGGCGCCGCCGGACATTCGGTCCGAAGGGATGAAGGTTGTGCACCGCCTGGTCCCGCCGGACCAGCCGCGGACGCCAAAGAAGGACGACGAGGGGTAGCCTCGCGCCCGCTCGGTTCAGGTTTCCCCGGTGACAGGCCCGCGGCCGCGGCAGAGTGACAGAGTGCTTTCGAGCAATGCCGCCGAGGTGCCTGACCGGGACGAGGCGCTGCGGCAGGCGGCGGCCGCCGAGCGGTTGCTGGACGAAGCCAGGCGCAAGGAAACACCGGACCTCCTGGACCAGGCCGTGGACCGGTTGGAACGGGCATTGGCGCTGATCCCGGACGGCGATCATGCGCAGGCGGGTATCCAGGCGAACCTGGGCGCCGCCCGGCTCACCCGATTCGCCCGCTCCGGCGAGACCGCGGATCTCGACGGTGCGGTGGCCGCGATCACCGTCGCCGCCCGGGTCACCGTGGAAGGGGGGAGCGCCGCGGATTCCGATCTTGCTGCGGGCCCCGGCATGCTGGCCAACCTCGCGATGGCGTTCCGGCTGCGGTACGAGCTACGTGGGAACGAGACCGACCTGGACCGGGCGGTCGAGCTCTCGATGCGGGCCGCGCGAGTCACCGCGCGGGACGATCCGGACCGCGCTGGACGGCTGTCCAACGCGGCGACGACCCTGCAGTCCCGGTTCGAGCACGCGGGCGCGGACGAGGACCTCGCCACGGCCATCGGCCTGCTGCGGCAGGCGACCGCCGCGCTCGCGGCCGTCCTGGCGACCCAGCCCACCCCGCCGGAGGCATCCGACGAGACCGTCGGGACCAGCGCGGCAGCCGAGACCAGCGGGGGAGGCGCCGGGGCCGGCGAGGGGGCCGGCGAGACCGCCGACCGGCGCCGGGAGCGTCTCGTGCTCGACCACGCCGGCTACCAGTCGAACCTCGCGTTCGCGCTGCTGTCGCGCTTCGAGCGCTACGGCGAGCCATCGGACCTCAACGAGGCGGTCGCCCTCGACCGCCGGGCGCTTGGCGCGCTGCCGCCCGGCCACGCGGCGATAGCCGGTCGCCAGGCCAACCTCGCGCTCGCGCTGATGACCCGGTTCGAGAACCAGGGCGAGGCGGGCGACCTCGCGGAGGCCGTGACGATGGCTCGCGCGGCCGTGGCGGCCACGCCGGCCGACCACCGCGAGTTCGCCGGCCGCAGCTGTAACCTGTCGCTCGTCCTGCTGACCCGGTTCGAGCGGGCTGGTGACCCGACCGACCTCGCCGAAGCGATCGCGGCCGCCGAGGGCGCGGTGGCCGCGGTGGATTCCCGCGCCCCCGAGCGCGCCCGCTTCCTGGGCAACCTGGCGGTGCTCTACCACTCGAGATTCGAGGCCACCGGCAGTCTGACCGACCACGACGCGGCGGTCGCCGCCGGCCGTGCCGCGGCGGACGGCACCCTCCCGGGCGCGCCGGAGTACGCCGGCCGGCTGTCGAACCTCGGGTTCCTGTTGCGTAGCCGGTTCGAGGCCGCAGGCCGGCTGGCTGACCTGGAGGGGGCCGTCGACGTGTGCCGACAGGCGGTCGCCGCCGCCGCGCCGGACCGTCCGTCGTTGCCGGGCCTGTTGATGAACCTCTGCACCACCCTGATCACGCGCCACGCGTACACCGGCCGAGCCGTGGACGTGGACGACGCGATCGCGGCGGGGCGACGCGCCCTGGACGGGCTCCCGCCCGGGCATCCGGCCCGGGCGGGCTACCTCAACAATCTCAGCCTCGCCTACGGGCACCGGTTCGAGCTGCTGGACGAGGCGGCCGACGTCGAGGAGGCGGTCGGGCTGGCGGTCGATGCGGTGCGGATAACCCCTCCTGGCGATCCGGACCGCGCGATGTACTGGTCGAACCTCGCCGGCGCGCTACAAACCCGGTTCGACGCCGCCGCCAGCGCGCCCGACATCCATGCCGCGGTCGTCTCCGGCCAGCAGGCTGTCCAGCTCACCCCGCTCGAATCGGCGCACGGACCAGGGTTCCGTGCCAACCTGGCCGGCTACCTCCGCAACCAGTTCGAGGCGGACAGGCACCCGGCCGCGCTCGATGACGCGGTCCGGTTCGGTCAGGAGGCGACCCGGGCGACGCCCGTCGGCCATCCCGGACGGGCCGGCTTTCTGACCAATCTCGCGGTGGCCCACTGGCGACGGTTCGAGCTCGGCGGCTCTTCCGACGATGCCGAGCGGGCGGTCGCGGCATGGCGTGCCGCCGCCGATACGTCGGCCGCGCCGTCGTCGGTCAGGCTCACGGCGGCCCGAGCGTGGGCTGTGTCGGTCACCTCTCACCGAACGACCGGGGGCACCGCGGACGAGGAGCCTCCGGACGCCGCGACGACCGGGCCGGCGACCAGTCCGGAGACGATGGCGACCTCGGGACCTCGGACGGACCCGGTGTTGTCGAGCCGGGCCTCGTCCGCGACCGCGACTGGCGCCGACGGTTACGCGGCGGCGGTCGAGTTGCTCCCGCTGGCGGCCTGGCACGGCCTCGACCGGGCCGACGTCGAGCGGGTGCTCGCGGAGTACTCCGGGCTCGCCGGCGACGCGGCCGCGGTGTGGCTGTCGGCGGGCAGCGCGGAGCGCGCGGTCGAACTCTTGGAGGCGGGCAGGGGCGTGATCTGGGGCCGTCTGGTTGGCAACCAGCAGGGTCTGGCGGATCTGGCGGATCTGAATCCGGCCCTTCTCCAACGGATGCGGGAGGTCCGGCGGTTGCTGGACGGATCGGCGCCACCGCCGTCGCCCGTGGCCGAGATGTCCCTGATCGACGACGAGGAATAGGGGACCCCAGGTCGCCGCATGGTCATGCTCCGGTGTGCGTGAACGGCGTCCAGACGCTCAGATTGCGGGGATAGAGGCGGCGAAGGTTCGCGATGGCGGCGTCGAGGGCGGCAGCCGACCGGGCCGGCTCGAAGCGGCCCGTCGACATCAGGTCGCCGTACACCGAGGCCGATACCTCGGCTGCCATCGAGTCGTACACCGACCACAAGGACGCCACCACATGCCGATAGCCCGTGTAGTGCAACGCCGCCGCCAGGCTGATCGTCTCGTCGGGCAGGTTGACCCCGCCGGTCGCGGTTTTGCAGGCCGACAGGAAGACGAACTCGCGAGCCGTTCGGGCCGCGCCGATATCGGCGATCCGCAGCATCTGGTCGCGCAGTACCAGCCCGCCGCTCGACGGGTCGCCGAGCCGCTGGTCGCCATGACAGCTGAAATGCGCCCACCGGTGGCCCGGGAGCGCTGCCTCGACCGCCGACCGGGTGGCCGAATCGCCTTCGAGCAGGGTGTGCTGCTCGCCAGGAAACCGGCGCCGCACGATGTCACGTTCGGCGTCGGCGAACGACAGGTTCGGCTGACCGGGGGTGGACGGCAGCGACACGATCAGCATCCGCGGGTCGGCGCCCGGCCAGCTCGGCGAACCGGCGTCGAGGCCGCTGGCGCTCGCCCGCAGCAATGCCCGCAACGTCGGTGTGTACGACGAGACAACCAGGTCCTGCACTGTCTGCCGGACGGTTTCGATGCCCGCCACCTCGTCGTGGTAGCCGGCTGCGTGCAGCGGTAGCAACGTCAACAGACCGGTCGGGCACCACCACAGCCGGGGCTTGGTCGCGGGGCTCGGCCCGTCGAGGTAGCCGAGGCGGCCGAGCACGCGCTCCGCCAGGACGTCCCAGAGCCAGGCCGTCAGGCCGCGCAGGTCAGCGTCCAGCGCCTGACGTGCCCGTCGAACTTCCGCCGACGCCCGGGCGGCCGACACGGCGGAGGTCGGCGGGGCCGGCTCGGAGCCGGCGGGGCCGAGCTGCCCGTCGATCGCCTCGGCGGGTGGACCGTCGGATCCCCGTGCCTCGGCGTCGGAGCGGTTCGGTGAGTCCAGCCCGGCCACGGCGGAACGTGTGGCACCGCGCTGGGCGTGTGCGGCCGCGACCTCGAATTCCTGCCGGGCCAGGAGATGTGTCCGGACCCGCTCGGCGACGGCCGCGGCGGTCAGCCCGGGCAACTCGACCCGCTCGACGCCGTCCACAGTCACGATGAGCGCGTCGCACCGCCACCGGCTGACGTTGACGTACACGACCGGACCGCCCTTGGCCGCGGGCAGCAGCGACGACGTGCGCGGCGTACGCAGGAAGTCCGCGAAGCCCGGCAGACGGCGCGCCTCCGCGACCAGGTCGTCCCACTCTCGGGCCAGCGCCATCCGCCGGTCCACCGCGCGGTCGACGGCCGACGTCGACTCGTCGGGCGACATCACAACGGCCTCGGCTCGAACGCCAGGGGCGATGACGAGACGCCGAACTCGTCGCGGTCCAGCGCGGCCCGCACCTCGTCGAGCCGGCTCGCCAGCCCCGGCGCCCGCCGGCGCAACAGGTCGGCCTCGTCCCCGCCATCGGTCAACTGGGCCCACAGCACGGCACGGCCCTGTTCGAGCAGTCCCACCGCGGTACCCGGATCGTCGACGTGCAGGGCCGCGGCCGCCGCCTCGCTCGCGACCGGCGACTGCCGGAACAGCGCGAACTCGCGGTCGGCGCGCCCCAAGCCGCGCCAGGCCGCCAGGGGCAGCAGCGACACCGCCGCCTGGCCGCCCGCCAGGGCGAGCGGCCACTGTCCCGCCGCGGCCGCCAGCTGGCTCCACTGCCGTGCGCAGCCGAGCCGGTCGGCCGCGTCGGCCCCGGTCGCCCGCGCCCCTCGTCGGAACGCGGCCAAGGCGTCCTCGAAGTCGGGCTCAGTGGGCGACTCTCCCCAGCGGACCGCATGGGCCATGCCCAGGTTGAGCATGACGCCGGCCTCGCGGGCCAGCCCGCCAGGCCGCGCCGCCGCCTGCGCGGCGACGTCGACAGACTCCGCGAGGTCGGCCGGGTCCGCCGCCCGGTCGTAGCCGTCCCGCAGCAACTGGCTCAGGTTCGCCAGGTACCCGGACCGGTCGGTCGCGTCGGTCGCTGCGGCCACCGCCTGACGCATCAGGGCGACGGCCTCGTCGACCGGGCCCGGCGCCGGGGCGGCGTCGGAGCCCGGCGTCCGTTCCTCGAGATGGGCTCGGCTCTGAACCGCGAGAGCCGCGTTGTTGAGCCGGCCGGCCCGGTCGGGGTGACGGGGCGGCGTCGCGGCCAGGGCCCGCCGAGCGACCGCGACCGCGGCGTCGAGGTCGGCCTGGGCGTCGCCCCGCTCGTCCAGCGAGGTTCGCAGTTCTCCCCGGACCCGCAGGACGTTGCCCAGGTTCGTCAAAGAGGAGGCGGTCTCCTCGGTGCAGAACCCGGCCTGGTCCGCGCTCGCCACGGCGGCCCGCGCGGCGAGCGCCGCCGCATCGAGGTCCGCTGCCGCGCCGTATGCCTGGTAGCGGTCCTGGAACACCGCCGACAGGTTCGACCATCGCATCACCGCGGCGGGATCCGCCGGCTCGGTGAGCTCGGCTGCGTCGCGCAGCTCCGCCACAGCCTGGGCGAGGTCGCGGGCCGAGCCCGTCAGGGCGAAGCGGGTCGCCAGCGCGCTGCCGAGGTTCGAGTGCGCGCTCGCGCGGGCGGCCGGCGCGAGGCCGGCGCGGTCGCAGGCGAGCCGCCCGTAGTCGACCGCCGCGTCGAGATCGGACCCGAGCCCGTTGGCGGCGAAAAGGAGCCGGTGCGCCGCAGCGAGTTTGCCGTCGCACGCCGCGGCCACGGCGTTCGCGTCGGCGGCCGGGTCGGCACCGGCCTCCCCGATCGCCGCACGTGCCCCCAGCAGGACCGACGTCGCTTTGTCCAGGTCAACCATCGAGCCGCGGCGTTCGTACCGGGCCAGCAGCGCGTCCGCGAGGTTAGCCAGGCACGCGGGCAGCTCCGGGTCGCCCGGGGCGACCGCCGCGACCGACGCCTCGGCCGCGCTCACCGCCCGGTCCAGCTCGCTCTGCGGGCCGAACCGCTCGGCCCGCAGCCGCAGGCCGAGGCTCAGGTTGGACAGCCGGGCGGCCAGGTCCCGGTCGTCCGGCGGCGTCTCCAGGACCGACGCTTCGAGCCGCTCGACGGCGTCGTCCAGCACGCCCCGGTCCGTCGAGACAACCGCCCGATCCAGCGCATCCGCCGCGAGCAGGGCCCTGCCGTCCAGCACGGTCACGCCCAGGGTCGCCAGGAGATCGCCCGGCGACAGCTCCGGCGCGACCGGCGCGAGCTCCGTCAGGAGGCGGATCGCCATAAGCCGGTCGGCCTCTTCGTGGCCGGCCGAGAACCGAACGACGTGGACTACCGCGACGGCGTAGACGATCTCCACGGGCGTTCCCGCGTCGGCCGCCGTGCTGAGCTGAACCAACCGGTCCGCGAGCTTCATCGCGTCGTCGCCCAACACCGCGTCGGGGTCGCCCCCGGTCGCGGCCTCCACGCGTCGCCACAATTCGGCCAGCCCGTCGGCCAGAGTCGCAGTCGGCGCGTGCTCGGCGTCCATCCTGCGGCTAGGACGGAAGACGGCCGACCAGGCCGGCGCGGTGATTCGAGCAGACCGGGGGAATGGGCGCGAACGCGATCACTGCGCCATTATGCGCCGGCCGGCATCGGCGGGCGGCGCGTGTCCCGGACGTCCGGGCTTCTGTGGGGAACGGTGCTGGACGAGTTAGGGCTCGTGGCTTGTCCTGCAGCCCCGGCTACTACCGGACGATGGTGTAAATCTGCCCCTTTCGGTTGATCTTCTGGATTCGATTGTTGCCGGTTGTCAGCGATATAGACGGTGCCGTCACCGCCCACCGCAACCCCAGAAGGTTCCGACAGCTGGGCCTGTGTGGCAGGACCCCCGTCGCCCACCGCCCCGATGATGTCCGTGCCGGCGACAGTGCGCATCTGTCCCGCAGCGTCGATCCGGAGAATCTTGTCGTTGCCGACGTCGGGCTGATTGCCTAGCCCGAGTTTCCAAAGATCTTGTCCTCTTCGAAGCGTTTTCGCTGGTCAGAGGAAAATAGATCTTGATTTTGGCGTATTACCTAACTCGGCGCCGTGGAACGTAACGGCCAAGATCGAATAGGTTGTGAAGCTGCTTTTGGACCGGGTTCATCCGGGTGACCATGTGCCGGGCGCGGGGCCGGCCGCGTTCGCCCTGGAAGAGCAGGACCGTCTCCCCGATCCCGGCGAGCTCGCGCAGCAGGACCGGCACGGACAGGCGCGGCCCGGCGCGCTCGGCCTCGCGGCGCATCAGGTGGGCCACCGACAGGGCCAGTACGCAGGTGAACAGGTGGATCCGGATCTTGTGGTCGGTGAAGTGGTGAATCGGGGAGAACGACACCACGTGGGGGTCCTTGGCTTGGCGGAACCCGGCCTCAAGGTCCTCCTGGGACCGGTAGGCGTCGATCACCACGTCCACGGGCCAGTCCTCGTGGTCGGTGACCAGAACCCGCTTGCCGAAGATCTCCTCTTCCAGGGCGGCTCGCGCCGTTTCGTCGTGGGCCCAGGTCAGGCGCAGGGTGGCGGGGCCGGGGCATGGCATAACGCGACAGCGCCCTACGACGGCAGGTGCGCCGCCGCGGATGTCCTGTGGAGCAGCCCGTATGGGCTGGTGCTGGCCGTATGGGCTGGTGCTGGCCGGGTTCGATCATCTCGACGCGGTTCGCCACACGCTGATGGAGAAGGTGGCCAGTGCCGGGCTCAGGGGCGTTGGCCGACCCGGGAGACGTAACCCGACGTGTAGAACCAGGTGTTGTAGTCGATCTTCCCGTGGAACGTCCAGTTCGGCGGCGGGGTCCAGCTCAGCTCGTAGGACGGGGTAGAGGTGGGGTCCGGAGTGCCCACGACTGGCCGCTCCTTCAGGTCGGCGCCGCCAGCGGCCAGCATGGCGCCGGTCCGGGGATCGATGATCATGGCCCGGACGCCTCCCAACGGCTCGGCGACGACGACCACCTCGCCCCGGCGGCCCAGCGGGTCGGTGCCCGGGCCGAGCACGCGAACGCTGGGCAGTTGCGCCAGGACCCGGTAGAGCGCGCCGCGCAGCGCCGGCGTGGTCTGCGAGCTATCGAGCATGTCGCGGATGACCTCGAACATGTCCTGGTCGCTACGCCGCCACTCCGGCCTCATTCCGGCGCGCAGCCGCGCCTTGAGTGCCGTCGGGTCGGTCGGCAGCGCCTGCATCTGCTCCCAGGTCAGCGGCTGGTTGTCGATGAACGCGACGACCTTCCTGGGCTTGAGGACCTGCTGGAAGCCGTAGCTCTTGAGCAGCAGCCCCGGCTTGGTGGTGGACTGCCACGTCTCGGTCTGTTCGCCGGCCTCCCCGGAGCGCTGGTAAAAGAACCCGCCCGGCTGGGGTGGCAGCTGCTTTTCGGCCGCGACCGCCGTGGCGTTGAGGAACACCGTGGTCGGCGACCCCGCGCCGATTCCTCGTGCCGCGGTTGTCGGCGCCGAACCCGGGTGCGTGGCGCCCGGGAGGCTGGCCGCGCCGATTGCAGCGGCAATGCTCACCGCGACAACCCCCGTGGCGGTGCCTTCCAGGCGCCGCCGACGCCGTTGGCGGGCCCGGTCGGTGATCTCCGTCATCGGTCGCGGCGTCACCGCGACCAGACGTGACAGCTGTGCGAAGTCGTCGTTCATGATGTCTCCTTCAACAGTCGGGGCGCCAGGTCGTGGGAGAGCTGGCGGCGTGCGCTGTGCAGGGTGGCCGCGACCGTTCCGCGGGCGATGCCCATGACGCGGGCGATTTCGGCTTCGGGCAGGTCGGCCACGTAGCGCAGGCCGATCGCCAGCCGCATCCGCTCGGGCAGGTTGCGGACCGCCCGCCACAGGTCGTCGTCCGGATCGGGTGGCGGCGGAGCGTGACCCAGCCGAAGCCGGGCGGCCTGGCTATGTTCCAGCCGCCGTCGGCGAAGCGCCCCGCGTACCTCGTTCAGGGCGACGACGTACACCCAGCCGTTCGGGGACGCCATCTTCCGGACGCGGGACCATTTGTCGTAGGCGCGGGCGAATGCCTCGGCCGCTGCTTCCTCGGCCAACCCACCGTCGCCGGTGGCGATGCGAAGGGTCGTGACGAGCCGGGGAAACTCCTCGGTGTACCAGGGCTCGAAGCCCTCTGCGGTTCTCACACCCATCAAAGTCGCCAGTGGCCCCGAACGTTTAGTCCAACAACGTCCCCGGTTCGGAGGGTCGGTGTGGTCGCGCGCGGCGCGGGCGTACCTGCCTCACCGGTCGCCACCGGCACGGTAGGCCGACTGTAGCTCTGCCGGCCGGCCGTGATCCGTCCCGGGACCACCACGCTGGACAACCCTCGGCCCGGTCGGAGCCGCACCCGCCGCCGCGCGGCCGGCGGGGCCAGATCTTCTCCGCGGGCCCGAGGGCCGAGCTCCCTAGGTCCCTTTCGGATCTTGGTGACGTGCGAAGTTTCGGGATGACCCCGCGAACGAAGAGGGCGCCCCGAGTAGAATCCCCAGTGGTGACCGAGCTGGATACGGGTCTGATGCGGCTGATTGCGGCCATCGTCGCCAACGACGAGCCGACGGTCTCAACGTTGCTGCGCGCCACCCCTCAACTTGCCAGAGCCCGGGCCGGCGTTGCGGCGACGCGCGACCGCGCGCGGGAGTACTACTACTCCGACATCGAGCACTATCTCTATGGCGGTGACACGGCGCTGCACATGGCTGCGGCCGCGCACCGCACGCCGATCGTTCGGCAGCTCCTGGGGGTCGGGGCTGACGTCGCCGCGCGTAACCGCCGTGGTGCCCAGCCCCTTCACTACGCCGCCGATGGCAAACCCGGCTCCCCCGCCTGGAACCCCGCAGCTCAAGGCGAGACCGTCACGGCGCTGATCGCGGCGAGGGCCGACCCGAACGCGACGGACAAGAGCGGCGTCGCCCCGCTTCACCGTGCGGTACGGACCCGATGCGCCGCCGCGGTCGCGGCACTCCTCGCCGGAGGCGCCGACCCCCAGCGTCCCAACAAGAGCGGCTCGACCCCACTGCAGCTCGCGCGCCGGTCCACCGGCCGCGGCGGAAGCGGATCGTCCGAGGCCAAAGCAGAGCAAGCCGAAATCGTCCGCCTGCTACAGCTCCACGGGACTCGCCAGTAGGGCCCGCCGCCGGGTCACATGATCGATCAACCGAACCCGCGGGGTTCATCTAAACGGCGCTGTTGCGTTGGCGGGCACCACCGCCGGGCTGGCCGGACGCCTGTGGACCACCCAAGCCGCCCGCAACCTGTTCTGCTCAGCCCGCCGCGGGCCCCACGGGCGAACGCACCGCTTCAAGCCCGGAGCGGGCCACCGGAAACGATCAACCTCGCCGGGCACCGGATCCGCCGGACGCAAGTCCTCGGCGGGCTCACCCACGAATACGATGCCGCCGCCTGAACCGTGGCCGGCCGCCACAACGAACCCGCAGGTCTAGGCTCGGTGCCCCGGCCCCTGGCCCCCGTTCCGACGCAACCCCATCGGGAGTTATTCGTGGCAAAAGGCATTCTGGTCGTCCAGAGCAACCCGGTCAGCCCGGACCGCGAGGACGAGTTCAACGACTGGTACGACAACACCCATCTCCCGCAGCTCCTCGAGATTCCGGGAATCGTCTCCGTGCGCCGGTTCCGCGCCAGCGCGAACATCCTGGGTGACCTCGGGGGCCGCAACTACATCGCGGTCTACGAACTCGACGCCGATGACATCGCCGGGCCCCTGAAAGAGATGGGCGAGCGCACGGCGGACGGCCGAGTCCAGATGAGCGACGCGATCCAGGCCGACCCGCCGTCGCTCGTCACTCTCTATGGCCCGATCGGGTAGGCCAGGTCCGGACCGGCCCTCCGGCCCGGTCGCCTCCGTCGAGGCCGTCCGGCCTGGCGGTCAGGGACCCGTCCAGCAGCAGGAATCGTTTCCGTATCTCCGTCAGACCGTGGCCGCGGTGGCGGTTGCGGTGGCGGTGGCGGTGGCGGTGGCGGTGGCGAACCGTGTTTCGCTCCCGTCAGACTGTGGTCGGACAGCTGGTTGCGCACGGCGAGGGTGACGCTGCCGTAGTCGAGGCTGATCTCGATGGACTGGCCGGGGGCGTGCCTGGCGGTGTTGACGATGGTTTCCGGGACGGACGCCGGGAGATCCTGACGCGGTGTCGTATCGGGCCGCTGCCGTTCGTGGAGAAGGTGGAGGGTGTCCGCAGGGGCGCCCCGGCAGAGGAGGAGACATGACCGAGTACCTCATCGCCTTCAACGACGAGTGGGTGCCCGACCACACGGTCGAGGGGCTGCGCGAAAGGTCCAAGGCTGGCAGCGCGGTGGTGGCACAGATGAAGGCGGCCGGGGTCTTCATCTTCTCCGGCGGCCTCGACGATGCTGCTCCGGCATTCAGTGTCGATGCGTCGAGCGGCACGCCGCTGTTCACCGACGGTCCGTTCATCGAGTCCAAGGAGCACCTCGGCGGCTTCACCGTCGTGGATGTGGCCGACGAGGAGGCGGCGCGGCTGTGGGCTGGAAAGATCGCGGTGGCCTGCGGTTGGCCGCAGGAGGTACGGCGCTTCCGAATTCCCCTGCAACTTCCGGAGACTTCTTAACGGAGCCGGCGGGCGTTCCTGCCGCCCGGGTTTTCCGCGAGACCGCCTCAACTCACGCCGCATGGGCGAGCGACCGCATCGTGGAACGCTCGAAACTCGATCCCTCCGGGACGGTGTGATCAACGACCAAAGCCTCGCCCGCATATCGGCTACGAGTGCAGATAGCCGTTCGCGGGACGAACAGACTGTTCGGGCAGTGGGCGCCCGAGCCGGTGTAGCCGAAGTAGGGGTGGCGGCTGGTCGCTGCTCTGCGGTGCGCGGTCCGTCGGTGGGGTCAGGTGTCGGGGTTCAGGGCGTTGAGCATGGGGCCGAGGGCTTCCAGGTCCGCCTCGTCCAGAGGTGCCAGGGGGCCCGGGTCCTCGACGAGGCCGCGCCAGAAAGCGGCTCGGAGCCGCTCTCCCTCGGCGGTGAGCACCAGGGCTTTGACGCGCCGGTCGTGGGGATCGGACCGGCGTTCAACGGTGCCGCGCTGTTCCAGCCGGTCCACGACCGTGGTCAGGTTCGATGCGTCAAAGTCGAGGTCCGCGGCCAGGCTGCGCATGACCACCGATTCCCCGGGCGTCAGGGTGAGGAGTATCCGGACCTGCCCGGTCGTCAGGCCGTTCGCGGCCGCGTGGGAAGCCCAGTGCGCTCGTAGCCGGTCGGCGAGGGCCAGCAGGCCGAGGTTGGCGCCCAGGACCAGCCGCAGGCGTTCGGTTCTGGGGGGCGGGAGATCGGAGGGGACACGCATCGCCCCTGATCATACCGATGTCGCCGGTGCCATATAGTGGTGGTGTACTACCATCTCTGAAGTGACGGTATCGACGAGGGAGCCTTCCATGGTCGAGCAGGACACCACCGACCCGGCGACGCCTGACGTTCGTAAATCAGTGACTGTTGCCGTACCGGTCGCGGAGGCGTTCACCGTGTTCACCGAGCAGCCGATCGCCTGGTTGCCGCCAGCACACACGTTCCTGCGCGACCCCGGCTCGATCACCATGGAACCGGGCCCCGGGGGTCGGTTCTACGAACGCGGAACCGACGGAACAGAAATCACACGCGGCACCATCCTCGAGTGGGACCCTCCGCATCGGCTCGTGATGACCTGGAGAGTCGGCCCGAACTGGCAACCGCTCTTCAGCGACGAGCACGCGAGTCTCATCGACGTCCAATTCATCGCGGCCGGTACCGGTACCACGAACGTCGTGCTGACCCACACCCACCTGCACCGCCACGGCGACATCGCCGGCACGATCCGGACCGCAATCGACGGACCCGGCCCCGGCCAAACCCTCCAGAGATACGCCGACGCGGTCGCCTGCCACACCACCTGAAAAAGCTATGGTGGCCGCGGTGGTCAGGCCGCGACAGACGCGGAAGACCCAAGTCGAGCCGTTGCAGAGCCCCAGCAGCCTGGGTGGCGATGACCGGCTCGCCAAGTTGTCGGGCCGCGTGTGCGGTGAGGCACCAAAGGGCTTCCTGGAGATGGGCGGTCGGGCGTCGCGGCGAGCGCGGCGCCGGACTGCTCTCTGAGGGCGACACCCTCAGGCTCGACCCGGCACGTAGCACATCAGCCCGGGCCCCTTCGGTTGGAAGATCCAACTCCGCGCTCATCGGCCGCGAGTAGTGCGCCTGCTCACGATTCGACGATGTCGTCACCCGGTGCGGCGAGGGCGGGCGAGGTACCCGATCGGTCGCGGATCACACGCCATCCGAGGCGGGTCAGTACTACGCCCGTGAGTAGTCCGATGCCGAGGCCCAGCGATGGAAAGATCACTACGGCGGGCCACCAGCCGGGTTGTATGGGATGGATGGTGGCCGAGGTGCTCAGGGGCG
>JAMFSN010000365.1 GCA_026225295.1 Frankia alni
CGGCGAGATCTGGCGCCTGGACAGCCTGGCCGCCGACTCGCAGCCGTACAAGCTGGACATCCGGCTGAGCGCGCCGCCCGCCGTCCGCCGCCCGCGGGTGATCACCGCGGCCGACCACCTGGGCGACCTGGACTGTGACGAGACCGGCCAGGCGAGCGTGGTTGAGGTGCGCGGCACCGTGCACTGGCTGACCCACGCCGACGGCCCGGCCCGCGCGCTGTCGGTGAATCCCAGGGCCCGGGCCCGGCTGCCCCGCGTCCTCGGCAGCACGGGCAAGGTCGCCTGGGTCACCGACGCCGGGGCCAATAACCCTAGGGGCCAGGACGCCATCCAGGTGGTGGATATCGATGGCGAGTCAGCCGTCGCCGCTGCGGTGATCACAACAGGCGACCTGGGGAACATCCTGCAGCTGGAGTCCTCGCCCGACGGCACGAAGCTCGCCGCCGCCGCCCACGACGGCCGCCTGCACCTGATCGACGTGGAGTCCGGCACGGTCACCGAGCTCGCCGGGGGCGACGACGGCGACATCGAGGACGTGTCCTGGTCACCCGACTCGGCCTGGCTCGCCTGGGCCCAGCCCGGGCCGCAGCCGCTGGCCCGGATTCGGCTCGCCCGGGTCGAGGACGGGTTCACGGTCGACGTGACCGACGGCCGCTTCGTGGACAGCGACCCGGTGTTCACCGTCGACGGCCTCTACCTGGCCTTCCTGTCCCGTCGTACCTTCGACCCCATCTACGACGCGCACTCCTTCGACCTGTCCTTTCCGTTTGGTGCCCGCCCGTACCTGGTGCCACTCGCCGCCCACACCCTGTCCCCGTTCGGCCCGCTCCCGGGCGGCCGTCCGGTCAGCCCGGTAGACAACGGCAAAGACTCAACCGAACGGGTGGGGCTCACTGTCGACACCGACGGCATCTCCTCCCGCGTGGTGGTCGTCCCGGTGGACGAGGCCCGCTACTACAGCCTGGCCGCCGCAAAGGGCGGCCTGCTCTGGCTCCGCTACCCGCTGTCGGGGGTGCTCGGCGACGGCGCCGCCGACCCGGAGGAGGACGGGCACCAGCGCCCCGCCCTCGAGCGCTTCGACCTGCGCAAGAAGGAGTCGAGCACGCTCGCCGCCGAGCTCAGCTGGTTCGCCGTCAGCGGCGACGGGGCCCGGCTGGTGATCGGCGACCACCACGACGTGCGCGTCGTGCCCGCCGACCGCAAGGCCGACAACGGCTCCGCCGAGGATGTCATCAACGTCGATCTGTCCCGGGCCCGGTTCCTGGCCGACCCGGCGGCGCTGTGGCGGCACGCGTACGCGGAGTTCGGCCGACTGCTGCGCCGCGACTACTGGACGCCCGACATGTCGGGCGTCGACTGGGACGGGGCGCTCGAGGAGTACCGCTTCCTGCTGGACCGGGTGCGCACGTCGGCCGAGTTCGGCGACCTGCTGTACGAGGTGGCGGGCGAGCTCGGCACGTCGCACGCGTACGTCTACCCGTCGGGCACGTTCTCGGCCCGGTCGGCCCTGCGGGGCCAGCCCGCGGCGCTGCTCGGCGCGGACGTCACCCGCGCGCCGGACGGGCGCTGGCTGGTGGAACGGGTGCTGCCGGGCGAGTCGTCCGACCCGTACGCCCGCTCGCCGTTCGCCGCGCCCGGCGTGGCCGTCAGGGAAGGCGACGAGATCCTCGCGGTCGACGGCCGCCCGCTGGACCCGGTCTACGGCCCCTGGCCGGCCCTGGCCGGCATGCACGGCAAGCCGGTCGAGCTGACGATCAAGCCCGCCGACCCGTCCCTGGTCCCGCGCCCGCCCGCCGAGCCCGAGGACGACGAGGACAAGGACGAGGAGAGCGCCGCCAAGGACAGCGGCGCCACCGCGAAAGACGCCGCCTCATCCACCTCAGCCGCCACTCCTGCTCCAGCCGCCACTCCCGCCTCACCCGACGCCGCCGCCTCACCCGACGCCGCCGCCTCACCCGACGCCGCCGCCTCAGAGACCCCATCATCCTCAGGCGACTCAGAAAACTCCGCCATATCGGAGACCCCGGCCGCCCCGGAGTACCCCGAGACCCGCCGGGTGGTGATCACCCCGCTCTACGACGACCGCCGCCTCCGCTACCAGGACTGGGTGGCCGGCCGGCGGGCCCTGGTCCGGACCCGGTCTGACGGCCGGGTCGGCTACCTGCACGTGCCCGACATGATGGGGGAGGGCTGGGCTCACCTGCACCGCGACCTGCGGGCCGAGATGGGCCGGGACGCCCTGATCGTCGACGTCCGGGGCAACCGGGGCGGCCACACCTCGCAGCTGATCGTGGAGAAGCTCGCCCGCCAGATCGTCGGCTGGAAAATCCCCCGTCACCTGCGCCCCTACAGCTACCCGCAGGAGGCGCGGCGCGGCCCGATGGTCGCGCTCACCGACGAGTTCGCCGGCTCGGACGGCGACATCGTGACCGCGGCCATCAAGTCGCTCGGCCTCGGCCCGGTGATCGGCACCCGCACCTGGGGCGGCGTGGTCGGCATCGACGGCTCCGGGCACGGACTGGTCGACGGCACCCGGATCACGATCCCGCGCTACGCCTCCTGGTTCACCGAGTTCGGCTGGTCGGTGGAGAACTACGGCGTCGACCCGGACACTGAGGTCTTCATCACCCCGGACGACTGGGCCGCCGGCCACGACCCCCAGCTCGAGGTGGCGGTCGACCGCGCCCTGGAACTGCTCGAGGAGAGCCCGCAGGAGCCGCTCCCCGACCCGGCGACCGGCCCGACGAAGCGCCGCCCGGCGTTGCCGCCCCGACAGTATACTTAACCAATCGAAATAGTAGGTATTATCATGGAGGTATGAGAACAGCGATGTCCCTCACCTTCCACTGGTTCCTGCCGACCAACGGCGACGGGCGCGACATCGTCGGTGGTGGTCACGGCGTCGCCACCGGCGCGGCGGGCGCGATCCGGCCCCCGACGGTCCAATACCTGGGGCAGATCGCCCGCAGCGCCGAGCAGCTCGGCTTCGCCGGCGCGCTCACCCCGACCGGCGCGTGGTGCGAGGACGCCTGGCTGACGACCGCGATGCTGACCGAGGTCACCGAGCGGCTGAAGTTCCTCGTCGCGTTCCGCCCGGGTCAGATCGGCCCGACGCTCAGCGCGCAGATGGCCACGACCTTCCAGCGGCAGTCCCGGGGCCGCGTGGCACTGAACGTCGTCACCGGCGGCGAGCCCGCCGAGCAGCGCGCCTACGGCGACTTCCTGGACAAGAAGCAGCGCTACGAGCGCACCGGGGAGTTCCTCGACATCACCCGCCGCCTCTGGCGGGGGGAGACGGTCCACTCGGACGGCAGGCACCTGCGGGTCGAGGGGGCCCGGCTCTCCTGGCTGCCCGACCCGGTGCCCGACGTCTACTTCGGCGGGTCGAGCGAGGCCGCGGGCGACATCGCCGCCCGGTACGCGGATGTCTACCTGACCTGGGGCGAGCCCCCGGACGCGGTGAACGACAAGCTCCGCTGGGTCGAGTCGCTCGCGGCGAAGGAGGACCGGACGCTGCGCTTCGGCATCCGGCTGCACACGATCTCCCGGGACACCTCGGAGGAGGCCTGGCGGCAAGCCGACCGGCTCGTTGAGCGCGTCACCGACGACATGATCGAGCGGGTGCAGGCGGGCCTGGCCGGCTCGGAGTCCGAGGGCCAGCGGCGCATGCGCGCACTGCACGGCGGCGGTGACCGGCGGTCGCTCGAGATCTACCCGAACCTGTGGGCGGGCGTCGGCCTGGTTCGCGGCGGCGCCGGCACCTCCCTGGTCGGCAGCCACGAAGAGGTCGCCGACCGCATCGAGGAGTACGCCCGCCTCGGGATCACCGAGTTCATCCTGTCCGGCTACCCGCACCTGGAAGAGGCGTACTGGTTCGGCGAGGGGGTGCTGCCGGTCCTCGAACGGCGCGGCCTGTGGCGTCACCCCGCCCCCGGCCCGGGCGCCCACGACTCGCGAGCACAGCAGCAGATCGTCCCGTTCGCCAAGATCCACGAGGACGCCGAGGCTCACCAGGAAACAAGGAAGCAGGTCGCAGCCCCATGACGACGATCGCCATCGTCACCGGAAACCCCAAGCCCGGCTCGCGCACGCACGGCGTCGCCCTGGCGGTCGCCGACGCCCTGGACAAGGGCCTGGACCCAGGTGGCCTAGGTACGGCGTCCGAGCGCGTCATCGTGGACCTGGCCGACCACGCGTCCCGGCTCTTCGACTGGGCCGACCCCAAGCTCGGCGAGATCAGCGCGGCCGTGGCCGCCGCCGACATCGCGATCTTCGCCTCGCCGACCTACAAGGCCAGCTACACCGGCCTGCTCAAGGCGTTCCTCGATCGCTACGGGAACAACGGCCTGGTCGGCGTCACCGCCGTCCCGGTCATGACCGGCGGCTGGCCCGGCCACCTTTTGGCGGTCGAGGTCCATCTCCGCCCGGTCCTCATCGAACTGGGGGCCACGGTCCCGTCGCGCGGCCTCTACGTCACCGAGCCCGAACTGCCCGACCTGGACAAGCCGGTCGGGAAGTGGGCTGAGGCAGCCGTCCCGCTGATCAAGAAGTCGCTCGGCTAACCCAGCCGCCCGGCCCGCCCAGTCCCTCCTGGAGGCATGTTCGGCGGCACGCCCGACGCGGAACTGCGGCTGATCACCTGCGGCGGCACCTTCGACTACGCGACCGGCCACTACCTGAGCAATACGATCGCGTTCGCCACCGAGGTGGGCTAGGCGTAATGCCCAAAAGCAACAACCAGATAATCCCGAACGGGCGCTTAATCTCTCCGGTCGCGCCACATTACTCTTTTGAGCGGGGCCGCGCACCGGGCGGAAACCCCGCCGCAAAGCCCGGGCCCGGCATCGCCAGGCACGGCCCGTAGTCTCGTCATCGCGGATAGCGCTAACCGGGCAATATTCGGAAAATTTCGATATCTGTGCCAACCGGTTAAGTAGTTCTTTACTTTGTTGAAAGTAGGTGCATTTCGCTACATTATGTTTAATTAACTAGATCTTTACTACACTTAAGAAAACTGTACTCTTTCCTCATGCCTACCGAGCGGGCCGCGAGGTGACCGAGTACTCGTCTGACCTGCCCGGATTCGCGCCCGGCACCGTGCTGGCCGGGTACCGGCTGGAAGCCAGGATCGGGACGGGCGGCATGGCGGTGGTCTACCGCGCGCGCGACCAGCGGCTGCAGCGCCCCGTCGCCCTGAAGATCCTCTCGCCCCAGCTCGCGGTCGACCAGGAGTTCCGGCGCCGGTTCATCGGGGAGTCACTGGCGGCGGCCGCGGTTGACGACCCGCACATCATCCCGGTCTACGGGGCCGGGGAAGCCGACGGCGTGCTGTTCATCGCGATGCGCTTCGTCAACGGCGGCGACCTGCGGCACGTCCTGGAGCGCGAGGGCGCGCTGACGCTGGCCCGGACCGCCGAGTTCATCTCCCCGGTCGCCTCCGCGCTCGACGCCGCGCACGGCGCGGGCCTCGTGCACCGGGACGTCAAGCCGGGGAACGTCCTGGTGGACACCGGCCCCGGCCGGCCCGACCACGTGTACCTGTCCGACTTCGGAATCAGCAAGAGCACGTCCGCGATGACGCTGACCGGCACCGGGAACTTCTTCGGCACCCCCGGCTACTCGGCCCCGGAGCAGATCGAGGGCCGGGCCGACGTGGACGGCCGGGCCGACCAGTACGCCCTGGCCTGCGTCGCCTACGAGCTGCTGACCGCCGAGACCCTGTTCCGGCGCACCAGCATGATGGGCGTGCTGATCGCGCACGTGCAGGACCCGCCCCCGCCGCTGACCTCCCGCCGCCAGGACCTGCCCGCCGCGGTGGACGCGGTCATGGCCAGGGCCCTGGCCAAGTCGCCGGGTGACCGCTACGGGACCTGCGCGGACTTCGCCGACGCGCTCCGCGAAGCACTCCGCCTCCCGCCGTACCGCGACTACGCCCCGCGCCCGATAGCCGAAGACCCGCAGACCATGCCGATCAACCGGGCCGCCACCCTGGACCGCCCGGCCCCCGGCAACCCGGCCCCGGACAACCCGGCCCCGGACAACCTGGCCCCCGGCAACCCGGCCCCGGGCGATATGCCCGCCGGCCAGACTGTCCCGGCCCAGATCCAGCCGACAGCAGCACCAGAGCCCAGCAGCGTCGAGCGGAAACCCGGCACCGCTGCCCCCGCCGCCGAGGTGCCGGAACCCCACGTCACCGAGTCGGCCGCCGAGGTCACTGAGCCCGCGGCCAGCGTCACTGAGCCCGCGGCCAGCGTCACTGGGCCCGCAGCCGAGGCGGGCAAGGCGGGCAAGGCGGAAGCCGGCGTCGCGGGGCCCGCGGCCAGCGTCACTGAGCCCGCGGCCAGCGTCACTGGGCCCGCAGCCGAGGCGGGCAAGGCGGGCAAACCGGAAGCCGGCGTCGCGGGGCCCGCAGCGGACGTGGCCGGGCTGGAAGCCCGGGCAGCGGAGTCCGGGGCCGGGGTAACCGCGCCGTTCGCGCCGACGCAAGCCGTTCCCGGGCCCGGGGCTGCCACTCCGGTGACGATGCCCCCGGGGCCCGCCGCGCCTCCCGGCCCGGTTACTGTCCCCGGCGGGACCGGAGCTCCGCCCGGCGGCCCGGCCCGCCCGGGCCAGTTCGGCCCCCACCCCGGCCCGCGCCACCCCTACCCGCGCCACCCGGACCCGCGCCACCCCGACCCGCGCCACCCCGACCCGCGCCACCCCGACCCGCGCCACCCCGACCCGCGCCACCCCGACCCG
>JAMFSN010000366.1 GCA_026225295.1 Frankia alni
CCCCCGGAGCGGCAGCGTCAGCGGGCCAAAGACGACAGCGTCAACGCGCAGTCAGCGCCCGCTGACCATGACAAATGCCGAAAACGCCCCGATCGTCAGCGCCCCCGCACCTCCACCGGCCCGCCAACGACGACAATCCCGAGGCCCCCGGCAACCGTCATCGTCCCAGCGCCACCTAACCAACGCTGACCCAGCCAACCCGCACCCACCGGCACCCAACCCCACCCCCGGCTCCGAACCCCACCCCCGACCGACCAGGCCCCGCCCGACACGCAGACCGACCGCGCCAACGCACGTCCCACCGCACGCTGACCAGGCCAGCCCCCGCCGGCCCCGGCTGCCACCGCAACTGACATCGCAACCGCACGCCCCAACGCCGGCTGACCCCGCCACATCCCAACCCCGGCCCCGAGCGGCCCCGACCGTCGTCGCCGACGCGCGCTCAAGCGCCCGCCGACGATGCCACCGCTGCCCGGCCAACCACCGTCATCGTCCCCGAGCATTGGATCTTCGTTCACGCCGCCGGCCGGACCGGTCCGGCCGGTGCCTAGGTGCTCAGGTGCTCAGGTGCTCAGGTCGACAGGATCGAGACCGCCGCCGTCCCGGGCGCGCCGTAGAGCTGGGCGTAGCCGACCCGCGGCGTACCGGGCACCTGGCGGACGCCGGCCTGCCCGCGCAGCTGAAGGACCAGCTCGTGGACCTGCCGCAGACCGGAGGCGCCGACCGGCTCACCGTTGGCGATGAGCCCGCCGTCGGTGTTGACCGGGAGGCGCCCACCGATCTCGGTCGCGCCCTCGGCGACCAGCTTCTCCTGCTCACCGTCGGCGCAGAACCCGTTCTCGGCCATGTGGATGACCTCGGCGCCGGCGTCGGTGTCCTGCAGCTGGACGACGTCGACGTCCTCGGGCCCGATCCCGGCCGCCTCGTACGCGGCCCGGGAGGCGTAGACGGTGGACGCGACGTCCTCCTCGACGGCGGCCCAGGTGCTGTGCACCTCGTAGGCGCCGTACCTCCGGGTCCGCAGGGCCTGAGCCCGCAGGTAGACCGGGTGGGAGGTATAGCGGTGGGCCTGGTCGGCCCGGCACAGCACCACAGCCGCCGCACCCTCGTCCGGCGAGCAGAACATGTACTGGGTCAGCGGGTAGTTCAGCATCCGCGAGGACAGGATGTCGGCTTCGGAGATCGGCTTGCGACGGAAGGCGTTCGGGTTGAACTCGCCGTTGCGGAAGTTCTTGTTCGCGACCTTGGCCAGCGTCGCGGCCGAGATGCCGTGGTCGTGCATGTATCGGTTGATCTTGATGCCGAAGAACTTGGTGGTGAGGAACTGCCCGATCTCGCCGTACCAGGACGGCGCGCCGTAGTGCTCGGGGTCGGCGGTGAACGCGCCGGGCAGGTGCTTGTCGAATCCGACCGCGACGCCCAGGTCGTACTTGCCGTACCGGATGGCGTCGGCGGTCAGCTCCAGTGAGGTGGCCGCCGTGGCACAGCCGTTGTAGACGTCCATGAAGGGGATGCCGGTCATGCCGAGCAGGGCCGTGACGGTGTCGGGAATGTCGACCTCGGCGCTACCGCCGAAGGCGAACTGGATGTCGGACCAGTCGACCCCGGCGTCCGCGCAGGCCGCCCGGACCGCCTCGGCCCCCATCTGGGTCGCCGACTTGGGACCGAACCGGCCGAAGGGGTGGATCCCCACCCCGATGATGGCAACGTCGTTCATCGAAATCTCCTCGATCCTCAGGCCGACGGCTCAATGTCTTCGGGCAACGATGGCGCGAAGGCGAAGATCAGGACCTCGGTCCCGTCGTCCTCGACCCGGAACGGCACCACCGCGAGCTCCAGGTCCATCCCGAACGTCAGCTTCCCGGGGTCGCTCTCGGTCAGCCGGGCCTCGACCCGCACCACGTCGCCGAGCTGGACGAGCCCGACGCCGTACGGAACGAAGGTCTGGTCGGTCTCGCCGCTGGCGTAGGGCTCCTTGGGCAGGAACGACTGGGTCGTCCAGGCCACCAGGGTTCCGCGCCGGGGCAGGAGACGTTCCTCCATGTCGGGCCGGCCGCACCGGGGGCAGGACGGCTTGATCGGGAAGGTGACCGCACCGCACGCCGCACACCGGCTACCGATGAGCTGTGGCTCGTCGGCGGGCCAGGTGAAGACGCCGGGGGGGAACGCAACCTGCGACATCGCTTTTTCTCCTCCATCTGCGGGACAGCCTGCTAGACGACGCCTTCGCGGCGCCAGGTTTCGATCTCGCCGGCCGGGTAGCCGAGCTCGGCCAGGACCGCGTCGGTGTGTTCGCCGAGCGCGGGCACCGGGTTCATCGGGGGCGACCACTCGGCGGCGACCGGGGGCGGCAGCAGCGCGCGCACGGTCCCGGTCGGCGTCTTGACCTCGCGCCACCGGTCCCGGACGGCCAGGTGCGGATGGTCCAGCAGGTCCTGGACGCCGTTGAGGCGCGCGTTGCCCAGACCGGCCACGTCCAGGGTGTCCTGGGCCTCCTTGAGGGTCACGCGCCGGGTCCAGGCGCTGATCACCTCGTCGAGGCGGCCCCGCTCGCGGACCCGGTCGGCGTTGCCGGCGAACGCCGGGTCGTCGGCCAGGTCGGGCCGGTCGAGCACGGTCCGGGCCAGCCGTTGCCACTCGCCGTCGTTGGTCGTCCCGAGCACGACCGTCTGCCCGTCGGACGTGGGGTAGGCGCCGTAGGGCGCGACAGCCGGCGAGCCGACCCCGGCCGGCTCCTGCTCCACCCCGGTGCCCATCGTGAAGTTGAGCGGGTAGCCCATCCACTCGGCGACCACGTCGAACAGGCCGACCGAGATGGCCGAGCCGCGCCCGGTCGCCGACCGCGCATACAGCGCGGCGAGCACCGAACTCAGCGCGTACATGCCGGCCCCGAGATCGGCCAGCGGGATGCCCGGCTTGGCCGGCCGCCCCGGCTCGCCGGTGACCACGCACGACCCGCCCTCGGACTGGACCAGCAGGTCGTAGGCCCGCTTATGGGAGAGCGGACCACCTTCGCCGTAGCCCGAGATGTCGACCGCGACCAGGCGGGGATGCCGGGCGCAGACCTGCTCGGCGGCCAGCCCCCGCCGCCCGGCCGCTCCCGGCGCGAGGTTCTGGATGAACACGTCGGCCCGGCCCAGCAGCCGTTCCAGCGCCGCCGCGCCGCGCGGGTCGGCGAGGTTGAGGCTCACCGACTCCTTGCCCCGGTTGACCCACACGAAGTGGGCGGCCATGCCGTCCAGGGCCCCGTCGTAGTGGCGGGCGAAGTCGCCGCCCCGTGGGTTCTCGACCTTCACCACCCGGGCGCCCAGGTCGGCCAGGTGCCGGGTGGCGATCGGCGCCGCGACGGCCACCTCGAGCCCGACGACCAGCAGGCCTTCCAGCGGCCGCGGAGCGGCCGGGTCGCGCTCGGGCACCTACTGCATCCTTGCTTTCATCTCGTCCAGCCGGACCAGGACCGGGAAGCCGCTGACGCTCAGCGCGTTGCCGTGCCCGGTCTGGTGGATGTCGAACACCGACTGGATCGCCGCGTAGAAGCCCTGGGTGTCGAGGGTCTGGTTGACGGCCCGCTTGGCCTGCCGGAGCCCGAACGACGGCTGCCCGGCGATCTGGGTGGCCAGCGCCCGGCTCTCGGCGTCCAGCTGGTCGCGCGGGACCACCTTGTTCACCATGCCGACCTTCTCGGCCTCGTCCGCGGTCACCGGCCGGCCGGTGAACAGGATCTCCTTGGCCTTGCGGGGGCCCAGTTCCCAGGTGTGCCCGTGGTACTCGACGCCGCCGATGCCCATCATCACGACCGGGTCGGAGAACAGCGCGTCCTCGGCCGCGATGATCAGGTCGCACGGCCAGCACAGCAGGAGCCCGCCGGAGATGCAGCGGCCCTGGACGGCCGCGATCGACGGCTTGGGCACGTTGCGCCAGCGCAGCGAGTACTCCAGGTAGCGGCGGGCCTCGTACCGGTAGATGTACTCCAGGGTGATCTTCTCGGGGGCCGGCACGCCGCTCTTGAGGTCGTGCCCGGCGGAGAAGTGCTTGCCCTCGGCGCGCAGCAGGATCACCGCCACGTCGTCATCCTCGGCGGCCCGGGTCCAGGCCGCGTCGAGCTCGTCGAGCAACGCGGGGTTCTGCGCGTTCGCGGCCTCGGGCCGGTTGAGCGTGATGGTCGCGACCTTGTCAGCCACCTCGTAAAGGATGTACACGTCAATCTCCTCAGCCTCGGGGCAGTCCCAGCACCCGTTCGGCAATGATGGTGCGCTGGATCTCGGACGGGCCGCCAGCGATGGTGCCGGCGAAGCTACGCGCATACCGCTCGAACCAGCCAGCGCCTCCGCGCCACCCAGCGGCAGCTCGCCGGTCCTGGCTCGCAGGAGAGCCCATCGCCCCGAACAGCCGCGACCCGTTGCCGAACACCAGGGCCTGGCCCTCGCCGGCCGCCGCCTTGGCCATCGCGGCGGCCAGCCGCGCGGCCTCCCGGGGCGATCACGCCGTCCGACCCATCGGGCCTCAGGCGGGTCTGGAAGTCCCGGGCCACGAACAACCCTTCCGGTCAGCGTTGCGTTGAGAACCAGGAAGAGAATAACATTCTCAGCGGAGGAAAGTAGGAGTCTCACCGCTCGGTGGCCACCAGCCACACCGAGCACAGGCAGGATTAACGGTGCCGTGCAGTATCTTTCGCACATGGCGCAGAAGACGGAGCCGCCCGTGAGTACCGCGAGCGAGGAGCCGGCCTGGAAGCAGCGCGCAGTCGAGCGCTCTACCAAGGCCGCCAAGCTCCGTGCCGAAAAGCGGCTCGTCCGGTTCCTCGATGCCGCCCAGGCGATCATTACCGAGAAGGGTACTACCGACTTCACCGTGCAGGAGGTCGTCGACCGCTCCAGCCAGTCGCTGCGCAGCTTCTACCAGCACTTCGGCGGCAAACACGAGCTGCTGCTGGCCTTGTTCGAGGACGCCCTGGCCCGGTCGGCCGACCAGATCCGGGCCGCCGCGACCGGCCGGTCCGACCCCCTGAGTCAGCTCAAGGTGGCCGTGCAACTGCTGTTCGAGCTGTCCCGGCCCGACCCGGCCGCGCAGCGGCCGTTGTTCACCGACTTCGCCCCGCGGCTCCTGCTCACGCACTCCGTCGAGGTCAAGATCGCGCACGCCCCGCTGATCGAGCTGTTCACCGAGATGATGGTGCGGGCCGAGGCCGCGGGCCAGCTCCGCCCGACCATCAAGCCGCGCCGGGCCGCCGCGCTGACCATGCAGACCATCATGTTCATCGCCCAGTCCAACGGGGTCTCCGACGACGAGACCGTGAACCCGATCAGCGCCGACGAAGCGTGGGAGTTCTGCGCGATGGGCTTCGCCCACCCCTGATTCCGGGTGGCCACCCGGGCCCTCAGCCCTGGTTGAGCAGCAGGTCAGCGGCGGCGTAGGCATCGTGGCGACCGCTCGCGACGTCGGCCGCCAGGCCGGCCAGCCGCGGATGGGTCCGCAGCCGCGTCTGGGCCAGGGACAGGATCTGGGCGTGGGCCCGGGCCGTGCGGCGGGCCACGGTGTCCGTCCGGCGATGGGCACCGATCGCCTCGATGAGCTGGGGCACCCCCTCGCCCCGCGACGCGACCAGGGTGAGGATCGGGACGTCGGTCTCGGCCGCGCACCGAGCCGGTCCGGGCCGCCGCGATCAGCTCCGGGATGCCCCGCGGGGCGGTCGTCATCGGCCCGGCCCCCGGATCGCGACGAGGAATGGGGCGTCGTAACCCGGCCCTGCCCGCCATTCCTGCCCCTCCGGCATTTCGCGCCTTTCCCAGACTCCGCCGTTAAGCTCTGCAGCCCGGGTCACCTGGGCATCCGCTCGCGCGGAAGTGTGCACCGGGGATGATCACGGGTAGCTATGAGAATGTTATTCTCGCGAGTTAAGAGCCTGACTTGCAAGGGAGGATCATCCATGCAGATCCAAGGCAGTTCCGCGGTCGTGGTCGGCGGGACGGGGGGCCTCGGCGAGGCTACCGTGCGTCGCCTCCACGCCGCCGGCGCCAAGATCGTCGTCGCCGATGTGGCGGACGAGAAGGGCAAGCTCCTCGAGGAGGAGCTGGGCATCCGCTACGTCCGGACCGACGCCACCAGCGAGGACGACGTCCAGGCGGCCATGGACGAGGCGGCCGCGCTGGCTCCCCTGCGGATCTCGGTGGACACCCACGGCGGCCCGGCCGCCGGCGGCCGGCTGGTCGGCAAGGACGGCTCGCCGATGGACCTGGCCGGGTTCCGCACGACCGTGGAGTTCTACCTGATTGCCGTCTTCAACGTCATGCGCCTGGCGGCCGCCACGATCGCCAGGCAGGAGGCGGTGGACGGGGACCGGGGCGTCATCGTCAACACCGCCTCGATCGCGGCCTACGAGGGCCAGATCGGCCAGCTGCCCTACGCGGCGGCCAAGGGCGGCGTGGCCAGCATGACCCTGGTCGCGGCCCGGGACCTGTCCCCGCTCGGCATCCGGGTCGTCACGATCGCCCCCGGAACGTTCCTGACCCCCGCCTACGGGAAGGCCGGCGACCAGCTCGAGGCCCACTGGGGCCCGCGGATCCCGCACCCCAAGCGGATGGGGCGTTCGCCCGAGTACGCGTCCCTCGTCCAGCAGATCTGCGAGAACGACTACCTCAACGGCGAGGTCATCCGCCTCGACGGCGCGCTGCGGTTCCCCCCGAAGTAAGCGGTCCCGCGGCGATCAGCCCTTTTCGGCGGTCAGCCTGGCCACGATCGCCAGGAAGTCCTCCGTCTGGAAGGACGCCTCCTCGGCGGTGGTCGCGAAGTCGAGCGTGGCGACCACCGCCCGTTCGAGGTGCAGGTTGAGCAGCCGCTTGGTGGTCTCGATGGCCTGCCGCGGCTGGCTCGCGAGCCGCTGCGCGCAGGTCGACGCCTCGGCCAACGGGTCGGCGACGACGTGGTTGGCCAGACCGACCGCCGGCCCGCTGACCGCGGCGACCACCGGAATCCGGCGCCGGACCATGCCCAGGACGACCTCCCGGCCGTCGGCGATGCTCTCGGCCCGCAGTTCGGGGTCGTCCCGCAGCATGCCCAGGTAGGTGAAGTCACCGCCGGCCGAGAACGCCCGGCCGGCCCCGGTGATCACCGCCGCGCGGGCCGACCGGTCGGCGCTCAGCCGCGGCCATAGCGCGGCCAGGCCCTTGTGGAGCGGGTCGTTGACCGCGTTGAGCGCGTCGGCCGGTTGAGGGTGATGATTCTCAATGGCCCGCCCGCGCGGACGTCCACCTCCGGGGGCAGGTCGTACATCAGGCTTCCAAGCCGAGAATCCGCGTGGCGATGATGTTCTTCTGGATCTGGGAGGTCCCGCCCATCACGCTCTGGGCGCGGCTGTAGAGATACGCGCTCAACAGCTCGGGATCCCGGGTCCCACCGACCGCCAGCGCCGCGTGCCCGACCGACTGTTCGGTCCAGGTCATGAGCAGCTTGTCCAACGAACCGGCCGGGCCGTGCACGACCTCGTCGAGCCGCTCGGAGAGCCGGCGCCGCACGTGCAGCCGCAGCATCTCCGTTTCGACCGCCGCCCAGAGCAGCTCGGCCGGCGGCGGACCCTCGACCTGGGCCGCCATGGCCCGCACGAGCTTGCCGTAGCGGGCCGAGAAGCCCAGCGTGGAGGGTTCACGCTCGTGGCCGACCACCGTCATGGCCAGCGCCCAGCCCTCACCGGCCTCGCCGATCAGGTGGTCGGCCGGGGCGCGGGCCCCGTCGAACAGCACCTGCCCGAACTCGTTCGACACCCCGTTGATCATTTGGAGTGGGCGCTGTTCGATGCCGGCCTGGTGCATGTTCACCACGAAGGCGGAGATGCCCTTGTGCCGGCGCACCGTGGCGTCGGTGCGGGCCAGCAGCAGGCACCAGTCGGCGACGTCGGAGTAGCTGGTCCAGACCTTGTGGCCGTGGAAGACCCACTCGTCGCCCTCGAGGGTGGCCGTAGTGGTCAGCGAGGCGAGGTCGGAACCGGCGCCGGGCTCGCTGAAGCCCTGGCACCACCGCTCGTCCCCGGTGATCATCCCGGGCAGGAAACGCTGCCGGAACTCCTCGCTGCCGTGGCGGCCGAGCCCCTCGACGAGATAGCCGAGGCTCGGCCGAGCCGGCGCCCCGGCCCGGGCCAGCTCCTCGTCGAGGATGACGTCGTAGACGGCCGGCAGGTCGTGGCCGCCGTACTTCGTCGGCCACGACAGACCGAAGAAACCGGCGCCGTAGAGATCCCGGTGCCACTGCGCGGACCGGGACCAGTACTCGTCCCCCGACTTCGGGAACGTGCCCGCCCGCCCGGCCAACCAGGTCCGGAGCCGGTCCCGGAAGGCGGCTTCCTCCGGAGCATCACGAAAATCCAAGGTCGATCTCCTCCAGGCGCACAGGGAACAGTTCGGTCGAAGTGAGCACCCGTCGCAGGTGCACGTGGGCGAGGCACTCCCAGGTGTTGCCGATCCCGCCGTGCACCTGCACGGCCGTCTCGCAGATCGTGCGGGCCGCCCGCTGGACGTAGACCTTGGCGATCCGGGCCGCCGCCCGGGCCTCGGCGACCGACAGCTCGTCGACGGCCCAGGCCGCGTGGCGCAGGACGCTCACCGAGCCCTCGATGAGGGCCAGGCTTTCGGCCAGCAGGTGGGCGATGGCCTGGTAGGAGCCAATCGGGTGGCCGTACTGGGAGCGGACCTTGGCGTAGTCGACGGCCAGCGCGTGCGCCCCGCGGGCCGCGCCCAGGGCGTCGGCGGCGGTGACGACGACGGCCAGGGCCGGCCAGCGGCCCGCCGCTTCCGGCGACAGCTCGCCGACCGGCTCACGGGGCCCCAGCACGGTGGCCCGGACCCGGGTCAGGTCAATGGCGGTGACCGGCTCCCCGACCCGTCCGGACAGCAGCTGGTTGCCCTCGGCGGACACCACGTCGCGCAGGCCCCGGGCGTCGAACGCCTCGCCGTCCACCGCGATCGTCCACGGCTGGGCCTCGCCGGCGCCCGCGCCGGCCGGGTCCCGCCGGTCGTCGGCGGGCCTGCGCAGGTCGTCGGCCAGGACGGGCCCGGCGAACGGCACGTCGACCAGCCCGCGGGCGAACTCCTCGACGACCAGCGCAACCTCCACGCCCGACGCTCCGTCGGACCGCAGGCTGCGCCAGCCGGTGGCGGCCACCGCCTTCTCCAGCCGCGCGACCCGATCGTCATCGGCCAGGTCGAGGACCGAGCCGGGGCCGAGATCGTCGGCCAGGCGGGCGGCCGCCGCGCGCAGCTGCCGCTGCTCAGGGGTCAGACGGACGTCCATAGCTCTCCTTGAGTACTCGGCGCAGCACCTTGCCCGAGGGAAGGCGGGGAATCTCGGTCACGACCACCACCTCGCGGGGTCGTTTGTAGGAAGCCAACCGCTCGCCGACCAGGGCCGTGAGCTCGTCCGGGTCGACGGTTCCGCGGGCCGTCACGGCCGCGATGACGGCCTCCCCGTCCCGGTCGTCGGGCACGCCGAACACGGCGCAGTCGGCGACGGACGGGTGGCCGTGCAGGACCGCCTCGATCTCGGCCGGCGCGACCTGGAACCCCCGGACTTTGATCATCTCCTTGGAGCGGTCGGTGAGCCGGACCCAGCCGTCCTCGTCGACGTACCCGACGTCGCCGGTGCGGTACCAACCGTCACTGAACGCCTCAGCGGTCCGCTCGGCCGGCAGGTAGCCGGCCATCAGCGACTCCGACCGGGCCTGGATCTCCCCGATCCCGCCGAGTCCCAGCGGAGCGCCGGACTCCAGCGACACGACCCGCAGGCTCACCCCGGGCACGGCCCGGCCCACGCTGTCCAGGCGGGCCCCGTCCAGCGGGTTGCACGCGATGACGGGCAGCTCGCTGGCCCCGTAGGCGGGCACCCAGCCGACCCCGGTCCGCCGGGTGACGGTTTCGGCGACGCTCGGGGTCACCGGCGTCGCGCCCCACATGATGTACCGCAGAGACGACAGGTCGTAGGTCTCGAGGCGGGGGTGCGCGGCCAGGGCCAGCGCGATCGGGGCGACCGCCATCTCGATGGTGATCCGGTCGGCCTCGATGTAGTGGAGCAGCCGGTCCAGATCGAACCGGCGGTGCAGCCGGACCCGGACGTCGGTCTCGAGCGCGGTGACGATGTTGAGCAGGCCCAGGATGTGGGAGGGGGGCGTGGCGATCTGGAGGCGGTCGCGCGCGGTCAACCCGAGCGCGGTGCGCCAGTGCCCCACCGCGGCGCCGAACGAGGCGTGGGTGTGCCGGACGGCCCGCGGCAGACCGGTGGTGCCCGAGCTGAACACCAGCAGCGCGTCGGCGCCCGGGTCCGGCTTCGGGAACCCGCCCGGCCGGGGGTCGATCGGGCCGTCCAGGTGCAGCATCGGCATCAGACCGGCCAGCACGTCGTGATCGCCGACGGCGTGGGCCGCCCCGGTGACCGCCAGCGCATGCTCGACCTCGGTGCGCTTCCAGGCCGGGCTGAGCAGCACGACCGCCGCCCCCAGCCGCCACACTGCCCACACCGCGACGATGAACTCGGGCCGGTTCGACGTCATGAGGGCGACCCGCTGCCCGGCGGTCACCCCCCGCCGGGCCAGGGTGGCGGCCAGCCCGTCGGCCAGGCCCTCCAGCTGCGCCCGCTCGTACTCCTGGTCCTCGAAAACGAGCGCGGTCCGGTCGCTCACGTCCCATCCTCGCTGCCGGGGGTCCGGACGGCGACCCCGACGCCGGTGGTGCGGGCCACAGCCCTGGCGGCCGGCGCGTCCGGCGTGATACGCACGGCTTCCCGCATTTTCCGCGCACCGGATCCGGGCCCGCCGCACCACACTGAGAGGCCCCCGACTTCTGTGCGAGAATTGCATTCTCTCCAAGCTAGAACTTTCATACCAGAAGGAGACCGTCGGTGCCGAGACCCCCTCTGTTCCAGCGGGCAACCGTCACCCGGATTGTCCGGGAGACCCCCGACGCGCGCACCTTCGTGCTGTCCCCCCACGGCGGCTCCTTCACCTACCGGGCTGGCCAGTTTGTCACCTTCCGGGTGACGAAGGGCGATCAGGAACTGCTGCGGTCCTACTCGATGTCGAGCGCCCCCGAGACCGACACCGAGCTGATGACCACCGTCAAGCGGGTGCCCGGGGGGCAGGTCTCGAACTGGTTCATCGACAGCGTCGCCGAGGGTGACGAGGTGGAGCTGACCGAACCCAAGGGCGCCTTCTGCCTGCGGGAGACCGACGTGCCGCTCCTCGGGTTCTGCGGCGGCAGCGGGATCACTCCGGTCATCTCCCTGGCCAAAAGCGCGCTGGCCGGCTCCCAGCGTCGGGTCCGGCTGCTGTGCGCCGACCGCGATCGCGCTTCGGCGATCTTCGACGCGGCCCTGACCGAGCTGGTCGAGCGGTACCCGGACCGGCTCACGGTCGTCCGCCACCTCGACGACGAACGCGGTTTCCTCGACCCGGCGGCCATCCGGGCCTTCGTCGGCGACGACGGTGACGCCGATGTCTACGTGTGCGGACCGGAACCGTTCATGAGCCTGGTCGAGACGGCCCTGCCCGGGCCGGGCCAGGTCTTCATCGAACGGTTCAACACCGCTCCCCCGCCCGCGGCCGAGTCGAGCCCCGAGGTCGACGGCCAGGTCACCATCATCCTGGGCCACAAGAAGGCGACCGTGCCGCGCCGGGCCGACGAGACGTTCCTGGAGAGCGCCCGCCGGGCCGGCCTGACCCCGCCCTTCTCCTGCGAGTCGGGCACCTGCGCGACCTGCATCGCGATCCTGGTCGAGGGCACGGCGACCATGCGGGTCAATGACGCCCTGACCGAGGACGAGGTGGCCGAGGGCTACGTCCTGACCTGCCAGGGCGTACCGAGCAGCCCATCGGCGACCGTCCGCTACGAGTAACCGGTCCCGGCCGGCGCGGCCCGTGCAGATTGTTGCGCACGCAACCAGCGCTCCGCGGAACGTTCCGACTGATGGTCGGAATGCCGGGCGAAAGGGTGGGCACCACGGCCGCCGGGCTAGCGCGAACCACTCAGGACCGTCGGCCGCCCAGGCCGCAACGCGACGCCGCCGGGCGGCGGGTCGCCACGGGAAGACCGACTCGTTGCGCCGGCAATCGGTGTTCCGCGGTGCGCTCCGCCCCCACGCCACCCCACCGAAGCCGACATCCCGACCACCATGAGGCCCTCCCCCAAGGAGTTATCCACAAGTAGAAAAAAGTTCTCGCGTACGAGTATCCACCCCCTATCGTCGAACGCATGTTCGATAAAGAGAAGTGCCCGATCGCCGACCTGGAGACCCAGCTGGTCGGTGACGCGACCCGGATCGCCTCGTCCACCGCCGCGTGGCTGCTGCTGTTAGGCGCGTTCGACCGCCGCCAGGGCTGGGCCGGCCACGGCATCCGGTCCTGCGCCCACTGGCTGTCCTGGAAGGTCGGCCTTGGTATCCGCACCGCCCACGAATACCTCCGCGTCGCCCGCGTCCTGGAAACCCTCCCAGTGCTTCGCGAGCAGTTCCTCGCCGGCCGCCTGTCCTATGCGAAGGTTCGCGCCCTGGCCCGGGTCGCGACCCCCGCCGACGAAGCCGACCTCGTCGCCCTGGCCCGCTCCATGCCCGCCGCCCACCTCGAACGCCTGGTCCGCAGCTACCGCACCGTCACCAAAGACGAGGCCTCTGCCCGGCAGCGTAACCGGCGGGTCTCCTGGCGGTACGACGACGACGGAAACTTCCTCCTGCATGCCCGGCTCCCACCGGAGGACGGCGCCGTGGTCGCCGCCGCGATCACCGCCGCGACCGACAAGCTGAACCCGCCCCCCGACCCGAACGGCGAAGACCCCGCCCGCCCCGGCACCCAAACCCAGACCCGGGCCGGCCGCGCCGACGGCCTCATCGCCCTCGCCGAGACCTTCCTCGGTGGGCAGAGCCGCCCCCGTGCTGACCCCGACCGCTACACCACGATCATCCACACCGACGCCCCGACTGAACCGGCCACCGGCCGACCGGCCGCCGAGAAACCAGACGCCCGGCCCGACCCCGAACCGGTGGACAACGCCCACCTGGGAACCCCCGTCGCCGCCCACCACGAAATCGAAGACGGGCCAGCGCTCGACCCCGCCACCATCGACCGACTTACCTGCGGCTCAGGCCGCCGCATCCTCATCCGACACCGCACGAAACGAGGACAGCGGCGCGGCGCCCACCCCGGCGCACCGATCGGACCCGGCGAGACCCTCATCGACCTCGGCCGCCGCACCCGCCGCCCCAACGCCGCCCTCCGCCGCGCGGTCTATCACCGCGACCACGGCCACTGCCAGTACCCGGCCTGCACCAACAGTCAGTTCACCGATATCCACCATGTCGCGCACTGGCACCCCGACGGTCGTACCGACCTGGCCAACCTGATCACACTGTGTCGCTGGCACCACCGCGACCACCACGAAGGCAGCTACACCATCACCGTGGCGCCAGATGGCAGCCCGACCTTCCGCAAACCCGATGGCAGCCCCATCGCCCAAGCACCCCAACCCCCGGCACTCACAGACGACCAGACCACCGGCGATCAAAACGGCCGGCCCGAACCCGACCCGACCGCCATCACCCCCGACTGGAAGGGCGACCGCCTCGACCTCGGATACACCATCGCCGGCCTTCTCCACCACCACCCGAAGGCGGCTTAGCGCGGATTTCCACGCGGGAGGTCGACCCCACCCGTGCCATCGGTGAGGGCGGCTTGCAACCCTTCTGACCAGGCGAGATCCGGAAGCCGGACCGTGCGCCTGTAGGCCGATCTCGAAGCCGACACAGCTTGATCACGATTTGGATGAGGTTCCGTGCTGGCCAGCTTCGATCAGCCCGAGGCCGGTGACCTGGGAGAATGGTGCAAGTAGAAGATGACCAAGCTGTCCAGTCGGTCTGCGGTAAGTCGCCC
>JAMFSN010000367.1 GCA_026225295.1 Frankia alni
CCTCAAGCTCGATCTCCTTCGCAATGGACACACCATCATTGGTGATCGTGGGCGCACCCCACTTCTTGTCCAGAACGACATTCCGGCCCTTCGGGCCAAGCGTCACCCTCACCGCATCCGCGAGCTGGTTCATACCACGCTCGAGGCCGCGACGAGCCTCCTCATCGAAGGCAATAATTTTTGACATTCGGGTAGTTCCTCCTGGGCTCTGGCCATGGGGAGGAGTGCCGGCCGCCGGCGGGGCCCGCTTCGAAAACTGATGATCCGGGCTGCTGGGCCCAGGCACCCGCGTCGCGCCAGTGGTTGGCACTCGACAGTGGAGAGTGCTAAGTCATGTATAGCCCTCGCCGGACCTGAAAGCAATCGGCGGAGGCGTGATCCGAGGGATCATGCGGTGTGACGATCGCCGCTCCGCTCGCGGCCCGCCGGCCCTGAGCGGGCCCCGGCCGGGCCGGCCTGACCCACCTTGACCCAGGGTGACGGCCCCTCGTAGCGTTCGCCTCCCGGACCGCCGACGCCGGCGGCCGAACCGCGACCCTGATCTTACCGGAGGCACGCATGCCCGGCCCCCTTGCTGGCCTGCGCGTTCTGGAGCTCGCGGGCATCGGGCCCGGCCCGCACGCCGCGATGATGCTGGCCGATCTGGGGGCCGACGTCGTGCGGATCCAGCGCCCGGGCGGCCGGAGCGGGCTCGAGGACACGATGCTGCGTGGCCGACGGATCGTCAGCCTCGATCTGAAGGCGGAGCCGGATCGCGACACCCTGCTGGCCCTGGTCGGCCAGGCCGATGTGCTGCTGGAGGGCTTCCGCCCCGGCGTGACCGAGCGGCTCGGGATCGGCCCGGCCGACTGCGAACAGCGCAACCACCGCCTGATCTACGCGCGCATGACCGGCTGGGGCCAGGACGGCCCGCTCGCCCAGCGGGCCGGCCACGACATCAACTACATCTCCCTGACTGGCGCCCTGCACGCCATCGGTCGCGCCGGGGAACGGCCGGTGCCGCCATTGAACCTGGTCGGCGACTTCGGGGGCGGCTCGATGTTCGTGACGGTCGGGATCCTGGCCGCCCTGTTCGAACGGGAACGCTCGGGCGTCGGTCAGGTCGTCGACGCGGCCATGGTCGACGGCGGGAGCGTCCTGATCCAGATGATCTGGTCGTTCCTGGGGACCGGGATGTGGCAGGACGAGCGGGGCGTCAACCTGCTCGACAGCGGCGCGCCCTACTACGACACCTACCGCTGCGCCGACGACCGGTTCGTCGCGGTGGGCGCCCTCGAGCCGCAGTTCTACGCGAACCTGCTGGCCGGGCTGGGACTGTCCGCCGAGGAACTGCCCGACCAGGACGACCGGGCCGGCTGGCCGACGCTGCGCAAGCACCTCACCATGGCGTTCGCGAGCCGCAGCCGGGACGAGTGGGCCGCGGTCTTCTGGGGCACCGACGCGTGCGTGACCCCGGTCCTGAGCTTCGGTGAGGTTCCGGACCATCCGCACATCGCCGCCCGGGGCAGCGTCACCACAGTGGACGGTGTCCCCCGGTCCGCACCCGCGCCCCGCTTCTCCCGGAGCACGCCACCGACGCCGGCCGCCGAGGTCGAGACGAGCGCCGGGGCTGTGCTGGCCGGCTGGTCATAAGCCGCCCGGTCCCCGCCGCCCGGTTCCCGCCGCCCGTTCCGGTGGGCCGGCCGATCTCGGTCCGATGGTCATCGGCCCACCGTCCGCTGACTGTCCGGCGGCTGGACATTTCCGGTCCCGTTGCCGACCCCGTGCCCGCGGACCCGAACCGCAGGCCCTTTGCTTCGACAATTATCGGTTCGGAAAGAATCCCTCTCGGACCCTTCCGCGGCACAGCGAACAAAGGCTCCGTCGGCTATCGGCTATCGGCTATCGGCGACCGGAGGGCCCGGACCGAATGCGCGCTACTATCCCGGGTCGGCACGGTCTGATTGACGTCATCTGGGGTGGGGAATGACGCGCGAGCCGGAATCGGGGCGGCCACCGGTCGATTCATGGGACAACCTGCTCGGGGGCGGGTGGGACGACAACCGGACCAACGGGCATCGCACCGACCCCGGTGGCCGCACAGCCGGCCACCACGCGGCCCGGCAGCGGACCCGGGCAGGCACGATCACCCGGATCGGGCTGGTCGTGCTCGCGCTCGCCGCGCTCGCCGTCGGGGCCTCGGCCTGGATCCGCCACCGGCGCACCGTCGCGGACCGCCGCAGCCAGCGCACCGCCGAGCGGACCGCCGACGCCTACGTCGCCGCCATGGACGGCGGCGCCATCACCCGGTTCGAGAACGTCCTGGACCAGCCGGCCGACGGTGAGAACCTCATCAGCTCGTTCCGCGACACCCTCCAGATCGGCTCGGCCCGGTACACCCACGGGCCGGTCGTGCGGCACGGGGCGGTCGCGACGGTGCCGTACTCGGCCGACCTGGCCCTCACGGGGCTCGGCCACTGGCGGTTCACCGGCACCGTGACCATGCGGCACCACCACCGGGGGTGGCGGGTGGCGGTCGTCCCCGAACTGCTCCACCCCGACCGGCACGCGGGGCTGCACTTCGCGCTGGCTCCCGTGACCGGAGCGCCCGGACGTTTCCTGGACGTACACGGCACGCCCATCGCGGGCGCGGACCCGGATCTCACCGCGAACATCCTCGGCGCGGACCCGCAGACCGGACTGAACCGCCTGTACGGCTCCGCGATCGCCGACGGCACCGGCGCGTCGGTGGTCCTCACCGAAGGGGGGCAGCGGGTTCGGACCCTGGCCACGTTCCCCGGGCGGGCCGGCGGGGACGTCCGGTCCACGTTCGATCTGGCCGTCCAACGCGACGGTGAGGCCGTCCTGGACCCGCTGGGCCCGGCGCGGGAAGCGGCCCTGGTCGCCATCGACACCGCCGTCCGGCGCCGAGTCGGCCGCCCCGTTGGCGGCGACGTTCCTGGCTCAGCTGCCGGCCGGTCGCTGATCCGGCCGGGCCG
>JAMFSN010000368.1 GCA_026225295.1 Frankia alni
CCAGCAGCGGGTCAGTGAAGCCGCGTCCGTGGAGATACCGCAAGGCCCCGGTCCCGATCGGCTCCCACAGCAGCCGGGCCGCCGCGGCGACGAAGTCCGCGACGGCCGGATCCGGTTCGCCGACTGGCCGAGATGCCGACGGGGGCGGCCGAACAGGCGGCTTCGGCCGGGCCGGCCCGGCGGCGCGGGGGGCGTCGTCGGGATCGAAACCAACCCGCCGGGCGAGGTCGACGAGCGCCTCGCGGACCCCGAGCCCGGCCGACAGGACCAGGAGATCGATCGCCGTCCCGCCTTCTCCGCAGGCGTGGCATTTCCACCGCTGCTGTCCCCGGCCGGTGGTGTAGAGGCCCATGGAGGGGTGCTCGTCGGGGTGGGCCGGGTTCGGGCAGTGCCAGCGGGCACTGCGGCCACCGGCCCGCGGCGGACCGCAGATCTCACTGGCCAGTTCAGCGAGGTCGACCCGTTCCAGCACCGTGTCCCGGTCGATTCGCGGCACGCCCGCCGCCTTCCGAGAGGCCAATGTTCCGTGACCGGAAACAGTATTAAATAGCCGCTCCGCCCTGTCATCCGATTACTCATCGCCGACGTCATTGCGCTCACCGCGCCACCGCTCGTGTCATCGCCGCGTTCATCCGAAACGTCATCGCCCCTGGTCGGCGGCCCAGTACGAGAGCCCTCGGAAAGTCTCGGAAGAAAGTTCGGTGGACTGGTTCCGGTTCGGGGTCGCGGATTCACACAGCCAGTCAGCGGGAGAACTCGCGGGTACTGGTGGAGGTGTGGATGTCCAGCTCCGAAGGCCGGCGACGGCGGATCCGTCACACGGTGTGGAGTGGCGGCGCCGGGTCGGGCTGTCGCTGACGACCGTCGTCCTCCTGGTGGGGAGCGCTCAACCGGGCTGGGCAGCGACGCCGACCCCAACCATGACCCCGCCGGCCGACCCGATCGAGGTCCACCCGTCGTGGAGCAACGTCCCGGGCCAGAGCAAGATCCTCACGCTGCTCGACGTCACGTCGCAGCTGGGGCTCCTCGATCAACCCCACCTGGACCCAGGCCAACACCGCCTCATCGCGGCCGCCTTGGCCCGGCTCGACCGCCGGGTGGCCGAGCCGACCCTGGTGGACCTGCGGACCGTGCTCGCCCACCCCGACCGGACGCTTGCGGCCGACCTCGACACCACCGCCGACGAACTTGCCGACCGTCGTCGCCCCCTGCTCGACGGGTGCGTCGCGCTCCTCGAGCACGACCTGCGCGGCATCGGCGACGGCCCCACCATCGCAGGCAGTCCTGGGATACCGCCACGGGACTCGGGCTGGACCTGTCCGCGCTGCTCACCGACCGCCGCGCCCTCAAGCTCGTCGCCAACGCCGCCGCGAGCTGGCTTCAAGGGGTCATGTACAAACGACCGACCCTGAACTAGTACGGCAGTGACAGTGGCCGGCGTGTAATCCTCGTTCGGCGGCCCGCATGACGCCTTGCGGAGCCGATCGCCAGGTGGTTCTCCAGGCCCCGCATGGCCCGAAACTCGGGGATGATCGATATCTTATTTGCCTCTTTGCTGAGGTTGCGCCGCGCCCGAGACCGTTCGCCGGTCGTC
>JAMFSN010000369.1 GCA_026225295.1 Frankia alni
ACCGCCCGCGCCGGCGGGGATGCCCCGGCAACCCCAGGCGGGCGCGTTTGCCCCGCCCCGGGCCGTAAAAACCGCGCCAGACTGGCGGTCCGGGCCACCGCGGCTAGCGGTCCTCCGGCTCGATGACCGTGAGCGGGACCGCTTCCGAGTAGCGCACCCGGCCGAAGTACATCAGCTTCACCAGCAGCCACGACTGCCAGCCGGGCTCGGCCGTCGCGGGCGCCGTGACGGTGAACCGCGCCGTCGCCGCCCCGCCCGCGTCGGCCAGGACCGGCTGGGTCCACGGGCCGGCCGCCTCCCAGGTGCCGATGGGGGAGATGAGCTGGGCCTCGCCCCGCAGCTCAGAGCTGAGGCGGCTGCTTACCCGCACCTCGAGCGAGCCGGTCGCGCCGGGCGCGAGCCGGACCGCGCCGCCGGGCACCGACAGCTCGACCTCCTCCGTCTGGGCGACGGCGTCGGACTGCAGCCGGTCGAACAGCTCTTCCGGCTCCAGGTCGGGGTTCGCCGGGCCGGGCTCGCCGACCGAGACGAGCGCGGTGTCCTCCAGCCGCTGCCCGAAGGCGTCGGTGATGCGCGCGGTGACGAAGTACCGCCCGGCCGCGGTCCCGGGCCGGGCGGTGACCGTCACCTCCCAGGCGGCGAACCCGTTAGGCGGCAGGTCGTAATCGAGCGTGCCGCCGGCGATCGTGGCAATGAGCTCGCCGGGCACGATGAGCTCGACCCGGCCGGCCGCCGCCGCGGGCCCGCAGGCCACGGTCAGGCTCAGCGCGGGCCCGTCCGGGTCCGCGCCGCCGAGCGTCACCCGGGTCGGCGTGAAGTGGACCGCCACGGGCACGTTCCCGGCCGGGGCCGGCCCCTTGCCGTGCAGCCAGTACCGCGTGTGGACGGGCTGCACGGGCTCGGGCAGCTCCGGGCTGGCCTCGGACGCGGAGTCGGACGCGGAGCCGGCCGGGGCGCCGGCGAGCCGCACCCGCAGCGTCACCGTCTCAAACGGCTGCAGCGGGACGAGCGCCGCCCCGTCGGAAACCTCAAGCGCATCACCAGAAGCGGACTCTTCCAGCAGGTCGCCGCGCCAGGCCGCCGCGATCCCGGCGGCGAGCCGCACCCGGGCGAGCGCGGCCAGCCCGTCGGTCTCCCGCAGCCGGACCGTCACCTCGCGCGGGGACCGGGCCGGGGTGCCGGGCCGGGCCGCGGCCAGCGGGTTGCCGAGGGGCTTCACGGTAGACAGGGTGACGTTCGGCGCGCCCTCCACCGCGAGTTCCCCGCCAGAGCCAGAGCCAGAGCTCACCGACGCGATCAGCTCGTGGTTGTAGTCCTCGGCCGCCGCGCTGAAGCCCGCCGCCCGCCAGTCCCGGGCCGCGCCCGTGCTGGCCAGCGCGTAGCGGAACGTGTGGGACCAGTGCTGCCAGGCGAACGATGACCCGTCGGGCGCGGTGCGTCGGTCCCCGTCGATCCAGACCCCGCTGGGCCAGCCGGAGCAGGCCCGCATCAGCGACATCCACAGCGCCCCGTCCGGTGTGACCGCGCCGCCGGGGGTGCCCAGGTTGAACAGCGCCACCGCGCCGTCGGCGAGCGGCACGTCCCCGGGCGCGAGCACCCCGGTGTCGGCCACGTCGGCCGGGATGACCTGGAAGGTCAGGTCGCGGGCCAGCTCGTCCACCGCGGCGGGTAGTTCCGAAGCGCAAGCGGTGGCCACGATCAGCACCGGCAGGTCCCGCGGCCCGCGCAGGTCCGCGCCGGGCGCGAACGCGACCGTGCGCGACTTCGCCGCCGGCACCCAGAGCCGGGCCGCGCCCCCGTCGGCGATGAGCTGGGCGAGCCGCTTGGCGACCGTCGGGTCGCACGCGGCCAGCACCTCGGCCGTGAACGCGTTCGAGTCCGGGCCGCCCAGCGCGATCCGGACATCGGGCAGGTTCGAGTCCAGGTCAAGCCACCCGTAGCGGGTACCGGACGAGCGCGAGGTGGTCGCCGTGACGCCGGCCCGCCCGAGCTGGACAACGAGGTCGCGCACGAGGGGCCGCAGCGAGTCCGGCGTGATGTCCGGGGTAACGACCTCGGCCACCCCGAGGGCGACGGACTGGTCGCCCTCCAGCGCGGCGCGCGCCACCGATCCGACCCCGAACCACTGGTGAGCCGGGTTGTCGAGGGTCCACCAGTGCTCGGCCACGTCTGCTTCCGGGGCACCGAAGGGGCGTCCGATCACCGCTGTCGCCGTCTGGTACACCGGGAGCCCGCCGGGCTGGTGGGCGGGGAACCGCACCCGCAGCAGGTGGTCCTTTCCGATCGAGCCCGACAGGTGAGTCCGGAACTCGACCCGCGATGCGCCGTCCCACAAAAGCGTCTCCGCCGTGACCGACAGGTCGCCCAGGGTATAGGTGGCGACCAGCCGCGAGCCGACCGGCGACCGCTGCGCCCGTACCGACGCGTCAACCCCCGACGAGGCCAGACCGGGCCCCTTGGGGGACAGGTGCCACGGCCCCTCTTGCCACCGGGGATGCTGCTCGTACTCCTCCTGCAAGATCAGGTCGTTGCCGGGCTGGGCCAGCACCTCCCGCCCCGCGGCCTTGTCGAAGACCGAGGCCAGGGCCCCGTGCCGGGCGGTGCCGGACACGGCGAACGCGTCGTTGCTGATCGAAAGCCCGTCGACGTCGGCCCAGCCGTCCGCGGGAACCGTCAAACCGGGCACAAGCGGATATCGCACGGATCCGAGCGCGGGGACGGACCGGGCCCGGAAGGTGAGCGTCACCGACGCGAGCGACCCGTCCGGATGCCGCTGTACCCCCTCGGCCAGGGCCGGGACCGGGTCCCCGGTCTCCGGGTCGGTCACGGTGAGCCATGAAGTCCCCGCCGCTGGCAGCGGCACGGTGACCGTGACCATCCCGTCCCGGGACCGGGCGAGCCCGTTCCCGACGGTGACGGC
>JAMFSN010000370.1 GCA_026225295.1 Frankia alni
CAGATCTTGCTGTCGGGACGGACCAGCACCGCGCCCGTGCCGTCGATGCCGCGGACCTCTGTCCACCCGGTGTCCTCGTCGGGGACGACGACCACCGACAGGGGGCAGCCGGACGCCTCGGCAGCGCGGACGGCCGCCTCCCGCCACAGCCCGGCCGAGGACGGGCCGACGAACAGCGTGAGCGCGTCGCGCGAGACCAGATCGAGCGTGGAGACCGGCCGCCCGACGCTGGCGCCGCTAACATGCCGCAGCCAGACGTGCGGGAGGTGGTGGCCGGGTCGCGTCGTCGGCCGGTAGTCAACCGGCGAGGCCGCGCCCTCGGGAGGCGACGTGCCATCGGGGATGATGGCCCGGCCGTGTAGTGGAAACCGGCCTCCACGTTGAGCTGGCTGTAGTCGTTGGCGTTCTCCGCAACGGCCTCGGCGACCAGCGCCCGCCGCTTCTCGCCCGCCGCCGAGTCGCTCACGAACACGCCGATCTGCCGCCACCCTTCCTCCGGCGGCAGGCCGGGCTCCAGCCCGAGCGCCGCACCGATCGGCGCGTGCCGCCCCGCGTTCTCAAGCGAGTGAGCGGTGTAGAAGGCGGTGACCGGCCGGCGTTCTGCCTCGTAGCTGTCAAGCAGCCCGTCGCCTGCCTGGCCCTTGAGGACGGCGGCGAGCTTCCAGGCGAGGTTATGCGCGTCCTGGACGCCGGCGTTGAGACCCAGGCCGCCGGTAGGCGGATGCCGGTGGGCAGCGTCCCCGGCCAGGAACGCGGAGCCGACCCGGAAGTGCCGCGCCACGACACCTTCGAACTGCCAGTGGCTCACCGAGTGCAGCGTGACGGGGTGATCCGCCGGCACGCCAAGCATCTGCCTGGCCTGGGCGAGCGCGGTCTCGTCGTCGGGTGGCGGCGGCTCCCCCGGGCGGCGGTTCACCGCGACCAGCCATTCCGGCGACTCGCGGCCGTACCGGCCCGGGCCGAGCGCCTGCAGCACGCCCACCGGCCTTCCCTCGCCCCACGGCTGGATGAAGTGCGCGAGCAGTGCGTCCGGCTCAGACCACATCGACAGGTCGGTGCTGACGTAGTAGCTGACCACGTCCTGTATGGCCTTCGGCCCCTCGCGCTCGATCCCAAGCAAGGCCGCGCTGACCCGTCCGCCGTCGGCCGCGACGAGGTAGCGTGCCTTCAGCCGACGCACCGCCTTGTTGTGACGGTCGGTGATGGTCGCGGTGACACCGCCGCTCTCGTGCAGCTCGAGATCTGTCAGCTCCATGCAGGCCCTGATCCGCCCGGGACAGCACGCCGCGGCATGCTGCCAGAGCAGCGGGTCGAGCCGGATCTGCGGGAGGTTCGTGAACCTGCGGGGGCTGGCCTGCGCATACCGGCCCGCTTCGCCGCCGCCGCCCCACGCCGGGACCTCTCCAAGCTTCAGCCCGTGCAGCCGGTCAGGGCCCGCGACCGATGTATACCAGACGACCTTGCGCCAGCGGTCGCCCTCTGGCCCCATGGCGTAGATGTCGTCGGCGACACCCATCTCGTGGAAGATCTCCATGGTCCGGACGTTGAGCAGGTGCGCGCGGGGAAAGCGCGACTCGAGCGAGCGCCGCTCAACGAGCAGCACCTCGATCCCCCGCTGGGCGAGCAGCACCGCCGCCGAGAGCCCGACGGGACCGCCGCCGACGATCAGGACGGGGATCTCCTCCGGCCACTCGTCCGGGCCGAGGGCGCGCAGCAGCGGGGGCCGGGAGACGGCGGTGTCAGGCAACTGCGCTCTCCTGCCACGCGACGAAGGCCATGCCGCAGCCCGTGCCGGCCTCGGAGCGGTAGCAGGGCTGGTAGTCGACCACCCGTGCCGACAGCGGCGCCCGCGCGAGAGCTCCCGCGACGACGATCCAGTTGCGGTACTCGGAAGTACCCGAGCGGAGGACGTCGTCCGCCAGGCCGGCGATGAAGCCGACGTCCTTGGTCTCGAGCGCCCGGAGGAACCCGCGGTCGAGATCCTCGTCAATGACGAAGTGGGACAGCCCGCCGGAGGCGACCACCCCCACCTTGACGTCGCCGGGGAAGCTGCCGATTGCCTGTCCGAGCGCGAGCCCGAACTCGTAGCTGCGCCGCGCACTCGGCGGATTGGGCTGGTAGAACGTGTTGACGAACACGGGAAGGATCGCCGGGATGTCCGTACCGCCGCCCAGAACCTGCTGCATCACGAAACCCCAGCCGTGTGGGATGCCGTGGTCGTCGTAGGCGCCAGCCGGAAGCTCACGGGATGCCGCGGGATCAAAGCCGGCCCGGCTCGTCTCCCGGATGATGTGCACGGCCAGCTCGCTTGAGCAGCGGCGCACGGTGCTCTCCAGCGGATAGTTGGCCACCTCGGCGATCGCCAGGCCGGGCGGCAGGGCGTCGAGTGCCTGCCGGGTCAGCGGCACGTGCCGCACCGTGTCTCCCCAGTAGACGGCGAACTGCGGGAGAAGCTCGTCCCTGAAGATTTCCTTGTGGTCGCTGCTGACGATCACGAGGACGTCGAGGTCGGCCTGCCGGATGATCCGGCCAAGTTCGTCGATGGCGGCGCGGCTTGCCGCGTGGCGCAGCCGGGAAAGAGCCAGGCCTGACTCTGCGTCGAAGGCTCCCTCCCGCAGGTCGCGGAGCTCTTCGAAGGGATAGTCCCGGCCGTGGAACACAAGCGCGGCGTTGGCGCGATCGGCCCGCGCCCGCTGCCCCCACTGGTCGGGCGGCGTACCGAGCTGGGGCGCGTGCGACGTGCCGATCCCGAGCCGGATCTGCGCCATGGAACCGTCCTCTCTCCTAGCGGCCGAGCGAAGCCCGGCCCTACAGCCGGAACAGCTTCCGTGCGTTGGTCTCGAACAGCTGCTCGCGCTGGCCCTCGTCGAGCCACTCGATGTCCTCGATCAGCAGGTGGATGTCGTCGATCCACCGGCCGGTGGCCGGATTCAGCGTGGACCCGACGCCAGGCTTCTCCGAGCCGAACAGGCAGCGGTCGACGCCGACCGACTTGAGCAGCAGCTCGATGGAGTCCTTGGTGTACAGGCAGGTGTCGTAGTAGAGCTTCCTGAGCTGGTCCCCGAAGGTCGTCCCCTGCCGCAGCGCGCCTGGCTCGAAACGCCCCCGCTGATACGGGATCGCGCCGCCCCCGTGCGAAACGATGATCTTCAGGTCAGGGAAGTCGTCGAAGACCGCGGAAGACGCCAATGCCGCGACGGCTAGCGTCTCCTCCTGGATGAAGTGCAGCGAGTAGGTCTCGCGGGCAGGCGGCCGGCAGCCGGCGGAGTGGATCAGCGCGGGAACATCAAGTTCGCACAGCGCTTCCCACACGGGATACCAGAAGCGGTCGTCAAGCGAGGGCGGCTGGGCGCTGCCCTCGTACGGGTCGGGGTTGAGCAGGGCACCGACGAAGCCATGCTCCCGAACGCACCTGCGCAGTTCTACGGTCCAGCGCGCCGGATCGGTCTCCATGCTCTGCGGCATGCCTGCCAGCCCGCGGAACCGGTCGGGCTCAAGCCGACAGGTGCGGGCGATGACGTCGTTGGTCTCCTCGATGTACCACTCGACCAGCTTGGCCTGCTCACTGTGCATCATCTGGTACGGGCGCGGGGAGATCAGCTGGAGGTCCACTCCGGCGTCGTCCAGGTGCGCCAGATGGGACTTGCCGCCGAACGTCTTGTCCGGCGCGTCAAGCGCCGCGCGCAGGGTCTCGTCGGTGACCCCCGCGCTGCCCCTGCCGTGGGCTCCCCGGTGCGACACCAGGCCGGCCTTGTAGGCGTAGAGCGATTCTGGCGCGGTAACGTGACCGTGGATATCGATCTTCATCGGTACTCCTGAGAGAAATCTGCTCGATGTCTTCAGCGGGGGTCGCCGTGGGCCCACAGGAACGACTCAGCTATCGAGGGCCTCACGCCGGTACGGGTCGAGGCCAGGCCTGATCTCCTTGGTGTCGAGGAACTGCGCCAGCCCCTTATCCCGGCCCCGCTCGGAGTCGCGGGTGAGCAGCTGCGCCGACTTGGCGGCCAGGTAATCGGTGGCCTGCTCGTAATCCATCGTCGACGCGTGGCGGAACGTCTCCTTCGTCGAGCGCAGGACCTCCGGGTTGCGCTTGCGGAGCTTCGCGGCCAGCTCGCGGACCGCCTCATCGAGCTCGGCCCTCGGCACGGAGCGGTTGACAAGACCGATCTCGCAGGCTCGCTGCCCGCCGAACGTCTCACCGGTCAGTGCGTAGTACAGCGCGTCACGGTAGCCCATCGCCACGGCGATGTCGCGGGTGACCAGGCCCCCCGGGAGGATTCCCCAGTTCACCTCCGAGAGCCCGAATTGGGCCTCGTCCGCGGCGATCGCGAGGTCGCACGACACCACCGGCATGAACGCCCCGCCGAAGCACCAGCCGTTGACGGCTGCGATCGTCACCCGCGGGAAGAAGCGCAAGCGCGTGTAGGACCACTCCCGCATGGTCCACCGCACCCGCTCCGCGAGGACCGGGTCCGGGTCTGTGTCCCGGAAATACTCCTTGAGATCCATGCCGGAACTGAACGAGTCACCCGCGCCGGTGATCACCAGGACGTCCATCTCCCGGCTGGCGGACAAGCGGGTAAGCGCATCCAGCATCTCGTCGTTGAGCTGCGGATTCATGGCGTTCAGCTTCTCCGGCC
>JAMFSN010000056.1 GCA_026225295.1 Frankia alni
ACCGCTCTGGCCGCGACCGTCGTCGTGGACGCGCTGCGGAACGCGCGTTGGCTCTGACGGGGCTGGGGGTCGGGTGGGGCTGGTAGGTCGGGGTCGGGCTGGTAGATCGGGGTGGGATCCCGGGCCGGGGGCGTCGATGTGGCAGCGTCGGCGTTGGCGATAGCGCGCCGGGACGATGACACTTACTAACGGGCCGCCGCCCGTCGTCGCCAGCGGGACTGGGGACGTGCGGGGACGCTGCCAACCCGGGCATTTTCGGCGACCGTCAGCGTCACCGCGCGTCGAACGCGCGCTGACGCTGTCGACTTTGCACCGCTGACACCGCCGCACCACCCGCGCGCAGGTTCAGGGTCATCCGGTTGGCCGCGTCACCGCACTGCCCCGCGCCCGCTGGCACTGACGATAGGGGCATCGGCGGCCCGGCTGGCCGCGTCCGGGTTGGGACTGGCGGCGCCAACGAAGATCCACTGTCCGGCGACGATGACAGTTGCCGACGGACGGCGATTGGCATAGTCAGTGGGCGCCTCAGCGCCTGCTGGCGATGACGTCCGGGCCCGGAAGGGGCCCGGATCGGCATTTGGCGGTGTCAACCGGCGCTGGCGGGTGCGCTGACGATGTCACTTGTGGTGTCCGCGCGCCCAGCCGGGCCAGCGTGCGGCCGGGCGTGCGTTGACCATGACACTTGCGGCGACGGGCGCGGCCGCCCAGCGGACGGACGCGGACGAACGGGCCGCCGGGCGCGGACCGACGGGCGCGGACGAACGGGCCGCCGGACGAACGGGCCGTCGGGCGCGGGCCGTCGGGCGCGGGCCGGACCGGCCGGACCGGCCGGACCCAGCGGACCGGACCGGGCCGGTCGCGGTGGCGGCCCCCGGCGGTCGGCCGCGGTGGGGCAGGATGCCTGCGTGGACCTGCCTGTGATGCCGCCGGTGAAACCGATGCTCGCCAAGTCCGTGCCGACGATTCCGGCCGGGATGCGCTACGAGCCCAAATGGGACGGGTTCCGGGCGATCATCTTCCGGGACGGCGACGAGATCGAGATCGCCAGCCGTAACACGCGACCGATCACGCGGTACTTCCCCGAGGTCGTCGAGGCGATCCGCGCGAATCTCCCGGACCGCTGCGTCGTCGACGGCGAGATCGTCACCGTCGTCGGCAACGGGCTCGACTTCGAGACCCTCCAGCAGCGGATCCATCCGGCGGCCAGCCGGGTGACGAAGCTGGCCGTCGACACCCCGGCCAGCCTCATCGCCTTCGACCTGCTGGCGGTCGGCGACGAGGATCTCACCGGCCTGCCGTTCGACCGGCGCCGGGCGCGTCTCGAGGCCGAGCTGGCCGCGGCCGCCGCCCCCGTCCACGTCACCCCGGCCACGGGCGACGAAGCGCTCGCCGCGCGGTGGTTCGACGCGTTCGAGGGCGCCGGGCTCGACGGGCTGGTCGCCAAGCCGGCCGACGGGACCTACCAGCCCGACAAACGGACGATGTTCAAGATCAAGCACGCGCGGACGGCGGACTGCGTCCTGGCCGGCTACCGGACCCACAAGACCGACGACCACGCGATCGGGTCGCTCCTGCTCGGCCTCTACTCCACGGACGAGTCGACCGCCCCGCCCGGGACCCGGCTGGCCGCGGTGGGGGTGGCGGCCTCGTTCCCGATGGCTCGCCGCCGCGAGCTGTTCACCGAGCTCGCGCCGCTGGTGACGTCGTTCGACGACCACCCGTGGGCCTGGGCCGAGCAGGAGGCCGGCAACCGCACCCCCCGGGAATCCGAGGGCAGCCGATGGAGCGCCGGCAAGGACCTTTCGTTCACGCCGCTGTGTCCCGAGCGGGTGCTGGAGGTCAGGTTCGACCACCTGGAGGGGGTGCGCTTCCGCCACACCACCCAGTTCGTGCGGTGGCGCGACGACCGCGATCCGACGACCTGCACCTACGCCCAGATGGAACGGCCGGTCACGTTCGACCTGGCCGAGATCCTGACCCGCTGACCCGCGGGGGAAGGGTCCGCTCAGCGGTGGGGGTGGCGGTAGCGCAGGAACAGTGTGCCGTCCTGCTCCAGGACGTGGGCGAGATCCAGCTGCTCGGTGTCGGTCCACTGCCGGCCGGCGGTGATGTGCGTCCGGTCGGGCCCCGCGACCAGGGGCGAGATCGTGAGGCAGAGCTCGTCGATGAGGCCCGCGACCGCCAGGTCGGCGTGCAGCGACGGACCGCCCTCGCACAACACCCGGGTCAGCCCCCGGGCGGCCAGCGCCTCGACGGCCGCCCGGGTATCGACCGTGTCCGTGCCGGCGGTCACCACGTCCGCCACCCCGGCGAGCGCCGCGCGGCGGTCGGCCGGGGCGTTCTCGCAGGTCACCACGATCGGACGCGGGCCGTCGCTGGTGAACAACCGGGCGGTCGGGTCGAGGGTCAGGCGGCCGGAGACCACCGCCACCGGTGGCACCGGCGCCTGGCCCGCCGCCTCCCGCGCCGCCTGCCGCTCGGGCGGCACCTTCACCGCGCCGTAGTTTTCCGCGCGGGCCGTGCCCGAACCGACCAGGATCACGTCGCACAGCCACCGCAGGCGCTGGAAGATCTCCCGGTCCCCAACGCCGCCCAGCGCCCCGCTGCGGCCACCGACCTCGGCCGCGCCGTCGACGGAGGTGACGAAATTGACCCGCACATGGTGCCGGCCGGGGTCGGGCACCGCCACCGCGTAGGCGACGTCGAGATCGACCGGAGCGCCCGGGTCCGTCCGGGGCGGTAGCAACTGACGCATTACGGAGACTCTAGAGGCCGCCCGACCGGTCGTCGCCCCGGCCGGACCTGGGCCTCCGCGTCGTTGCTGGCCGTCGCTGATCGCCGCTGGTCGCCGGCGCGAGCGGCCCGGTGCCCGACCCGCCGTAGGCTGAGCGGGTGCCGGACCGCCTCGTCGATCGTTCCCCTCGGGTCGCGCCGGACGAGATTGTCGCCGCCCTCGTACCGCCGCCCCGGTTCGCGGCCGTCCGGTTCGACACCTACCGGCCGGACCCCGCCGAACCGAGCCAGCCGGCGGCGCTCGCGGCGCTGGGCGCGTTCGCGGCCCGGCTCAACGGGCCGGTGGGCCGTCGGCGGGGAATCTTCGGTCGCGGCCCGCGGTCCACGGCCGGTCCGTCCGGCCCGCGGCCGGGGGTCTACCTGGACGGCGGGTTCGGGGTCGGCAAGACCCACCTGCTGGCCGCGCTGTGGCACGCGGCCCCGACGCCCAAGGCGTACGGGACCTTCGTCGAGCTGACGTCGCTGGTCGGGGCGATCGGCTTCCCGGCCACGGTGGCCGCCCTGTCCGGGCACCGGCTGGTGGCGGTCGACGAGTTCGAACTCGACGACCCGGGCGACACCGTCCTCGTGTCGACGTTGCTGACCAGGCTGGTCGAGGCGGGCGTGGCGCTGGCCGCCAGCAGCAACACCCAGCCTGAGGACCTGGGCGCCGGCCGGTTCGCGGCGGACGACTTCCGCCGTGAGATCCAGGGCCTGTCGTCCCGGTTCGACACGGTGCGCATCGACGGGGTCGACTTCCGGCACCGGGGGCGACCGCCGGTCCCGCCGCCGGCGACGGACGGCGCGGTCGCCGCGCGGAGCCGGGCCACCGCCGGGGCGACCGAGGACGACTTCGCGACGCTGATCGGACACCTGGCCGGGCTCCACCCCTCGCGGTACGGGGCGCTGGTCGCGGACGTCTCTCTGGTCGGCCTGCACGGCGTGGGGCCGGTCGGGGACCAGGCGGCCGCGCTGCGCCTGGTCGTGCTGGCCGACCGGCTCTACGACCGGTCGGTCCCGATCGTCGCGTCGGGGGTCCCGCTCGACCGGGTGTTCCCGTCCGACCTGCTGGCCGGACCGCACCGCAAGAAGTTCCAGCGGGCGCTGTCCCGGCTGGGGGCCCTGGCCCGCGACGGCACAACCCCGGTCGATGGCGCCCTGTCCGTCGTCGACGACGACGACGATGCCGGGCCGGCAGGGCCAGGCCAGACCGCCGGCCGGAACCGCAACGCCGGCCGGAACGCGATGCCGTCGGAAACGTCGGCGGGAGCAGGAGCGGAACGCACATGATCTACGTTGTCGTGCTCGTCATGATCTTGCTGGTCGGGTCGCTCCTGCTCGGGGGGCTTTACTGGGCGCTCTCGCGCGGCGAGGGGTCGCGGGGTGAGGGGTCGCGCGGGGAGCCGTCCCGGGGCGGGTCGTCCGCTCGGCGCTGAGCACGGCCCGGCGGATCAGGTTCGCGTACGCCAGTGCGCCGGGGTCGGTCAGATGCAGACCGTCCGGATAGAGCCATCCGGGGGTGCTGGTGGCCAGGTCGTGCCAGTCGAGCACGCTCACGCCCGGGTGGTGGCGGGCCGCCGCCGCGAACAGGCGGTTGTTGGGGCTCTCCCAGTCCCGGTCGACCCGGTCGTTGACGAAGATGATCAGACGTCCGGGCAGGGCGTCGATCAACTGGTCGAGGTCGTCGTCGGAGATGATCCCGTTGTCGCCGGTGTGGATGACGACGACCCGGCCGAGGGTGCCGGCCGCGAGGGCCGCCCGGACCTGGTCGAGCAGGATGTAGGCCCGGATCCCCACGGTCGCCTCGACCCGGATGCCGGGCAGCAGCTGGCCCAGCGTCCCCGCCGCGCCGAGCATCACCGAGTCGCCGAAGGCGGAGATGGCGCGCCCGTCCACCGGGGGGGCGCCCGCGGACCCGGATCCAGCCGCCGCCGGACCAGCCGGCCCCGCCGTCGACCCCGCGCCGGGCGCCGTGGCCGGCCGGCCCGGACGGCGGCCCGCTCCCGTCGGCGCGGCGGTCGGACCGGTCGGACCGGTCGGACCGAGTGTGGCCCGGGTGATCGGGACCGGCACCGGGACCGGTACGACCCCGCCGTGGCCGACGGCGGCCAGGCTGCGCTGGGCGGACGAGGCCGATGCGGTCGGCAGCGAGGCGATCACGACGACCGCGGTCGCCCCGGCCACCACCACCGCGGCGCGGCGGCGGCCCGCCGTCCGCGCCCCGGTCAGCGCGGCGACCAGTCGCCCGTCGCGGACCGGGAGCTCGACGTACCGGTAGGTCAGTTCGGCCAGCGCGGCCACGATCGCCAGCCGCAGGACCAGCGTCGGGCCGGGCGACCAGCGCAGGTCGATGCCCGGGCGGGTGACGACGAAGACCGGCCAGTGCCACAGGTAGACCTCGTACGAGCGGCGGCCCAGCCAACGCAGCGGCGGGTTGTCGAGGGCCGTCCCGAGCCGACTCCCGGGCCGGGTCGCCGCCCCGACCAGCACCGTCGCCGCCAGGCTGAGCTCCAGGAACCCGCCCCGGTAGAGGGACGCTGAGAACTCGTCGGTGCCGATCAGGAACCAGCCGGTCGCGACCAGGCCGAGGACGCCGAGCAGGTCGGTCAGCGCGACCGGGACCCGCCACCGGGGCCTGGTCAGGAGGGTCGCGGCGGCCAGCGCGGCGCCGGTCATCAGCCCCATGCTGTGGGTGTCGGTGCCGAAGTAGACCCGGGTCGAGTCCTCCCGGAACGGGACGTCGCCGCGCACCGCGAGCCAGGCCATGGCGGCGGTCGACAGGCCGGCGCCGAGGGTCGCGACGACCAGGACCGCGCGGGCCACGGCCGGCCCGGTGAACCCGGTCGTCGGGCCGGCGGTCAGGCCGCTGCCGAAGATCCCGCGCTGACCCGACCCGCGCCGCCCCCGGCGCCGGACCGCCACCGCGACCAGCACCAGCGCCATCGGCCAGAGCAGGTAGAACTGCTCCTCGACGCCCAGTGACCACAGATGGGTCAGCGCGGGTGGTCGACCGGTCTGCTGGAAATAGGACTGGTGACGGAGCAGGTACCACCAGTTCGTCACGTAGGCCGCGGCGGCGACCGCGTCCACCCGGGCCGCGCCGAAGGCGTCCCGCCACACCACCGCGGACAGCACCACGCAGGTCACGACGACCGCGGCGAGGGCGGGCAGCAGCCGGCGGGCCCGGCGCCGGTAAAAGCGGATCAGGTCGAGGGTTCCGGTCGCGGCCAGTTCGGTCAGCAGCAGCCGGGTGATGAGGAAGCCGCTGATGACGAAGAAGACGTCGACCCCGAGGAACCCGCCGGGCAGCCAGTCGGGGTCGGCGTGGAACACGACCACGGCCGCCACGGCCAGGGCCCGCAGCCCGTCGAGGCCGCCGAGCCGCCCGGGCCGGCCCGGGGTCCGCGGCGCCGGGTCGCGTCCAGCCTGGCCGGTCCGCGCGGGTCCGCGGCGCTGGGCGGCGAGCAGCCGGCGCGACCGTTCGACCGTCCACCGCTGGCCCTGGGCCGGCAGGCGCTGACGGGTGACCGGCCACGGCGTCCGGTCGTCGACGCCGCCCCGGTCACCCATGGTAGCTACGCTAAGTGACTGACCGAACACGCGCATCCGCAG
>JAMFSN010000057.1 GCA_026225295.1 Frankia alni
CCCGGGTGAAGTCGGCGATGCCGTAGCCGTGGTAGGTGCCGTCCTGGGACGGGACGTTGGCGAGGATCGGCGACAGCCACAGTGCGCCGACCCCCAGGTCCCGCAGGAAGTCCAGGCGCGCGGTGATGCCGTCCAGGGTTCCGCCCTGGAAGCCGCCGTACGGCTCGTCCCAGGCGTGCCGGGGCGGGGCGGCCGGGTTGTCGAACCGGTCGACCAGCAGGAAGTAGATCCACAGGTCGCGCCAGTCGGCCGGCGACGGGAAAGGCGGCGGAGCGGACGGCGGCGCGGGTGCGGTCACCCCGGGATCATGGCACGATCCCCGGGCCTGACTGTCCGCTGGCGAGTGACTCCGCCCTCAGTGGGTGGTTGCGAAACGAATGATGACAGTCTGTGCGGTACGGTCGCCCTATGCCTACTTAAAGTAGTCGGCGGCGGGGGTCAGATGCGCGATTTCAAGGGTCGGACGGCGGTCATCACGGGGGGCGCGGCCGGTATCGGCCTGGCGTTCGCCGAGGTGTTCGCGGCGCAGGGGATGGCCGTGGTTCTCGGCGACATTGAGGTGGAAACGCTCCAGGCGACGGTCAAGCGGCTCCGCTCGGACGGGGTCGACGCCGTCGGCGTGCCGACCGACGTCCGGGACCCGGCGGCGGTGGTCGCGCTGCGTGACGCGGCTCTGGAAGCCACCGGGGACGTCTCGGTGGTCTGCCTGAACGCGGGGGTCGCGCCGACCGGCACTGTGCTGGAGACCGACCTCGCCACCTGGCGCTGGGTGATGGACGTGAACCTGTTCGGGGTCGTCCACGGCATCAGCGCGTTCGCGCCGCTGCTGGTCGCGCGGGGCAGCGGGCACATCGTCATCACCGCGTCGGGGGCCGGCCTCGGAGCCGGTCCGTTCCTCGGGGCCTACTCGGCGTCCAAGCACGCCGTCGTCGGCCTGGCGGCGGTGTTGCGCGACGAACTGGCGCCCAGTGGGGTCGGGGTGACCGCGGTGTGCCCGGCCACGATCCGCACCGCGATCTTCCACTCCGAACGCAACCGCCCCGTCGACCAGGCCGGCGGTACCCACGCCGACGACGGGATCCTCGGCTTCTACCGCGAGATCGCCGACGGTTCGCCACCACCGTCGGTCGTCGCCGAGGAGGTGCTGCTGGCGGTGCGCGACGATCGGCTGTTCGCGTTGCCGAACGCCGAGCTCGACCCCCTGCTCGCCGAGCGCCACGACCTCATCCAGCTGGCCGTCCAGGCCCGCGGCGCCGGTGGTTGACCGACGGCCCGGCGCCCCGGCCGGGGCGTAGCGCCGCTCATCGGGCGGTTGTCGACCGATCATGGGATGGCGGACTAAAAAGGAACGTGCATCACCGCGGTGGGAAACAGGAACGTCCGGCAACGCTTCAGAGGTCGCGCGGTTCCGCGGCGTTCGGCGGCGGCTAGCGTACGGGTTCTGTCCGCACTGGAAGCTGGCCGGCCGGCTGACTTCCGACCGTCCGGCCTGGCCGGAGAACAGGAGACGCCATGAAGGTCGTCGTCAACTTCGACCTCTGCGAGAGCAACGCCCTGTGCATGGCGGCGGCGCCGGAGGTGTTCGAGGTCCGGGAGGATGATTTCCTCTACGTCCTCGACGAGAACCCGGGCGAGTCGCTGCGCGGCAAGGTCGAGGAAGCCGTGCGGGCCTGTCCCAAGCAGGCCATCAAGATCGAGGACTAGACCGCCAAAGGCGGCGCGATCTTGTTTTTGCGCCGCCGGAGGCCCTGGTTGCCGGGTCACTGACCGGCGACGGTCCGTCCGGGTCGGCTGACACTTCGACCCCTCGTCCGGCGGGTAGGTACCCGTATCGCGAAGGAATCCGCGAGTTCGGGAGGTTGTCGGATGTGCCGGTTGTTTGGGATGAGCAGTGCGCCGCGGCGCACCAGAGCGACGTTCTGGCGGGTCGAGGCGCCGGACAGCCTGAGTGCCCAGAGCCACCACGATCCGGACGGCACCGGTATCGGCGGGTATGACGCGGCCGGCCGGCCGGAGCTGTTCCGGTGGCCGATCGCGGCCTACCGGGACCGGGATTTCGCCCGCCAGGCCCGGACGCTCGAGTCGGCGACGTACGTGGCGCACGTGCGGTACGCGACCGCCGGTCCGCTGGAGGTCCGCAACACCCACCCGTTCGAGCAGGACGGGCGGCTGTTCGCCCACAACGGCGTGGTCAGCGGCCTGCCCGACCTGGAGACCGAGCTCGGTAGGTACCGGGACCTGGTCCAGGGGGACACCGACTCGGAACGGTTCTTCGCGTTGATCACCAAGCATATCGACGCCCGCGGTGGCGACGTGGGGGCCGGGATCGCGGCGGCGGCCGGCTGGGCGGCCGAGGAGCTTCCGATCTACTGCCTGAACCTCGTCCTGATCACGGCCGGGGAGCTGTGGGCGCTGCGGTATCCGGCCACCAACGAGCTGCACGTCCTGGAGCGGGCCGGCTCGGCGCGGGGTCGTACCGACCGGCCCGGTGGGGGTCGTACCGACCATGCGGCGGCGGGCGGCGGCGTCCGCCTGCACTCGCCCGACCTGGCCACCACCCCGGCCGTCATCGTGGCCAGCGAGCCGATGGACGGCGAGCCGGGCTGGCGGATGATGCAGTCGGGCGAACTGCTGCACGTGGACAGTTCGCTGACCGTGAGCTCGCGCGTCGTCCTGCCCGGCCCGCCGGCCCACCAGATGACGATGGCCGATCTCGCGCCGAAGGCGGCCTCGGCCCAGCAGGCCGCCTGACGCCACCCGGAGGCCCGGGCCGGCACCGGGTCAGGCGCCGGCCCGGGTCAGGTCGGCGGGCAGGAGGTGGGCGCCGGGCGGTCGGCGAACCGGTCGGCGATCCAGCCCATCATCGCGATGACCGATGCCGGAATCACGGTGGCGTGGTTGGCCGCCGGATAGGTCGTGTACCGGACCGTGTTGTGCAGCGCGCACAGCCGCCGGACGGCGGTCGCGGTGGCCGGGGGCGGGACCGTGACGTCGGCGCCGCCCTGCACGATGTCCAGGGGCGGCATCCCGGCCCGCTGCGTGGCGGCCGCCTGGGCGGCGAAGTCCTCCCGGAACGGCGACGTCCTGATCGGGTCGGTCGAGAAGATCTGGTCGTAGGCCAGCTGGTCGGCTTCGTCCAGTATCGTGCCGGAGCACTCGTCCGCCGCTTGGCGGGCCAGGTTCCGGCCGGCGGCGGTCAGGACGCGGTCGGCGTCGGCCCGGGGGTCGACCGCCGCGTCTCCGAGCGTGGCCTGCAGGGTGTAGCCGGCGCCCGAGTGGGCGTTCATGGTCCGCAGCGTGGCCGGCACGTCGACCACCGGAGCGGCCGCGAAAACTCCGTGCACATGCAGGTCAGGGGCGTAGGAAGCGGCCAGCGCGCCGGCCGCCAGCGCCGCCTGCCCACCCTGGGAGTAGCCCAGGAGCACCGTTTCGGCGCCGGCCCCGATCGTCGGCAGCGACCGGGCGGCCCGGGCCGCGTCGAGCATGGCCCGGCCCTCCCCGCCGGCCACGTACAGGGGGTGGGTGCCGGGCGTGCCGAGCCCGGGGTAGTCCGTGGCGACCACCGCATAGCCGGCCCCCAGCAGCTGGGAGGAGTCGATGATCGCCGTGAGCGGGTTCGTATAGGACGACGGGGCGCACCGGTCCGCGATGCCCACCGTGGCGTGGCCGTACACGATCACCTTGCGTCCCCCGGCCGGCGCGGCGCCGGCCGGCGCGACCACGATGCCCGACACCGCGATGTCCGCGCCGGTCGGTCCGCGGGAGTGGTACAGGATCCGCCAGGCCTGCTGGCCGGCCGCGGTGATCACGCCCTGGTCCCGGATGAGGGTGCCGGGCCGGGCGGCCGGCAGCGGGGACGGCGGTCGGTAGAAGGGTCCCGCGGTCGTCGTGCTGTCCGGCTCGGGCGTCGCGCGGACGGTGGCTGGGCCCGGCACCCGGCCGGCGGACGACGAGCCGCCCGAACAGCCGGTCGCCACCAGCCCGGCGGCCAGGACCGCCGTCAGAAACGCCCGACGCATCCGGACCCGATCCACAATCCCCCGCAATTCGGCACGCCCGGAGAGTACCGGGGCTTTGTGTGACGTTCCGGCCGGTCGGTGCCGACCCCCCGACCTGGCCGTCCCCTTCGGTTTGCCCGTTCGGCGACGGGTCATGGCACCGCCGGCCGAGGAGGGGCTTGACACCGGGTAACGTTGTTAGCCAAGATGGAGCTAACAACGTTAGCCACGATTGGACGGAGCACATCATGTCGCACTCACCCGCACCGGGCCCGCACTACCGCCGGCCGGGCTGGTTCACCCGCAACGTCTTCAACCGCTCCGTGGCCGCTCTCACCCGGGCCGGAGTGAGCGTGCTGGGCAGCCGGGTGCTGGAGGTCCGGGGTCGCAAGTCCGGCGAACCCCGGCGCACGCCGGTCAACCTGCTGACCCACGACGGCGCCCAGTACCTGGTCTCGCCGCGTGGGGAGGGTCAGTGGGTCCGCAACGCCCGGGCCGCCGACGGCGAGCTCTACCTGCTGCTCGGCCGTAAGCGCGACCATCGCCGGGCCGAGGAGGTTGTCGACGAGGCCGCGAAGATCGACATCCTGCGGGCGTACCTGAAGCGCTGGAAGGCGGAGGTCGGCATGTTCTTCGACGGGGTCGGGCCGGATTCGTCGGATGATGAGGTGCGCCGGATCCTCTCCCGGCACCCGGTGTTCCTGCTCCATCCGGCCCCGTGACGCCTCCGGTGGGCCGGACCGCCGCCCGGCCGCTGCCCCGCACCCGGTCCCCGCGGGCAACGGAGATCGTGGCCGCCGCCCGCGCGGTGCTCGAGACGGAAGGTCCCGGCGCGCTGACCATGCGGCGGCTGGGAGAGATCCTCGGGATCCGGGCCGCCTCGCTCTACAAGCACCTGCCGAGCAAGGGAGCGGTGGAAGCGGCGCTGGTCGAGCAGGAGTTGGACGACCTGGGCGAGCGGATGCACGAGGCGATCGACGGGGCCGCCGTCGGCGCCGAGGTCCCGGCGCTGCTGGCCGTGTACCGGGCCCGGGCCCGGGCCGGGCCCAACCTCTACCGCCTGGCCACGGCCGGAGCGCTCGACCGCGCGGCGCTCCGGCCCGGGCTGGAGGACTGGGCCGGCGAGCCGTTCTACCGGGCGACCGGCGAGCCCTACCGGGCCCAGGCCCTGTGGGCGGCGGCCCACGGGGCGGCCATCCTCGAGATCGACGGCCGCTTCCTGGTCGGGTCCGACCTCGACCAGATGTGGCTGGCGCTGGCCCGCGCGTTCAGCGCAGAACGTTGACCGCCCGCGCGACCACCAGCGCCGCGATGGCCAGCGCGACGACGCTCTGGGTGGCCATCAGCCCCTTGGTCCACCGCGACATGGGCATTGTGTCGGTCGGGGAGAACGCGACGACATTCGTGAAACTGACGTACAGGTAGTCGAGGAAGCGGGGCTCCCAGTCCTTCGGCGCGAACTGGGGGCTGGTCATCTGCGGGAACAGGAAGTCCGGGTGGGTGTTGCCGCCCTCGGCCCGGGCCAGCGGGCCGCCCCGGTCGAGTTCCCAGAACCAGATGCCGAACGCGATCACGTTGGTGACATAAATGGCCGCGCCGTTGCTGAGCAGGCCGATCGCGTCGCCGCTCTGGTGACCGGTGACGATGGTGTGGGCCAGCCGGACGGCGCTGTAGACATTGTCGGCGGTGATCGCGGCGACCAGGACAAGGCTCGCGGCGCGGGCCGTCTTCCCACCGCGTTCCATCCGGATCGGATTCAACGCGATGAGCCCGGCCAGCAGCACGACCTCCAGCCCGGGGATCAGCCACTGCGGGGTGAGGCCGTAACGATCCGGGATGGCGATCTGGAGCGCGACGGCGACCACGATCGCGCCCGCGACCGGCAACCGGTTCTCACCCCGCGTCCGCCGGACCCAGGCCGGCACCTCCCGTTCCCACCAGGGCGGGGGCGGCGTCGAGGGCGGCGTCATGGCACCAGTGTGCCCACTGCCCGCCGGGTCGCCGGGTCGCCTCCGACCGGGTCGGGAAATTGGGTGGTTGACCATCGAGCCGCACCGCGGGGCTTTCGTCCACGGGCTCGACGAGAACTCGGCCCTGCGCCCTTGGTGACGGATCCGAGTCGGCTGCCCTACCGGCCGCCCGAGCCGCTCCGCGGTCGGCCCGGGCGGCCCGGTCAGCGGTGGGTCAGGAGACCGCCGCGGTGGTCAGGTCGTAGACCGTCGAGCCACCGATCGTGCGGGCGGTGAAGTGCCCGGCCACCCAGGTCGCGATCTGGGTGGCCGGATCGGAGGTGGTGGTCCCGCCCCCGGCCTGGCCGCCGAATCCACCCGTGAGCCCGGAGCTGATGTAGTAGTGGATCTGGCCGGCCCGGACGTAGGTCTCGAACTGGGCCAGGGTCGGCGTCGGGTCGGTGCCGTTGAAGCCGCCGATCGCCATGACCGCCTGGCGCGACGCGAGTTGCAGGCCCGCGGCCGAGTTGGAGCCGCTCGTCGCGGCCGCCCAGGTGTAGGCGCTCGCGTTCGACTTCAGGGCCGCGACGAGCGCGGCGCTCGGGGTGCTCGCGTCGAGCAGTCCGCCCGCGCCGCCCCGGCCCCCGACGCTGCCGCCCAGACCACCGCCCGCGGTGCCGCCGCTCGAGCCGAACTGCCCGGCGCCGGTCCCGCCGCCGTTGGTGGTTCCCGGCGGGGTGAAGGTCCCCTGGCCACCGGCCCGGGACCGACCCCCGAAGCCGCCCCGCCCGCCGCCCAAACCACCGCGGCCACCGAAACCGCCGGGGCCGCCGGCGCTGGCCGGTCCGGCGGTCGGGATCGCGCCGGTGTGGGCCGTGGCGGCGGTGTCGAGCGCGAAGGCGGCCGGTCCCCCGACGCCGGCCAGGAGCCCGGCCGCGGCCAGCACCGCCATGATCTGCGTCATCCGACGGATCCGCAGGTAGGGAGCCACGACGATGCCCACCGCGACCAGGAGTCCGACGACCAGCACCGTCACCCGCAACGCGGGATGCCACTCGGGGGCGCGCCGCAGCAGCACGTAGGACCAGACCGCGGTGGCCGCGACCGTCCCGGCGATGATCGCCCGGGGTACCAGGAAGGCCCGCTGCCGCCACAGGCCCGCGCCGCCGATGCCGACCAACGCGCCGATCGCCGGGGCCAGCGCGACCGTGTAGTAGGGGTGGATGATCCCCTGGGCGAAGCTGAACGTCAGGCCCGTGACCAGCAGCCAGCCGCCCCACAGGATCATCGCGGCCCGGGTGCGGTCGGTGCGCGGCGCCCGCCAGGACGCCCACCCGCCGGCGACCAGCAGGATCAGGGCGGCGGGCAGCAGCCACGAGATCTGGCTGCCCATCTCCGAACCGAACAGGCGGAACAGACCGGTGGCGCCCCACCGGCTGCCCGTCCCGCCGCCGTTCCCGCCGAAACCGCCCCCGCCGACGCTGCCGGCCTCATTGCCCGACAGCCGCCCGAAGCCGTTGTAACCGAAGATCAGGTTCAGGATCGAGTTGTTCTGCGAGCCACCGATGTAGGGACGGTCCGAGGCTGGAACCAGGGCCACGACGGCCACCCACCAGCCGGCCGCGACCAGCATGGCCAGGCCGCCGGCCAGAACCGCGACGATCCGCCTGCGCAGCGGGGTCGGCGCGGCGACCAGGTAGACGACCGCGAACGCCGGCACGACCAGGAAGGTCTGCATCATCTTGGCGATGAAGCCGGTCCCGACGAACGCGCCGGCGGCCAGCAGCCACCCCGTCCGGCCGTTCTCGACCGCCCGGGTCAGCGCGTAGGCGCCGAGCACCAGGAGCAGGATCAGCAGCGCGTCGGGATTGTTGAAGCGGAACATCAGCGCGGCGACCGGGGTGAGCGCGAAGACGATGCCCGCGATCAGGGCGGCGCCGGGGCTGAACCAGCGGCGGACGGTGGCGTACAGCACCCCGACCGCGGCCACGCCCTCCAGCGCCTCGGGCACGAGGATGCTCCAGGCGTTGAGGCCGAAGATCCGCGCCGAGATGTCCATCACCCACAGCGAGGCGGGCGGCTTGTCGACGGTGATGAAGTTCGAGGCGTCGGACGAGCCGAAGAAGAACGCCTTCCAACTGGTGCTGCCGGCCTGGACCGCGGCCGAGTAGAACGCGTTGGACCAGCCCGACGCGCCCAGCCCGACGATGTAGAGGACGGCCGTGCCGGCCAGCAGGGTCAGCAGCGCCGGGCGGGCCCAGCGCGGGTCGTCGGGGCGACCGCGTCCGAGCCGCCGCAACCGGTCTCCGGTCGGCCCGAACCGGCCGGCGCCGGGCGCGCTGGGCGGTGGGGTCCGGGGGTCGGCCGGGACGGCCGGCCCCGGCGCGACCGCGTCCGGCCAGACGAGCGTGGCGGGCGGCGTTTCCGTCGCCGTCGTCGAGGCGGCGGGGGCGTCCGCGGCGGTCGGGCCCGGCTCGGGCGAGTCGGGCCGGGTTCCGGCCGCGTGGTCGGTCGTCGACGTCATGAGGACATGGTGAGGGGGAAACCTGATCCCCGGCTGAGACCGTCCTTTCCGGTAACTGTGAGCCCCGCCGGTACCGGTGAGCGGGCCGGCCGGGCTACAGCCAGCCGCGTTCCTCGGCCTCGCGCAGCGCCTCGGCCCGGTTGCGGGTGCTGGTCTTGGCGATTGCCGACGACAGGTAGTTACGAACGGTGCCCTCGGACAGAAAGAGCCGCTGGGCGATGTCGGCCACGGTCGCCCCGCCGCGCGCGGCCACCAGGACGTCCCGTTCCCGCCCGGTCAACGGGCTGACCCCGCCGGCCAGGGTCTGCGCGGCCAGCGCCGGGTCGACGACCCGCTCGCCGCGGCCGACCCGGCGGACGGCGTCGGCCAGGGCGTCGGCCGGCGCGTCCTTGACAACGAAGCCGAGCGCGCCGGCCTCCATCGCCCGGCGCAGGTAGCCGGCCCGACCGAACGTCGTCACGATCATCACCCGGACCCGGGGGGCCTCCTTGGCGACGGTCGCCGCCACCGCCAGGCCGTCCAGCCCGGGCATTTCGACGTCGAGCAGCAGGACGTCGGGCTGGTGGTCGAGCACGGCGGGCAGCACCTCGTCCCCCCGCCCGACCTCGGCCACCACCTCCAGGTCGTCCTCGAGGGCGAGCAGCGCGGCCAGCGCGCCCCGGACCAGATGCTGGTCGTCGGCCAGCAGGAGCCTGATCATTCCGGAACCTCGATCATTCCGGAACCTCGACGCAGAGCCGGAATCCGACCGGTTCCCGGGGGCCGGCGTGGACGGTCCCGCCCAGAGCGGCGGCCCGTTCGGCGAGCCCCGCGAGGCCCGAGCCGCGGCCCGGGCCGGCCGGCGAGCCGGCCACCACGCGCCCGTCGTCAAACACTGCGATCGACCGGGGGGTGAGCTCGATCCGCAGGTTGGCCGCCCGGCTGTACCGCACGGCGTTGGTGACGCCCTCGCGGACCGCCCAGCCGAACAGCTCCCGCCGGTCGGCCGGCACGGCGTCGACCGCGCCGGGCAGGTCGGCGGTGATACCGGCCGCCCGCAGCACCTCACGGGCGGTGGCCAGTTCGTGGGCCAGGCTCACCTCGCGGTAGCCAGCCACCGCCGCCCGGACGTCGGCCAGCCCCTGCCGGGCCACCGCCGCCACCTCGACCATCTCGGCGGCTGCCCGCTCGGCGTCCCGGGAGGCCAGCTTGGCCCCCAGTTCGGCCTTCACGATCACCGTCGTCAGGGAGTGGCCCAGTAGGTCGTGCAGGTCCCGGGCGATCCGGAGCCGTTCGCGCTCGGTGGCCAGGCGGGCCACCTCCTCGCGGGCGGCGTGCAGCTCGGCGTGGGTCCGCCAGTTCAGCCGCATCGCGGTGACCAGCACACCGGTGAACACGACGGAAATCGCCATCGACCACTGCGGGCCCTGGACGTCCCAGCTCGCCACGTGGGCGGGGAGCAGCAGCACCAGTGCGGCCATCGCGAGCACCGTCGGCACGGCGATCACCAGCGGTACCAGCATCGTGATGGTGACGGCCAGGTAGGTCCCGAATACGACCCCGCCCAGGCCGCAGACGACCAGGTAGACGACGGTCAGCCCGATCATGGCGGCCAGCAGCCGGGCCCGGCGGCGCAGGCCGGGATCGCTCACCACCTTGGGTATCCGCAGGTACAGGACGCAGAAAGCCACGATCATGGCCAGCCCCACCGGTCGCTTCCACAGCGACTGGTGCCACAGGTCGATGACCGCGTAATACAGGTAGAACAGGAAGAGCGCGGCGAAGGTCCGCCAGCGGGACAGTCCGCTGTCCCGCCCGGGGTTGGGCAGCTCGGTGAGCGTCTGACGCCACCCGACCGGGCGGGCGCCGACCGCCAGTTCGAGATTCCACGTTTCGAACTCGGACGGTTCAAGCGTGGACGGTTCGGGACCGGCCGCGCGGACGGCCCCGCTCCCGTCGAGGCGACGGGAACGGGGCCGGATGGTGCGCAGGTCGGTCACGCCCGCCCCGACTCCTGGCGGTACGCGCGGCCGGCGAGGGTGCTGAACAGGACCGTCCAGGCGGCGACCACCGCGACGCCGGTCCAGCCGACCCAGGAGCCGACCAGCGCGGTCCGGCCGGACTGCGCGATCCAGTACATCGGCAGGACCTTGACGATGTCCTGGAGCCACTGCGGGTAGTCCGACACCGACGACCACAGGCCCCCGAGCAGCGACAGCGCCGTGTAGATGGCGCCGCCGATGGCCTGGGCGCTGTCCGGCTTGGCGAGGTAGCCGACCCAGACGCCGAGCGCCGCGATGGGCAGCAGCGCGAGCAGGATCGAGACGGAGATCGCCAGCCAGCGCACCGGCGACAGGTGCACGCCGCCGATGGCCCCGACCGCGAAGATCACTACCAGCGACGGGACGGCGGTCACGAAGCCGGTGACGATCTTCCCGACGACGTACTCCGGGCCCGTCAACGCGGTGAGCCGGAGCTGGCGGTTCCAGCCGGTGGAGCGTTCCTGCGCGATCGCGCCGCCCCGCGAGTAGACCGCCGCCAGCGTCCCGAAGGTCGCCATGCTCACCATGATGTACTCGAGAAACGTGAGGTGGTCGATTTTCGTGTCGCCGCCCGCGAACCCGACCAGCAGGAACAGCAGCAGTGGCGTGACGATGGTGAAGACCATGTACCGCCGGTTCCGGAGGGTCCGGCGGACCTCGGACCGCAGGTAGGCCAGGGTGCGGGAACTGGTCATCGGGCTCGCCCTGGGCCGGGTCGATGTGGGCATGGTCGCCGGGCTGGTCGTCGCGGTGGTCATGCCGTCACCTTCTCGGGGTCGCTTGCGGTCAAGGTGAGGAAGGCTTCCTCGAGGCCGGCGCCGGCGATCTCGATGTCGCGCACCGCGGGCCAGCCGGTGAGCAGGGCTCGCAGCGCGGTGTCGCTGTCCGCGCAGGTCAGCACGATCGCGTCCCCCCGCGCGTCGGCGGTGGTGACGCCGGCCAGCGAGCGCAGCGCCCCGAGGTCGGCGCCCGGCAGCGTGGCCCGGATCGTCCGGCCCGACACCAGCGCCTTGATCTCGGTGGTGGCGCCGTCCGCGATGACCCGCCCGCGCCGCATCAGCACGATGCGGTCGGCGAAGGCGTCGGCCTCCTCCAGGTAGTGGGTCGCGAACAGGACGGTCCGACCCAGCGCCGCCCAGGCCCGCATCGCGGCCCAGAACGCGTGCCGGGCCTCGACGTCCAGCGCGGCGGTCGGCTCGTCGAGGATGAGCAGATCGGGGTCGGGCACGATGGCCAGCGCGAACCGGACCCGCTGGGTCTGCCCGCCGGACAGCTTCGTGGTCTGCCGGTCGGCCAGGTCGGTGATCCGGGCCCGGTCCAGCACCTCGTCCACCGGCAGCGACCGGGGATACAGACTGGCCAGGAAGGTCAGCGTCTCGCGGACCGTCGCGTACTCGAGGAGCCCACCGGTCTGGAGCATCGCGCCGACCAGCCCCGCCGCGCAGGCTTCGGCCGGGGTCCGACCGAAGATCAGCGCCGAGCCGGCGTCGGGCCGGGTCAGCCCGAGCATGATGTCGATGGTGGTGGACTTGCCGGCCCCGTTCGGACCGAGCAGCGCGACCACCTCGCCGGGCGCGATGTCGAGGTCGACGTCGTCGACGGCCAGGGTGGCGCCGAAGGCTTTGCGGAGGCCGGCCAGGCGGATTCCGCCGGCCGGTGCCTGGTTCGTCGTCATGGGAATCATGGTGCCGAGCGGGCCGATCACCGCGTAGTAGCGACCGTCACCGGCTCCGGATGACATCTGTCATCGTCCATCGCCTCCGAGCGCGTTGGAACGCCCGCTGACGCCGATGGTCACGGTGGCTGGGTGGTGGAGTCGGGTCGGCAGGCTCAGCGCAGGTCAGAGCGCGCCGAGACGATGACGCTGGCCGGAGGGTCACGGACGCCGTTGACCCGCTGACGCTGCCGGTCTCCCCGGACGGCACGATTCGGCCCCGGGAACGTCAGGTGCGGACGGCGAGGGCCGGGGCGGCCAGGACGGTGTCGATCAGCCCGGGGAAGCGTTCGCCGAGCTCGTCGCACCGCAGTTCGTGCCACCGGCGGCTGCCCTCGGCATGGACCCGGATGAGGCCGGCTTCCCGCAGCACCTTGAGGTGGTGGGAGAGCGTCGCGGGCTTGACGGGCACGTCGAGTTCACCGCAGTAGCAGCCGTTCTCGGCCAGCTCGCGGACGATTTTCAGCCGCACCGGGTCGGACAGCGCGTGCAGGATCATCGTGACGTCCACCTGGTCCAGATCCGGGTGGGTCAGCGCTCGCACCGGTACCTCCGCTCCACAGCTGCTCGGAACAGCTGCCCGAACCGTCCCCATGGTGCCCGGCCCGCGGCCGACACGATGCCCGTGGGGGTTAGAGTCGCCTATATTCGACACTTTGACAAACGTCGAAGTCCTTGACATGGTTCCCGATGACCAGAACTTCGGTACTTGTCGAAGTGTCGAAATCTAGGCGATTCCGCAGGGAGCCTCGGTGTCCGAAGCGTCTTCGCACGTCCCACCCCCGCTCGTCCCCAGCCAGGACGGCCCGCACCGGCCGCCCGCGGCGCCCGGCCCACCGTCCGCGTCCGCCGTCCGCGGCGGCACCGTGCTGCTGCTGGTGCTGTGCGCCGCGCTGTTCCTCGACGCGCTCGACCTCTCGGTGGTCGGGGTCGCACTCCCGTCCATCCAGAACGACCTGCACCTGTCCACCTCGACCCTGCAGTGGGTCATGAGTGCCTACACCCTCGGCTACGCCGGGTTCCTGCTGCTCGGCGGGCGGGCCTCCGACCTGCTGGGTCGCAAGCGGGTCTTCCTGGCCGCGCTCGCGCTGTTCGCCGTGGGCAGTCTCATCGGCGCGGTCGTCGACAACGGGACGCTGCTGATCGCGTCGCGGTTCCTGAAGGGCATCGGCGCGGCGTTCACGGCCCCGTCCGCCCTGTCGATCATCACCACCACCTACCCCGAAGGCAAGGAGCGCAGCCGGGCGCTGGGCATCTACTCGGCCACCGGGGCCAGCGGCTTCAGTTTCGGCCTGGTGCTGGGTGGGATCCTGACCACCGCTTCCTGGCGGTGGGTCTTCTTCCTGCCGGTCCCGCTCACGCTGGCCGTACTGGCCGTCGCCCGCCGGGTCGTGCCGCGCGACACCCCCGCGCCGTACCGGGGTTCGTACGACGTCGGCGGGGCGATCACGGCCACCGGCGGCTTGCTGCTCCTCGTCTACACCGTCACCCAGGCGCCCGACCACGGCTGGTTCTCGGCCCGGACCGGCCTGTTGGCTTTGGTCACGGCGGCTCTGCTGGTCGGCTTCCTCCTGATCGAATCGAAGGTGCGGCACCCGCTCCTGCCGTTGGGCATCCTGCGCAACCGGCACCTGGCCACCGCGAACCTGGTCGGGCTGTCGTTCTTCGGCGCCTACACCGGGTTCCAGTTCATCGCCACGCTCTACCTGCAGGACCTGCTGCACTGGTCGGCCCTGCAGATGGCGTTCGCGTTCCTGCCGGCCGGCCTGCTGGTCGCGGCGCTGTCACCCCGGGTGCCGGCGGTCCTCGAACGGCTCGGCGCCCGCACCGTGGTGCTCACCGGGATGGCCGCCTTCCTGGCCGGCTACCTGCTGTTCATCCGGATCGGGCCGCACGCGAACTACGTCACCGACGTCCTGCCGACGATGGTGCTGATCGGAATCGGCGTGGCCGCGGCCTTCACCGCCGTGAACATCGCGGGGGTCTCGGGCGTCGCGAACACCGATCAGGGACTCGCGGGCGGCCTCGTCTACACCTCTTACCAGGCCGGTGGGGGAGTCGTGCTGGCAGTGGTGACGGCCGTGGTGACCTCGCGGACCGCCGCCCACACCGTGGCCGGGAGCCGTCCCTCGGCCTCCGCGCTGCTGGCCGGGTACCACCCCGGCCTGATGGTGGTGGCCGGCATCGTCGCCGCCGGCCTGCTGGTCGCCCTGTTCGGCTTCAGCCGCCGGTCCGCGCCGGTCGTCGTCACCGAAGGCGGTCCGGCCGAGGGCCGGGTCGCCGACCCGGCGATCGGCGCCGACCGAGGTGGAGCCGGTGATCTTTCCCGAGCGGTGGGCTGAGCCCTCGGCCTGACGACTGACACCGACCGACCGATCCCGATCCTGACCCCGATCCTGACCCTGATCCCGACTCGGGCCCCGCCGGGGGTCGGGGTCGGGATCAGCGGCGCTGGAGCAGGGCGCTGCACAAGGTCAGCCCGGGGCCGAAGGCCATGGCGACGACGTCGTCGCCGGGCCGCAGGCCGTCCCGCAATGCGGCCAGGACGAGTAGCACCGTTCCCGACGAGCAGTTCCCGTGCTGGTCGAGCACCGCCCGGGTCGCGGCCGTCGCGCTGGCCGGCAGCCCCAGCTGCTCGGTCACGACGTCGACGACCCGCGGGCCGCCGGGATGCACGGCCCAGCCGGCCACGTCCCCGAGCCGCCGGCCGTGGGACCGCAGCAGGCCGCCGGTCACGTCGGCCACGTGACGGGCCAGCACGTTCGGGACCTCGGGCGACAGCCCCATCCGGAACCCCCGGTCAGTGATCTCCCAGGTCATCAACGACGACGTCGCCTCGACGGTGGCCGCCGTGGTGTCGAGGACCGCGAACCCGTGGGCCGCGTCCGGCTCGATGACGACGGCCGCCGCCGCATCGCCGAACAAGCCGTGCGCCACGACCTGCTCGAGGTCGCGCCCGGCCGGCCGGGGCTGCAGGTGCAGGGACGGCAGCTCGACGCACACCACCGCCGCCGGTCGGCCGCGGGCCCGGACGAAGTCCGTCGCCGCGCCCAGCCCCGGGATGGCCGCGTAGCACCCCATGTGCCCGACCACGAGCCGGCGGACGTCGGGGGCCAGGCCCAGTTCGGCGGCCAACCGGATGTCGAGGCCGGGCGTTCCGTACCCGGTGCACGACACGACGACCAGGAGCCCCAGGTCCGCGGCGGCCAGGCCGGCGTCGCGCAGCGCCGCGGCCAGTGCGTCCCGGGCCAGCGGAAAGGCGTCGGTGGCGTATTGCCGCATCCGCTCCCCGGTCGTCCAGTCGCTGACGTCGAGCGCCATCGGATCCACGACGCTGTGGCGGGTGGTCACCCCGCAGCCCAGGAACAGCCGGCGGGAGACCCGGTCGTGGCGGTAGTGCTCCGCGAACCGGCCGTCCCACACCGCCCGCTGGTCGAATGCCGGGGGAAAGGCGGCGCCCTGTCCGGTCAGGACCGCGACCAGGCCGGTCGGCGCCGGCCCGGCCCGGTCCGCGGCCGGCGCGGCCGGCGTCGTCGTGCTCACGAGGTCGGGCGCCGCGAGGTCCGGGGCCGCGGGCCGGGGGTCCGGCCGAGTGGTCCGGGCGGTTTCCGGCCGGCGGCCCGGGGACACTCCGAAGGCTGGTCGGTCATCGGCGAACTCCCCGGAGTCGGGCGGTACCTGGAATGGCGACTAGCCGTGCGGTAGCGACTGGCCGTGTCCGACTTTTACCCCGACGGCCTGGTAAACACCGCCCGTCGACCGGACCGGCACCATCGGGACCCATCGGGCCCGCCGGGTCACCCAGCGCAGGTAGCCGGGAATCGACGGTCGCAGGCCGTGCAGCGCGGTCACCCGGACGCCGTGCAGCGCCAGTTCTGCGGTCAGGACCCGGGGATCGACCAGGAGAGCCGGGTCGTGGAGGCGGGGCGGCGGCCCGCCGGGCAGGCGCTCGGCGACGTGGATGAGCGCGATCCGGCACATCAGCGTGTCGGCCAACGTGTCGATGACCAGGGTTCCGCCCGGCGCGAGGACCCGTCCCAGTTCAGCACAGGCGCCCGGCAGGTCCGGCAGGTGTTCGAGCACCTCGCCGGCCACCACGCAGCTGAACGTCGCGTCGGCGAACGGCAGGCGCAGCGCGTTCCCGCGGACCGGCGCCACTCCGTGGGCCCGGGCCTGGCCGAGGGCGGTCGCGGACAGATCCAGCCCGATGTGCCGCCAGCCGGCGGGGTCTGCGCCCAGGTGCGGGGCGAGCAGGCCGGCCCCGCAGGCGACGTCGAGCAGCGGGGCACCGGGGTGCGGGGGCGGCGGCACCAGCCCGGCCCGGGCCCGGGCCAGCCAGTGCAGGGCCGCGAACCCGCCGTGCGACGGCCACCATTCGGCGGCCAGGTCGTCGTACTGGCCCGGGTCGTTGCGCGCCCGCCGCGGTGGCTTCGTGGTGCGTGGCCGGCCCGTCATCCGTCCCCCGATCCGTCGCGCGGTCCCACCTCCGCCGGTTGGCCCGGGTGGGCACGTCGTCGCCGGCCCCGATCGTGGTCCTCCGGAGCCGGGCGGCGCCGCCGGCTCCAGTCTCGGCCACGCTCCGGAACACGGGCCGGTGCCCACGCCGGTTCAGCCGACGTCGGTCAGATCAGGTCGGTCAGATCAGGTCGGTCGGTCAGTCGACGAGCGCCTGGTGGACGAGCTGGCGCAGCAGGCTGCGGATCGGGTAGGTGCTCGACGGGATGAGCTGGGTGAAGAATCGCGGCCACCGAGGTGATCGGCTTGGTCATCGAGTAGATCCGCCACAGGGTGTCCGCCTCGACCGGTCGGTCGGCCTCGAGGTCGCGTCGGCCGTAGGTCGAGGCGTGCACCACCTCGCCCCGCCGGGTGACGGCGACCGGCCAGCCGGCCAGCCGTCCCTCGTCGACGTACCGCGCGAGCCGGGTGTCGATGCGCGCGGGCCGGCCCGGGTCGAAACCGAGCGTTTCCGGGTCGGCCGTCACCTTGAGCGTCATACGAGTCACTATCGCGCGGCGCCGTCCGGGGCGCCTCGCGAACCGGTCCGGCCGGGCTCGTGACGAGCCGCCGCCGTCCCGCGCACGTTACTGAAACGCCATTTCGCTATACGATCGAGACCGCCGGCCGGCGGTGTCTTTCCGTGCTGGGATCACTGCATATAGTGACAACCCCGCAAGTGGCCGGGGTGTATTGGTACGCTCCAGCAGCCCCGAGGCCCCCTTGGTGCCCGACCTGAGAAGGAGTAACCGCCGTATGGAAGAGGCGCCGCTGCGGGTGGCTCTTCTGTCCTACCGGAGCCTGTCTACCTGCGGCGGCCAGGGCATCTACCTGCGGCATCTCTCCCGTGAGCTGACCCGGACGGGTCATTCGGTGGACGTCTGGAGCGGTCCGCCCTACCCGCTGCTCGACCCGGGCGTGCGGCTCATCAAGGTCCCCGGTCTCGACCTGTGGGGCGAACCCGAGCCGATGCGGTGGCCGCACCCGCGCGAGATCCGTGATCTCGCCGATCTCACCGAGTTTCTGGTCATGCGGACCGGCCAGTTCTCCGAGCCGCTGGCCTTCAGCCTGCGGTTGCCCCGGGCCTTCCGGGCCGCCACCGCCGCCGGGGCGGCGCCCTACGACATCGTCCACGACAACCAGAGCCTCGGGTACGGCCTGCTGCGCCTGCGCTCCGCGCTCCGCCCGTCCGGAATCCCGCTGGTCACGACCGTGCACCACCCGATCACCGTTGATCGTCGCCTGGAGCTGGCCGCTGCCACCGGCGTGCGGCGCCGGTTCGGCCTGCGGCGCTTCTACTCGTTCCTGCCCATGCAGGCCCGGGTCGGCCGCCGGCTCGACGGGATGCTGACCGTCTCCGCCAACTCGGCGATCGACATCCAGCGCGACATGGGAATCCGGCCCGAGGCGTTGCGGGCGGTGCCGCTCGGGGTCGACCAGGACGTGTTCAAGCCCGACCCGGCCGCCACCGTCCCGGGCCGCATCGTCGTGGTGACCAGCGCGGACGTCCCCCTCAAGGGACTCGGCGTGCTGCTCGACGCGCTGGCCAAGATCCGGGTCGACCACGATGCCCACCTGGTGTGCGTGGGCAAGGCCAAGGCGGGTGGCCCGGCCGCCCGCCGGGTCACCGAACTCGGCCTGGCCGACGCGGTCACCTTTCGCTCCGACCTCACCCAGGAGGAGTTGGTGAAGGTCCTGCAGTCCGGGGAGGTGGCCGTCGTCCCGTCGCTGTACGAGGGCTTCAGTCTGCCGGCCGTCGAGGAGATGGCCTGCGGCCTGCCGCTCGTCGCGACCACGGCCGGGGCCCTGCCCGAGGTGGCCGGGCCGGACGGCGAGGCGTCCCTGCTCGTGCCGGCGGGTGACCACGGGGCGCTCGCGGTCGCGATCACCAGACTGCTGGACGATCCCGAACTGCGCAGGCGGATGGGGGCCGCCGGCCGGGACCGGGTGCTGGCCAACTTCTCCTGGCGGGCGGCGACCGCTTCGACGGTCGAGTGGTACCGCGAGCGGATCGCGGCGGTCCGGGCCCCGGGCGCGGCCTCGTGATCCGGGGGGCTTCCGGCCGTCGCCCCGGGCGGCCGGAGTGCTGACGGTCGATGTCGAGCGTTTCGGGCTGGTCCCGGGCGAAACGGTGCTCGACCTGGGGTGCGGCGAAGGGCGGCATTCCTTCGCGCTGCTGCGGGCCGGGGCCCGGGTCGTCGCGCTCGACCGGTCCGAGGGCGCGGAGCTGCCCGGGGTCCTGGCCATGCTGACGGCCCTGGAGAAGGACGGGGAAGCGCCGGCCGGTGCGGCGTCGTTGACGGTCCGCGGCGACGCGCTCGGCCTGCCCTTCGCGGACGGAACCTTCGACAAGGTCGTCGCGTCCGAGATCCTGGAGCACCTGCCCGATGACGCCGGCGCGATGGCCGAGATCGTGCGCGTCCTGCGGCCCGGCGGAATCGCGGCGGTGACCGTCCCGCGGTGGCTGCCCGAGCGGATCTGCTGGTCGCTCTCGGATGCCTACCACGAGGTCGAGGGCGGTCACGTCCGGATCTACCGGGGGGACGAGCTGCGGGACCGGTTGACCGGCGCCGGCCTCGAGCTGCTCGACACCCACCACGCGCACGCGCTGCACTCTCCCTACTGGTGGCTGCGCTGCGCGGTCGGCCCCCACAATGATGACCACCGCGCGACGAAGCTCTACCACCGGTTGCTGGTGTGGGACATGATGAGGCGGCCGGCGGCCACCCGCTTCGCCGAGCGGGCGCTCAACCCGCTCATCGGGAAGAGCCTCGTCCTTTATCTGCGCAAACCCGAGGGTCCGTCACGTGCCGTATGAACCACCTCTGCCGCTGTCCGCGGCCGAGCTGTCGCTCACCGCGACCGCGATAGCCGCCGTCCAGGAACCGTCGGGGGCCATCCCCTGGTTCGCCGGGGATCACACGGACCCCTGGGACCATCTCGAGTGCGCCATGGCCCTGGCGCTCGGCGGCCGGTCGGACGACGCCGACGCGGCGTGGACCTGGACCGTCAACACCCAACGGGCCGACGGGTCGTGGCCGATGCGCCGGGAGAACGGCGTCGTCACCGACGCGACGGCCGACAGCAACCAGTGCGCGTACATCGCGGTCGCGGCCTGGCACCGCTGGCTGCTGACCGGCGACCGCGCGTTCGTCACCTCGATCTGGCCCGTCGTCAAACGGGCGCTGGATTTCGTCGTCGCCCTGCAGGCGCCCGGCGGGCAGCTGTGGTGGGCCCGCGCCGCCGACGGCCGACCCCATGAGGAGGCCCTGCTCACCGGCTGTTCGTCCACGCTGCAGAGCCTGCGCTGCGGGCTGGCCCTGGCCGCCCTGGTCGGCGAGGAGCAGCCGGACTGGGAGGTCAGCGTCGGCCGGCTGTGGCACGCGCTGCGGACCCACCCGGAGGTGTTCTCGGCTCGGGACCGCTGGTCGATGGACTGGTACTACCCGGTGCTGGGCGGGGCTCTGCGGGGTGGGCCGGCCCGGGCCCGGCTGCGGGACCACTGGTCGACGTTCGTCGTCGACGGCCTCGGTATCCGGTGTGTGTCCGACGAGCCGTGGGTGACCGGCGCCGAGACCTGTGAACTGGTCATCGCGCTGAACGTCGTCGGGCTGTCCACCGCCGCGCGGCGGTTGTTCGCCGACGTCCAGCACCTGCGGTGCCCAGACGGCAGCTACTGGACCGGCTGGCAGCTCCACGCGCAGGTCAACTGGCCCGAGCAGCAGACCACCTGGACGGCGGCGGCCGTCGTCCTGGCCGCCGACGCCCTGGCCGGTGGGGTCACCGACCGGGTCTTCCGGGGCGACGATCTGCCGGCCGGCCTGGAGATCGCGGACGGCGTGCCCGAGCCGCGGGCGCCCGGGTGCGCCTGCGTCAGCGCCGGCTGAGCCTTCCGGCGGCGGCTCGGCCGCCAGCAAACGTCATAGTCCCGGCCCGCCATGACCGGCGCTGAGCCTGACAGACCGACACAGATCGACGCAGCCGGCCCTCCTTCAGCGTCGCGACTCAGAGAACCGGCGAGTCAGCCGCGCCTCCGACCGGGCGGTACCGCAGGACGTGGTCGTCGTCCTCGCGCCGGTGCAGTCGGTCCTGGGCGGCCAGCAGGTCCAGGTGGGCGCCGGTTTCGCTGGTCGCGAGCCGCTGGTTCATCAGGTCGAGGTCCCGGAAGTGGCGTTCCCGGCGCGTCCAGCGCAGGATCTTGGCCACCGCGTAGGCCGTGTCCGCGCCGCCCCGCACCACGGCTTCCGTCGCGTCGAGCCGCAGCCGGTGGAACTCCAGCAGCTCGTCGGCCCGGGTGTGGACGCTCGGCGAGGCCGGTCCGTGGGCCGGGAGCATCCGCCGGTCCGGCATCGAGCGCACCAGCCGCAGGGAATCGAGGAACGACCCGAGCGGGAGCGCGGCCGGCGCCGCTTCCAGGCCGATCGACGGGGTGATGTGGGGCAGCACGTGGTCGCCGCTGAACATCAGCCCGGCGTCGTCGTCGATGAAGACGAAGTGCCCCTTGGTGTGGCCGGGGGTCGGCACCCCCGACAGCGTGCGCAGCCCGAGGTCGATCCGGGTCGGTCCGTCGAACCACTCGTCGGGCATCGCCCAGTCGTCCCTGGCGGTGGGCGACGGCGTCCCGGCGTTCGCTTCCACCAACGCGCCCAGTTCGCCCGCGCCGTACCGCCTCAGCAGCGCGACCTGCTCGTGCAGGGCCTGGCGGCCCGGCTTGGTGAAGACCTCGAGGGTCGACTTCTCGCCGATCCCGAGTCCGACCCGGGTCCCGAACCGGCGGCGGATCGCCACCGCCTGGGTGTAATGGTCGCGGTGGGCGTGGGTGACGAGGAACCGGCGGATGTCGACCAGCCCGGCGCCGAACGTCCCGAGCGCTCTGACCAGCGCCTGTTCGGATTCCTCGAGCGTCCAGCCGCCGTCGACCAGGACCAGGCCGGGACCGGAATCGGCGCTGTCCGCCGGCGGATCCTGGACGATCGCGTAGACGTTGATCGCCCGTAGGCCGTCGTTGGGCAGCGGCAGCGGGATCCGGTAGACCCCGTCCGCGACCAGGTAGGCGCCCGGTTCGGTCCAGTCGTCGGGCGCCGGAAAGCCCGCCCGGGCCGGGCTTTCGGCGGTCGCCGGCCGTTCGGGGGTCAGCCGTTCGGCGGTCAACGGGCGGTCCGGCGCAGCACCCGCAGCGACCCGACGGTCCGGGTCTCGGTGAACGATCCTTCGCGGACGGCCCGCTCCAGCACGTGGAACGGCGCCTGACCGCCGTCGGCCGGGTCCGGGAACACGTCGTGGATGGCCAGCAGGCCGCCCGGCGCGACGTGCCGCCACCACGCCTCGTAGTCGGCCTGGGCCTGCTCCTCGGAGTGGCCGCCGTCCAGGAACAGCATCGCCGCCGGGGTCGACCAGATCCGCCCGACCTGCTCGGACCGTCCCACGACGGCCACCACGACGTCCTCGACGGCCGCTGCTTCGAGGCTGCGGCGCAGGTGGGGCAGGGTGTCCAGGCGGCCGGTGGCCGGGTCGACCAGGGTCGTGTCGTGGTACTCCCAGCCGGCCTGGTTCTCCTCGGAACCCCGGTGGTGGTCGACCGTGACGACGGTCGAGGCGGTCTCCCGGGCCGCCGCGGCCAGGTAGAGCGTCGATTTCCCGCAGTAGGTCCCGACCTCCAGCACGACCCCGGAGCCGGCCGCCAGGGCCGTCTCGTACAGGGCCAGGCCCTCAGCCGGCGGCATGAAACCGGTGGCCGCCTCGGCGGCCTGCAACAAGGTTCCGTCCACACCGCCCATCCTGCCCGAACCGGGCCGTCGGAGGCAGTGTTGCCGGCCGGGTCAGGCCCGGCCGGGTCAGGCCCGGCCCAGGAACGGCAGCGACTTGCCGGGGTTGAGGATGCCGGCCGGGTCGAGCGCCGTTTTGAGCGTGTGGTGCAGCGCGGCGGCGACCGGGTCCAGCTCGGCGGTCAGCCCGGCCCGCTTGATCAGCCCGACCCCGTGCTCCCCGGTGACCGTGCCGCCGAGGCGCACCGCGAGAGCCACCAGATCGTCGAACGCCGCCAACGCCCGCTCCCGGGCGTCGAGGTCGCCGTGCGGGTACACGATCGTCGGGTGCAGGTTCCCGTCGCCGGCGTGCCCGAAGGTCCCGATCAGCACGTTGCGCGCGGCCGCGACCTCCTCGACCCCGAGGATCGTCTCGGCCAGCCGGGACCGGGGGACCGCGATGTCGTCCAGCAGCCAGGCGCCCAGCCGCTCCAGGGCCGGGATGGCCAGGCGGCGGGCGGTGAGCAGCATTTCGGCCTGCTCCGGATCCTGCGAGCGGTAGCCCTCGATCGCCCCGGCGTCGACGCACGCGGCCAGCATCACGTCCGCCTCGGCCTCGCCGGCCGGGCCCGGCAGGTCGCTCTGCCCGATCAGCAGAGCGCGGGCCGAGGTCTCCAGACCCATCGGCCGGAAGGCCTCCACGGCCCGCAGCGTCGTCGAATCCATCAGCTCGAGCAGGGCGGGCGTGGTCACCGTGACGATCGCCTCGACCGCGCGCCCGGCGGCGACCAGGTCGTCGAAGACCGCCACCACGGTGGTCGGGGCGGGCGGGCGGGGGCGCAGGCGCAGGCGGGCCTCGGTGACCACCCCGAGCGTCCCCTCGCTGCCGACGAACAGCCCGACCAGGTCGTAGCCGGCGGTGCCCTTGATCGACCGGCGACCGACCCGGGTCACCCGGCCGTCGGCCAGCACCACCTCGAGCCCCAGCACCGAGTCCCGGGTGCTGCCGTACTTGACGCAGCACAGGCCGCCGGCGTTGGTGTTGACGTTGCCGCCGATCGTGCACCAGTCCTTGGACGCCGGGTCGGGCGCGTAGGTCAGGCCGTGGGTGCCGGCCGCGTCGCGCAGCTGCTGGTTGATGACGCCCGGCTCGACGACCGCGTACCCGTCGCCGGGCCGGATCTCCCGGACGGCCGTCATCCGGTCCAGGCACAGCACGATGCCGCCGTCGACCGCGTTGGCCCCGCCGGTCAGGCCCGAACCGGCCCCCCGGGGCACCACCGGCACGCCGCGGGCATGGGCGACGGTCAGCACCGCGGCGACCTGCCCCGTGGTCCGCGGGAAGACGACGGCCGTCGGGGTCCCCGCGACCGTGTCGGGGGACTGGTCGGTCCGGTACGAGGCCAGGCGGTCCGGGTCGGTCACCACCGCGTCGTCCGAGACCGCCGCGGCGAGCGCCTCGACCAGAGTGGTCGCCGGGCGGCCGGTCAGCGTCACCCGTCCACGGTAAGCGGCCCCGGGCCGCCGACGCCCCCGTTCGCGGTCGGGAGCACCGGACCCGGCCGGGTCGGGTCGGGTCCGGTCGGCGGCGGGCGGGTGGGGTGGCCCTGACGGCGGCCAGCGTCGATTCGGCAGGGCCAGCGTTTGTTAGGTGGCGCGGGGACGATGACGCGTTCCGGGGACCTCGGAACTGTCGTCGTCGGCGGCCGCGGGACCGTGCGGGGAACCTGACAATGAGGCTCTTCTCGGCAACTGTCACTGTCAGCGTGCGCTGACCGCGCGCTGACGCAGTCAAGAATTCACCGTTGACGCTGCCGCTCCGCCGGACGGTGGTCAGGAGCGGACGGCGATGGTGAGCTTCCCGGTCAGGCGGCGGTCGGCCATCTCCCGCAGCGCCGCCGCCGTCTGCTCCAGCGGATACGAGCCGCCCAGGTAGGGATCGACCGCGCCCGAC